>JAYEJO010000001.1:0-1412 GCA_034660595.1 Candidatus Caldatribacteriota bacterium
TGCGGCAATTACCGCGATTGAAGCGGTGTATGTGCCCAGCGACGATTTAACCGATCCGGCAGTAGTATGTATATTCAGCTATTTAGATTCCATACTTATTCTTTCCCGTGAACGTATTCAATTAGGCCTTTATCCGGGCATCGATCCTTCGCTGTCTTCCTGCTCTTACATGGATCCTATGATTGTAGGGAAAAGGCATTTTAAAATCGCTCAGGAAGCCGGGAAAATTTTTAATAGATACGAAGAACTTAAGCGCATTGTTTCTATTATCGGGATAGAAGAATTGTCCCTGGCCGATAGAACTTTATTCGAACGGGCGCTGAAACTGCGCAATTTTCTTACTCAGCCTTTTTTTACCGCCGAGCTTTATACCGGCAAAAAAGGGGTATATGTTCCCTTAGAGAAAACTTTAAGCAGCTGTGAAAAGATAATTTCCGGCAAGGCAGATAAAATTCCGGATGGAGATTTTTATATGATAGGGGCGATATAAACCGCTAATTACTCGAATTATACGAATTATTATTGATGATCGATGGAGGAATTATTATACAAAGACGAAGTTTATAATATTGTAGGTGCCGCCATGGAAGTACACAGGGAACTGGGGCCTGGCCTTTTGGAGGCAGTATACCAGGAAGCTCTTGAGATTGAGTTTAGCAGTCAAAGAATTCCTTATGTTTCCCAACCCAAAATAGAAATATATTATAAAAATAGAAAATTAAAGAAATATTACGAACCTGATTTAATAGCGTGTAATAAAATCGTAATAGAAATAAAAGCTCAGAAGGCATTAGGCAATATTGAAGAAGCCCAGTTATTTAATACTATAAAATGCTGCCGGAAAGAATTAGGATTATTAATGAATTTCGGTGAGTTATCTTTGCGGTGGAAAAGATTTATATTTAAACTAAATTAGTGAAATTAGCGAAATTCGCGGTTAAAAATGAAACCGCTAATTACTCGAATTATACGAATTAAGATTGTTATTTGAAAGAATTTCGACAGGATTAACAGGCTATGAAGGATAAGAAAAAATATTTATTTTTCTACTATTATAAAGATAATAAAAAATCAAAAGTTGTAAGAGAACTATCTTATTAATCTAATTCATCCTGTTAAAGAATAAAAGAAAATACGGTAATTAGCGAAATTCGTAGTTACAAATAAAGTGAGGTAGGAAATGGCAATTAAATTAGGAGAAATATTGATTAATAGAGGGTATATTACACCTCAACAATTAGAGGAGGCCCTTAGAGACCAATGCGTTTCGGGCGAACCGTTAAATAAAAGTCTTGTTAAAAAAGGATTGGTTAATGAAGAGCATATTTTGGAAGCTCTTTCCGAACAACTTAATATCCCCTATATTAAGCTTCAGGATGTTACTATTCAGCCTTCAGCCGTAGAGAGAATGC
>JAYEJO010000002.1:0-6529 GCA_034660595.1 Candidatus Caldatribacteriota bacterium
CTATGCCAACTCCTGCAAAGAGAAACGATGGTTTTAATAACATACTCAAGGCAGCAATTGCACACAGAAATATTCCTAAAATAGCAGTTAGAATTTGGCCGGAAGATACTTCTCTAAGGAGTGGACCAGGACCATGAGCAAAGTCTGCTATAGCGATAATTAGTAGATTAAACATAATGCTGCCGAAGATATTTCCAATAGCTAAGTTGGGAGCATTGATCCAGGCGGCACCGGAACTGGAAGTAATTTCAGGAAGAGAGGTAGCTAATGGGATTAATGCAGCTCCAATCCAGACTCTTCCTAGTCCGGTCTTTTCAGCAATTATATCTCCATAGCGGGTTAGTTTAGTTCCTGTAAAAATGATTATTAGTGCGCATATTAAAAATGAGAGCCATAAGGTGAGCAAATTTATTACATTCCTCCTGAGGTTAAAAGTATTTTATTTTTATAAAATTTATTATAATATAATAATAGAGCATCTTTATATTTTAAAAAATTATAACATTTCTTTAAAAGGTAATCAATTTATTCGCATTGCGTATCGAGTATCGAGTATATAGTAAAGATGGTTAACCGGTTACCTGGTTTGCCAGTCTACCGGTCGCCCGGTCTTCCGGTCTACCAGTCAATACAACAAGCAATACGATTCTACTTACTAATAACTGAAAACTGTGCACTTTCCACTTGCAACTTGAATCTTCTATTTTGTATTTTTCTTACACTTATGACCCGCACCTATACGCTATACGCTCTACGCTAGGTTATATTCACTAACGACTAATTTAATTGGTCAATCGGTGAATTGGCTAATTGGTGAATTAGTGAATCGGTGAATTAATTTATAACTGAAAAAATTTGAAAAAAATTTAAATTTATGCAGGGATTTTATCTTTTTTGTGGTATATAATATATAGAGAAAAAGAAAATCTTAATATTAAAAGAAAAATATGTTAAAATGCAAAATAAGAAAGAGGGATAAAAATGATCAGGGTAAAAATTTCCGGTGTAGCAATTGACCCGGTGACAAAAGGTTTTGTGGTAATTTTAAAAGAGGAAACTGAAAAAAGGTGGCTTCCTATCTGGGTAGGGCATTATGAAGCGAAGATGATTTCTTTAGCTTTGGAAAAAGTAAAACCAGTAAGACCTTTACCGCATGATTTAATAAAAAATATTTTAGATGCCCTTGGCGTAGTTGTAACAAGAGTAGTAATTTGCAACATTAAAGATAATACTTATTTTGCCTTAGTTAGATTAAAAACAAATCAAAAGGAAAAAGAAATTGATGCCAGGCCAAGTGACGCTATTGCTTTAGCCTTGAGGGTAAACGCCCCTATCTACGTAACTGAAGAGGTATTAAGTAAGGCCTCCACAGAGAAAGTCACCTTAGAGAATGAAAAAGAAATAAAACTTGCCGAGTTGCAACAAAAGATGCAGAAAGCAATAGAGGTAGAAAATTACGAGGAAGCTGCTAAATTACGGGATCAAATCAGGAGCTTAGAAAAGAAATAATCTTTTCTCACCTTTTTTCTTCAAAAACTATTAATCCCTAAATAGTTAAAACAAAAAAGCAGCAAATTAATTAAGGGTGGAGAATATTTTAAGGAAAATAAATTAAGCAAAAGTATATAAATTTTAAGGGAAAGGAAAGGTGTAAATAAATAGACCATGAGAAAAGTAATAATAGATCCAGAAATTTTTGTTCAATTTCCTGATTTTAAAAGAGGGATTATAGTTGTTAAAAATATAGAAAATGCACTCGGCAACAAAAGAATAAAGAAACCTTTAAATAAAGAGATTGAAAAGAGGATGAAGGAAGATTTAATCGAACATCCTTTTGTAAATGCCTGGGATGAAGCACATTTAAAGTTTGGTTCTGACCCGTGCAAGTTTCCACCCTCAATAAAAGCACTTTTAAAAAGAATTAAAAAGGGCGGAGGGTTTCCTTTTATCAACTCAGCAGTAGCCTTATTTAATTATATTTCTATAAAATATCTTATCCCTTGCGGCGGAGATGATGTCAGTAAAATTGAGGGAAATTTACGCCTTGGTTTTGCCAAAGGGGATGAATGGTTTGTTGCTTTAGGCAGTGAAGAGAAAGAGAATCCTCAACCAGGAGAGGTAATTTATTTTGATGATAAAACTTTAAAGGTAATGTGTAGAAGATGGAATTGGCGAAATGGTGATTTTAGTAAAATTACTGAAAATACCAAAAAAATGATTATTAATATTGATGGAATCGGGGTGGCCCCTCAATCAATTATAGAGGAAGCAAGAGATGAGTTGGCAAAATTATTAATTGAGCAGTGCAAAGCAGAATTAACTACTAATTTACTGAATCGAGATGATAGAGAGATTGAAATAGATTTTTAAATTGTATTAGGAGATACTACTTTGACATAGCAAGGAGGGAGTAATAATAAGATATGAAAAAAGATAAAAAATATTATCGCGATAGTTTAAGAGAGTTAAAACCTTATGATCCCCATGAAGTACCTTATAAAATAAAATTAAATGCCAATGAAAACCCTTACAGTTTGCCAGAAGAAATTATTGAAGAAATATTAAGGAAAGCCAAAAACTTAGAATATTCTCATTACCCTAACGCAAATTCTGAGAAGTTAAGTGAAATTGTTTCTTCTTTTTGGGGTTTAAATAGGGATAATATAGTTATAGGAAACGGCTCTGATGAACTTATTGATTATTTAATTAAGGCTTTCTCCGAGAAAGGGAGAAGGCTTATTACCACAGCGCCCTCTTTTGCCATGTATAAAATTTATTCAATTGTTAATGGAGCTAATTTTGTACAAATTCCTTTAAGTCAGAGCGATTTTAGTTTAAATGTAGATAAGATTTTAGAGGAAGCAAAAAAAGAAGATTCTTCTGTAGTTTTTATAGCTTATCCTAATGCTCCTACCGGAAATTATTTTGCCGAGGAGAAGATTATAAAAATAATTGAAGAATCAGGTTGTCTTATAGTAGTGGATGAAGCTTACTTTGAGTTTGGAGAAAAGACTTTTGTGCCTCTTATTTCTCGTTACAATAATTTAGTTATTCTTAGAACATTTTCTAAAGCTTACAGTTTAGCCGGTTTACGGGTGGGATATTTACTTTCTAATCCTGAAATCATAAATGAAGTGAGAAAAGTTAAAAGCCCTTTTAATGTAAATACTTTTTCTCAACTTGCCGCCCAGGTAGTTTTTGAAAATAAAGAAATTTTAAAAGATAGTATAAAGAAGATTGTTGAAGAACGCGAAAAATTAATAAACAGAATAAACGAACTTCCACCTTTCAAAGCTCACCCTTCGCGGACTAATTTCGTTCTGGTTGAGGTGGGCTCCAAAGAAAATACAGACTTGGTTTATAATGGTTTATTAGAACAAGGAATTTTAGTTCAAACAGTTTCTGATCCGGTTTTTTCAACCTCCAGATATTTTTTGCGTATAACTGTGGGGAATAGAGAGGAGAATGATATTTTGCTTGAAAAGTTAGAAAATATTTCCAAAAATCTTTCTTTATCTACTTTTTAATTTAATTTTTAAAGGAGATGGAAAAAATGATTAAATTTGATAAATTTACCATAAAAGCCCAGGAGGCCATTGGCGAAGCACAACAAATTGCTGCTAGCTATAACCATCAAGAGATAAAAAGCGAACATCTTTTATTAGCTTTAATTAATCAGAAAGAGGGAGTTATTCCTTCAATATTACAAAAGTTAGAAGTTAATTCTGAAGAACTTAAGGTAAAATTAGAAAGATTATTAGAAAAAATCCCTCAGGTCCATGGAGGTGGCGGAGGGCAACAATATATCGGAAATGAACTTAACGATATATTAAATACAGCTCAACAGGAAGCTCAAAAAGTAAAAGATGAATATGTAAGCACGGAACATCTATTTATTGCTTTGGTTGAAGCAGAAGGAACCAGAGTTAGTGATATATTGAAAGCAGAAAGAATCAGTAAAGATAAAATTTATCAGGCTTTAGTAAATATTCGAGGAAGCCAAAGGATAACTGATCAGAATCCGGAAGAGAAATATCAGGCTTTAGAACGTTATTCCCGTGACCTGACTGAATTAGCCAGAAGAGGAAAACTCGATCCGGTAATTGGGCGGGACGAAGAGATAAGAAAAGTTATGCAAATTCTCTCCCGTCGTACGAAGAATAACCCTATGTTAATAGGTGAACCTGGAGTAGGGAAAACTGCCATTGCCGAAGGTCTGTCACAGAGAATTGTGCGGGGGGATGTCCCTGAAGGATTAAAGAGTAAAAAGATAATAGTATTAGATATAAGTGCCATGGTTGCTGGTGCAAAGTATAGAGGAGAATTTGAGGATCGGCTAAAAGCTGTTTTGAAAGAAATTCAACGAGCAGAAGGAGAAATAATTGTTTTTATAGATGAAATTCATACTTTAGTGGGAGCAGGGGCAGCAGAAGGAGCTATAGATGCTTCTAATATGTTAAAACCGGCTTTAGCTCGCGGAGAACTTCATTGTATCGGAGCAACTACTTTAAAGGAATATAAAAAATATATTGAAAAAGATGCAGCTTTGGAGCGGCGGTTTCAGCCAGTATTAATTAAAGAACCTTCGGTAGAGGATACAATTTCTATTTTACGAGGACTAAAGGAAAGATATGAAGTACACCATGGAGTAAAAATAAAAGATTCAGCCTTAATTGCCGCAGCTGTGCTTTCGGATCGATATATAACTGATAGATTTTTACCCGATAAAGCTATCGATTTAGTTGATGAAGCAGCTGCCAGTTTACGGATAGAGATTGATAGTATGCCTATCGAGATAGATGAAGTAGAGAGAAAAATTATTCAATTAGAGATAGAGAAACAAGCCCTAAAGAAAGAAAAAGACAAGTCTTCTCAGGAGCGCCTAAACAAATTAGAAGGAGAATTGAGTTCTCTCAAAGAAAAAAGAGATAGTATGAAATTGCATTGGAATAACGAAAAAGAATGTATTCAGAAGAATCAAAAGATAAAGAGCAAAATCGAACAAGCCAAATTAGAAGCCGAAAAAGCAGAGAGAGAAGGGAACCTTAATCGGGTTGCTGAGTTAAAATATGGAGTGTTACCTAAACTTCAAAAGGACTTGGAAGAAGAAAATAAAAAGTTGGCTTCTTTGCAAAAAGAAACCAAGATGCTCAAAGAAGAAGTGGATGAAGAGAATATTGCAGAGATTGTCTCTAAATGGACCGGTATACCCGTTGGCCGACTTATGGAGGGTGAAGCAAGTAAATTAGTCAGGATGGAAGAAGAGCTTAAACAAAGAGTGGTCGGACAAGATGAGGCAATCAGGTTAATTTCCAATGCTATCAGAAGATCCCGGGTGGGGATAGCCGACCCCAAAAGGCCTGTAGGGTCATTTATCTTTATGGGGCCCACAGGCGTAGGAAAAACCGAACTTGCACGAAGTTTAGCTGATTTTTTATTTGATGATGAAAATGCCCTGGTACGTATTGATATGTCTGAGTACATGGAAAGGCACAGTGTAGCCCGATTAATCGGGGCTCCCCCGGGTTATGTCGGATATGAAGAAGGTGGTCAACTTACTGAAATTGTAAGGCGTAAGCCATATTCAATTATTCTCTTTGATGAAATTGAGAAGGCCCATCCCGACGTTTTTAATATTTTGTTGCAGATTTTAGATGATGGCCGCCTAACTGATGGACAGGGTAGGGTAGTTAATTTTAAAAATTCTATCCTGATTATGACTTCTAATATTGGAAGTCAGTGGATTTACGAAATGAATGAGCAGAATAGAGAATCTGTTATGCAGAAAGTTATGGATTCACTGCGGGAACATTTTAAGCCAGAATTTATAAATAGGCTTGATGAGATAATTGTCTTTAATAATTTAGATAAAGAACAGATTATTAAAATTGTGGATATCCAGTTGAATATTCTAAGGGAGAGATTGCAGGACAAGAATATAGGCTTGAAAGTGACTACAAGAGCAAAGGAATTTTTAGCTGAAAAAGGCTATGACCCCCATTATGGAGCTAGACCTTTAAAGAGAACCATTCAAAGATACATTCAAGATCCCTTAGCCTTACAAATTTTAGAGGGAGTTTTTAAAGAAGGGGATAAATTAGAAGCCGATTTGGACGACAAAAACGAAAAGATAATTTTCAAAAAATTGTAAATTTGTTATTGGTTAGCTAGTTAATTGGTTACCTGGTTAGTTAGTTAAAGAAGTAAAATTAAAACAATATAATTAAATTAACTTGTATTTTATATCTTAAAACTATGAATTCAAAGCTTAAAACTAAGAGAAAAGTTTTGAGTTTTGAATTATGGTTTTGCGCTTTTCGTTTTAAGTTTTTAGCTGGCTGGTGCTAACTTATTGTACGAAATTAACGAATTAATTATAAAATTATTATAATTATCATTTGTAAAGGAGAGACCCTAATGTTTACACAATACATGAACAGTTTTTGGCAAGCGGTATTAAGTATTTTTAGTCCTAAAAATCTTATTCTGTGGTGGGGAAAATTTATAACTATTATTATAATATTAGTAA
>JAYEJO010000003.1:0-6493 GCA_034660595.1 Candidatus Caldatribacteriota bacterium
ATGAAAATGATGAAACCAGAAAGAAGTTTGAGGTTATGTGTCGTGAAGTATTTATTAAATTTAAAGCGTGTCTGACAATTCCCGGAGTAAATGCTTATCGCAGCCAATACAACGCGATAAATATTATCTATAAAAGTCTTCAAAGAGACCGAGAACAAGCAGATATTAGCGATATCATTAAACAATTGCATGAAGTTATTGATGGGTCGATTACTGTTACGCCCGACAAAGCCAAAGAACCCAATAAGCCGTATGATATAAGTAAAATTAACTTTGACCTATTGCGGGCAGAATTTGAACACGCTAAGATTAAAAATACTATTGTACAAAGTCTTAAAAGCGTGATTGAGAAAAAACTGGAACGGCTCATCCAAAGAAATCCGCTTCGGACAGATTTTCAAGAACATTATGAAAAGATAATCGATGAGTACAATAAGGAAAAAGACCGCCAAAATATTGAAGAAACCTTTGAAGCATTATTGAAATTTGTGCAAGGGTTGGGCGAGGAAGAAAGTCGAGCTGTGCGAGAGGGGCTGGATGAGGAGACTCTGGCTATTTATGACCTTTTGGCAAAATCAGATCTGAAACCCAAAGAAATCCAAAAGATAAAGAAGGTAGCCAAAGAGCTGTTGAAAACACTGAAGGAAAAATTGAAGGATCTGTATAGGTGGCAGGATAGGGAGCCTACAAGAGATGGTGTAAAAGTTCTAATTCAAAATTTCTTGTGGGATGAAAAAACCGGATTACCTGTAGAGTATTACACCCAAAAGGATGTATACAAAAAAGCCGAAGCTGTTTTTTATCATGTATTTCGTGCATATCCGACTGTGCCTTCACCTTACTATGCCTCGGCGGCAAGTTAGGGAGTAGTACAGGGGATACACCCCATTTTCTTTAAAAAATAATAGGGACAGACACCTATTTTTATTGACATCATTTCTGTAAGATGACAGAGGAGGTTGAATTAGCTCAATAATTCGGTAACTTTTAGCTTAGCGGAAAACCTATAGGACTTGAAGAGTTTTCTTAACCAGATGGTTGAAGTTTTAAGTATTACTATGGATAGACGTCCTAAAGGAAGACCTCGTAAAAAAGAAAGCCAAACCATAGAAAAAATAGGATGTGCCTATTTTAATTTAAAAAACTCAATGAGATATTGGAGGATTTATTGTGAGAGAAGAACAAGATATTGAATTTAAAAAAGAGTGGCGCAATGAACACCTGAAGACTATTACTGGTTTTGCCAATACTGAAGGTGGAGTGATGTATATAGGCATAGATGATAATGGTAGAGCAGTTGCTCTGTCAAACATAAAGAAACTTTTAGAAGATATTCCAAATACGATAAGAAACAAACTTCAAATCACTCCTTCTGTAAAAATAGAGGAAAAGGATGATAGAGAAGTAATAGAGATAACCGTTAACTCTTCAGATTTTCCTGTATTTCTTGATGGTAAAATATATATAAAGTCGGGAAGTACAACGCAAGAGGTCAAAGGTAGTGAACTTACAAATTTCTTGTTGGAAAAGACAGGTAAAACATGGGATTCTTTAACTGTAGATGCAACATTTGATGATTTGGACCTTGAAACTTTTGAATATTTTAAAGGACTTGCAATTGATAGACTTCCGGAAATAAAAAACGCTTCTTATAAAACGATATTTAAGAATTTAGAATTAATTACCAATGATGAAAAATTAACCAGAGCACTTATTTTACTTTTTGGGAAGAAACCTCAAACATTTTTTATTACTGCTCAAGGTAGAGTTGGAAGGTTTAAGACCCCAACAGAAATTTTAGATACCGTTATCGCCGATGGGAACCTTTTTAAGCAATTAGACACATTGATGAATGCTATTAGAAAACATTTAAATGTAAGATTTGAGATAAAGGGAATTGAACGTAAAGATGTGTGGGATTATCCTCTTGAAGCACTGAGAGAGGCAGTTATAAATGCATTAATTCACAAAGATTATCTAAGCACTGCAGAGATACAGATAAAAATTTATGATGATAGGCTCTGGATATGGAATTCCGGAAAATTGCCAAAACAGCTCACTATTGAGAGTTTAAAAACAGAACATTCCTCTTTTCCGAAAAACCCAATTATTGCCTCTGTTTTTTATTATGCAGGTTTTATAGAAAGGTGGGGTTCTGGCACAAAAAGGATAATTGATTTGTGTAAAGACCAGAAATTGCCGGAACCTGAATTCAAGGAAGAATTTGGTGGAATTAGTGTATATTTTTGTAAAGATATTTACACGGAAGAATACTTGAGAAAGCTGGGACTTAATGAAAGACAGATAAAAGCAGTAATGTATGTAAAGAAAAGTGGGAGAATTACAAATAAAGAGTATCAAAATATTAACAATATTTCTAATAAAACAGCTTATTTAGAATTATCCAATATTGTTGAAAGGGCCATATTTAAAGTTGAAGGTAAAGGTAAATCAACAATCTATACTCTGAAGGTAACGAAAAGGTAATGAAAGTAATGTAATAGTAATGAATATCAAATTTAAACAAAAACACAATAGAGAGGTAAAAATATAGGGCGAAAGTACGGAGGAAAATAGGGACAGCCATTTTCTTAGTCAATTAATATTTTACTTTTAAGTTAGTTAGATAGATAGGGAAGGTGTCCCTAGTTTAATTGAATATGTAATCTGGCGTACAATTTTAATATGATAAGAAGGTTAAAATTATGAAAAAATTAAAAGTAGATCTGGAAATGATTGCGAATGCTATGGAAGATGTGGCTCGAATGGATATGGATTACTATCTTGATAAAGAAACAGGAGAGGTTATTGTTACCTCAGAGGAAACATTTAGATATGCCGAAGAAGAAGAAGATGAAGATAAGATAAGAGAAGATTTACCTGATTGGCAGAAAGAGGATATTAAATTAGCCCAGGATATATTATTTAATAACCCTGATCGTTATATTTGCATCCCCGAGAGGCCATCATATGAAGGATATAATTTAATGGTTGAATTTGCCGAGAAGGTAGAGGATGAATTATTGAGGGAAAAATTGTATATAGCTTTAGATGGAAAGGGAGCTTTCAGGCGTTTTAAAAATGTAATAGCAGATTATCCGGATTATAGGGAAAAATGGTTCAAATTTAGAGATGACAGGCTGAACAAAGAAGTTATTGAGTGGTTAAATAGTATCGGAATTGAACCTGTGTAGAGAACGATCACCGTTGGAGTTAAACCTTATAAATAGACACTTTCAGATTTTAAAAGAGTGAAATATTTTTTATTTTATCTACTTATATATTCTATACTACTATCAATAGCTGATTTTAAACTTTCGATTTCCATTTCCTGTACGCTTTTTGAAAAAGGTTCAAAAGAAATGTTCCCCGCGTAACCAAGTTTGAGGAGTAATTCTATCTGCTTTTTGGATTGAAGCCTGTCTTGTTCGGTTACTAAAACACGATGATTATCTCTGTATTCTTCAACAGGAATATCACATTCTACCCCGGAGATGTGAACTAATCCGGTGTAAGAGATATCATAATCGTTTTTAATTGTATCAAAAGTATCAGGACCGAGATGATGATGGAAGGTATCATGAACAATTTTATAAACAGGATAACCTGATTCTTGAATAGCTTTCATTGCTGTAACTATCGTTCTAAGCGAACATTCTTCAAATCCCAAAGGCTCTAAATAGCCTTGTATACCGCTATCCTGAAACAAAGGTCCAAAAGATTTTAAGGTTTTTACTGTTTCTTCAAAAATCTCCTCTGAGCCCCTTTTATCATTAACATCATTATTGGGGCATAATACAATTGCCTTGCAACCGATAGATAGTGAAAGATTAATTAATTTTTTTAATTCCTTTATAGTCTCTGGCAGGTTGCGGCTAAATTCAATTTTGGATAAATGATTCTGTTAAGACTAATTCTTGATCTTTTAATCATTCTATTCCCGCTCTCCTTTTATAAGAATATTATCCCAAGTGTTTTAAGACTGAATTTTTTGGCAATCAATCAAATGATTTTATTTTAAATTCTGTTGGATAGTATAACATATTATCTTGTAAGCTTCATTTTAAATATGATATATATGCAATTGCAACGATTAAAGGTTAAGAGTATAATAATTGTTAAAGTGAAAGATATAGTATTAAGGTGGTTAAAATGAAAAATATAATTTTAAAAGGTGTAAATTATATTGGTGGTACTCCAAGCAAGAATGGAGATGATGTATTTTGTGCAATAAATCCACGAACCGGAGAAAAAAGTGAATTAGAATATTATGAAGCTACGAAAGATGAGATTGGAAAAGCTTGCAAATTAGCCCATAATGCTTTTAATATTTTAAAGAAAACTACAAATGAAGAGAGAGCTAAGTTCTTGGAGATTGTTTCAGAAGAGATCATGAATTTAGGTGATCAATTATTAGAAATTGCAGATTGGGAAGTAGCGTTGGGCTTACAACGACTTACTGGTGAAAGGGAACGCACGTGTAATCAGATAAAGATGTTTGCGGATTATATACGAGAAGGGAAGCACGAAGAGATAATTATTGATGAAGAGGATCCACAAACGAAGTTAAAAAGAATGCTAATACCAATTGGACCTGTTGCCGTGTTCGGAGTTAGCAATTTTCCTTTGGCATTTGGCGTGTGTGGAGGTGATACTGTATCGGCTTTAGCTGCCGGGTGTCCGGTAGTGGCTAAAGGACATCCATCTCATCCCCAAACATCTGAATTGTTTGCTGTTGCAATAAATAAAGCTATTGAACGTGCGGGGTTTCCAAAAGGAACATTTTCTCTTTTACAAGGGGTAAAAAATGTGACCGGGAAAAATTTAGTGCTTCATCCTAGTATTAAAGCAGTGGGATTCACGGGATCACAAAAGGGAGGTAATTCCTTATTTGATTTAGCAGCTTCGCGAACAAACCCAATACCCGTTTATGCAGAAATGGGAAGTATTAATCCGGTTTTTATAACTAAATCTGCTATTAATGCCCGGGCTGATAAAATGGCACAAGAGTTTGCCGATTCAATAACTTTAGGCGTTGGCCAATTTTGCACGAAACCAGGTGTTTTCTTTTTACCAGCATTTGAAGGATCTATCCAATTTATTAAAAAAATAGCGGAAATAATGAATGAAAAGGAAAATCAATCATTATTAAACGGAAATATTTATGAATCTCTCGTTAAGGTGATGGAAGAAACTCAATCTCTGGAAGGAGTTGAATTATTAGTTGGAGGAAAAGTTGCAGACCAGAATTTTGCTTTTCAGAATACTCTACTAAAAACGGACTTATCTACTTACTTGAAAGAAGAGAGGTTAAAGATGGAATATTTCGGACCACTTGCTCTATTTGTGGAATGTGATTCTCAAGACCAATATCTTGAAGTGGTAGATCAATTAGATGGACAACTAACGGGAACAATTTACTTAGAAAAAGAGGATTACAAGGCAATTAAGCCATTATTTAATTGCTTGAAAGAAAAAGTCGGCCGATTGATAATAAATGGTGTTCCGACAGGAGTCAAGGTATCACCTGCTATGAATCATGGTGGACCCTATCCTGCAACCACTGCTGTTCGTACTACCTCAGTAGGAATGACCGCTATTCAGAGATTCTTAAGACCAATATGCTACCAAAATGTCCCTGAAGAGCTTTTGGGTGATAATACAAAATAAATTTTTCTTTTTTTTGATTCTCTATTAAAAATTTAACTTAAAAAAGTTATTTATCAAAAATAAGATTTCACACTGGTAACTTACACTAATAGGAGAAATTATGAATCAAATAATAATGCACCCAATTGGAATAATCCACTCGCCTTATAAAGAAAGCAAGGATATTCCTATCCAGGGCATTTTTAAGGATGATATAGAAGCTTGGATAGAACTGGAAGATAAATATGTTAAAGGCTTAAAAGATTTGGATAAATTTACCTATGCCATAATAATATACTATTTCCATAAGTCGCAAAGAGAGGGAGTCGAAGGGAAGCCATTTCTTGAGCAGGATAAACACGGAATATTTGCCATAAGAAGCCCCAACCGTCCCAATCATATAGGATTTTCTATTGTAAAAATCAAAAGCATAAAGGGAAATAAAATGTATTTTACAGAAGTAGATGTTTTGGATGGAACACCTCTTCTTGATATAAAACCTTATGTTAAATACTTTGATAGCCGAGATAATGTTGTTTCCGGTTGGTTAGATAAACACTTTAAAAGCGGAAATATTCCAGATGATACTATTATAAAATAGCAAATTGAATAAAATAATTCACCTGGGTAAATATCGAGTTTATGCTTCTATTGACCCAACCCAGATAATATACCTTCTATAACATTTCTTGAATGATTTGTACTAATTGTACTGAAAAGTTGAAAATCTAATTAATCTAAAAATAAAAGTGAAATCAGGAGGAATATAAGTATTATTTTTAGCAGGTAATGAGGACGAAGATTAAAGGATAAACTATTGAAAAATTGGAGGAAGGAGCTGGGA
>JAYEJO010000004.1:0-1386 GCA_034660595.1 Candidatus Caldatribacteriota bacterium
TGACCCTTCTTCATTTTTCAGCCCAGAATATTGACCGGCTGGTTTCTTTTTATCGTGCTTCTTTAAAGACAGGGAAAATATTCGCTATTGATTTTTATACCGCCAATATTCTTGGCTGCCTAAAAGATTATGCAAACATCAGAGTTTTCTTTCCCTATTGGTTGTGCAGGAGAATAACACAGCAGGGTGAACAAGAATTAATGTACAGGTATAAAGGTTATAAGATTACCAGGGAAGAGATTTCCGATAGGAGCGGGGAGATAAATATAGTGGTTTGTTTAGCCGGAAGATAGAACAGGTTTCAGACGGAGAGGTTTTTGTGGTGTAAATGAATTTATTTTATTGATATTATATAAATAAGGGACGGTTTTCTGTCTTTATTTACAAGTGTTTAAGTAAGGCAGTTTAGAATAAAAACTACTATTATTTACCTTCAATCTTTATTAATAGATATTTTATAGAGATAATTTGACATTCTCCAATATATGCAGTATTATATCTAAAAAGTAGATAAATTATATTAATAATTGGAGAGACTCCTATGAATGCAGGAAATAATCAAAAGCATACTCGAATAGGTATAGAGATGGTAAGGAAGTTATTTGAAGAGGGGAAGAGGATATTTGATATTGCGGATGCACGAAAGGCAGCATCTTATTGTGAAATAGCTGATAATTATGTTGTAGAAGCCTTACATCATCTTTTGAATAATGGCTGGTTAGCCCGTCTTAAGAGAGGACTGTATGTTATCTCATCATCTTTCCCCGGGATGACACCTGTACATGAATTTGAAATTGCTATGGCTTTGGTTCATCCTTCTGCTATAAGCCACCGGTCTGCTCTGCATTTTCATGGTATGACAGAACAGATACCGCAAAGAGTATATATTACTACTACACAGGCAGTTCCAATATCAAGAGCAGTGGGGACACGGAATAAAAGTCAAAGAAGTTTTAGCAGAGAGGTAAATGGTATTTTGTATGAGTTTATTAAGATAAAGCCGGAAAGATTTTTTGGCATTAAAGATTTTTGGGTCGGAGAAGTTAAGGTAACCATAACTGATCCGGAAAGAACGCTTATAGATGGACTGATTTCTCCGAAGTATTTCGGAGGCTGGGCAGAAATATTTTCCGCATTTGAGTCTAATATATCTTCGCTTGATTTAGCTAAGATGACCGATTATTCTTTACGGCTTGATGCAGTTATTGCAAAGAGATTAGGTTGGATAATAGAAAAGGTTGGAGTAGAGGATTCGATATTACAGAAGCTTGAAGCCGTTCCCATTAAGGGTTATCGTGTTCTTGATTCTACCGGTCCCCGAAAGGGACATTGTAATAAGAGATGGATGATTCAGGAAAATCTTCCCGGGAGAATGTTTAGATGAAA
>JAYEJO010000005.1:0-6432 GCA_034660595.1 Candidatus Caldatribacteriota bacterium
TAGTGGCTGATTTTCTTATATCAATAGTAGGTTCGATTAAAGGAGGAAGAGGCGAGAGAGAACTTTTAACCATATCAGGAAGGCCCAAGAACTTAGGACAAAAATAAGCACCTTTTTCTACACAGACTAACCGAGGAATAAATAAATAATCTACTCTATCTTTCAAGCTCATCACGTGCCCATAAAATACCTTGACCGGGAAACATACTTCACTAATAGCTGACTTTACTCCTAAATCGAGTATCTCTTTAGTAGTAGGGCCAGAATTAATCACTTCTACACCTAAGCCTTCTAAAAAATTCTTCCATAAAGGAAAATATTCATAATAAAGAAGAGCCTGTGGTAAACCTATCCTTAAGTTATTCATAACTCTTGGCCTCCAAATTTATATACCTCTGAAAAGATTACTGGAAGCTCCAAAAATCATTCTACAATAAACCCTTTCTATTATTATAATAACATAGAAAGAATATATCAATTTTTAGATAGGGAACAGAGAACCGTCCCCTGTTCCCTATCTGCTATGTCCGATCATAGGAACAAATCTTACCCCGATAATTCCTTTAGATTTAATTTTTCCTCCTGTCTTTTCTATCTTCATCAAAGTTTGTACCATCCATATTCCGCCAACGGGAATCACTATTCTCCCTCCGTCATCTTTTATCTGCTGAAGAAGGGGCGGAGGAACATGGTCGGGGGCACAGGTTACTATGATGGCATCATAAGGGGCATATTCTTCCCATCCGTAATAACCGTCGCCAACCTTAAATTTGATATTTTGATAACCTAAATCGGTTAGTAATTTTTCTGATTTTTTAGAAAGGCTTTCGTATATTTCTATTGTATAAACTTCTTTTACAATTTCAGCTAAAACTGCTGCCTGATATCCAGAACCGGTTCCTATCTCTAAGACTTTTTCATTCCCTTCTAACTCTAACAACTGGGTCATTAAGGCTACGATATAAGGCTGGGAAATAGTTTGGCCTTCGCCGATAGCAAGGGGGTAATCATTGTAAGCTGATTCTCTGATGCGTGGGTCAACAAATTGGTGGCGGGGAACAGTAAGCATGGCCTGTAAGACTTCTGAATCGATGATGTCCCGGCTTTGCAATTGATTTATTACCATGCTCTGCCTTCTCTGAGCAAAAACTAACTCTTGGCTTTCATTGTATTCTTGGGCAGAAATGGTTAGGTAAAAAACTAAAATCACTATCAAGATGAAAACAAGGGGCTTTCTCATTATAAAACACCCTCTTTATTTAGTCCCATGAACTATTAAATTATAATTTTTTGTCTTTTAATACCTTTAGTATGCCAAAAGTGTATAGCATAAAACTTTATTTTTGTAATTTCATTATATCAATATTACAAAATATAGTAAAGCAAATACAGAATATGTAACATTTTGTGCCAGGCACAAAATGTTACATATTTAAAATTTATTCTTCTTGTTTTTCTAATTCAATCTTCTTCTTAAACTCCTGAGCATAATTAATTCTCTTGCCGATAGAAGGGTGGGTGTAAAGGAGAAATTCAATAAAAGGATGAGGATGGGCATCAGCTAAATCTCGGTTTGTAAATTTTGCCATTAATGTTATAAAAGCATCTACCTTCCCAGTCGTTTTTAAGGCAAATTCATCAGCATTCTGCTCTCTCTTTCGGGAATAAAAATTAAGAGGTATATTAAATAAGAATAGAATAACCCCTATAGATAAAGCTAAAACAGGGAAGTTAGAAACATCGCTTACTTCATAACCTAAATAAAGACTGAACTTTTTTAAAATAAAGCTGGTAAAATAAAAAGCTCCTAAATATATTAAACCGGTCCAAAGTATTCCTTTTAGAACATCTTTATGAACATGATGACCTAATTCGTGAGCAAATACCACCTCTGCTTCATCAAGAGTAAAATTTTTCAAAAGATTATCGGCTATCACAATTCTTCGGGTATTCCCCAAACCAGAAAGATAGGCATTGGCTTTAGTGGTCTTTGAACTAAAATTTATTTCGTAAACCCCTTTAACTTTGGTATTTACTTTATTGCATAATTTAATTAATTTTTGAGCTAATTCATTATCCCCTTCTATCTTTTTCAATTTAAAAAAAAGTGGAGTCAACAATATGGGGGAAAGATGGCTTAAAAGAACAGCTAAAAGAACGGTAAAAACTGTGACTACCAGATACCAATTTTGGGGGAATGTTCTGATTGCCCAATAAATTCCTTCAATGACAGGGATAGCTAAAACCAAACTTAAGATATAGCTTTTTGACCAATCTCTAAACCAATCTCCTAATGTTTGAGTAGAAAAATGGTATTTGTGTTCAAAAGAAAAGGAGGTATAAAATTCTAACGGCAAGGAAAGTAAATCATAAAGAGTTAATATAAAAAAGACATATAAGGCAATAATCTGCCATTCAATGTTAGTAAAATATAATATTTTTTCTTTAATTGTAAAGGAAAGATTACTGAATATTAATATTAAGAAATAAGCTAAAAAAAGAGTGGTTCCAGTTATTTTGAAAATAATTTTTTTCTTTTGATATTCTTTCGCCTGCCTCTGTTTCTCTTTATCAATAATTGGGTCGTATTCTTCCATTACTTATCACCTTATAATGGCAAGGTGGCACTCATTATTACTTGAGTGCCAACCTGTCCTACTGAATTTATAGTATTATTCTTAACTTCTGAAGAGGACTTCTTCTTTGCTAAAGAGACGAGTAGCTCCGAATAGAGCTAATCCCGCAATTACCATATTAGCACTAAAAGTAGTTATAATATGGCTCCAATAAATCTTACCCATCAATAGTTCTTTAAAAACAAAACTACTGTTTAAAACCGGAACTAAAAACATTTTGTCGGACAATTCCATTCCCTGACTTATAGAAATTATTCCCAAAAAGACAGTAAGCATATAGATAGGAGTAATATAACTCGAAGCCTCTCTAATGTTACGGGCAAATATGCCCACCATCACCAATACTGCACTGGCTAAACCGACCAAAGGGAATAAAACTAAAAAAAGTAAAAAGATGGTATTAATAGATATCCCAAATTGCACTCCCTCAATACCTCCGGCAATAGAAGCTCCCGATAAAAAAGCAAGAGTGAGCCCAAGCAGTCCTAAAACCATACTGGTAAAAGAAATTAACATTACTGCAAAGCATTTGCCCAATACTATCTCTAATCGGCTTATTTGACTTACTAATAGAGTAGCAATAGTCCCTCTTTCTTTCTCTCCGGCAGTTATATCCACGGCTGTATGCATCGCCCCGGCAAAGATGAGGATTATAATTAAATAAGGGAGTAGAACTGCTAAAAATGAACCGGTTATCTTTTCAGCAGTAGCTATATTTTCTTCTTGTAGAATTAACGGAGTAAGAAATTCCTCTTTTAAATCCAGATGAGAAAGCCTTTGTAAAAGTATTTCACCTTTGTATTTTTCAATTACTTGATTAATTCTTTGCTTGGCTATTCTTGATTTAGCCTCCGTAGTATCATATTTTAAGATAAGCTTACCGGGTCCTCCCTGTTCAATTTTATATTTAAAATCTGGAGGAACCGCTAAAACTGCCTGAATATCTCCATTTTGCAATTTAATAGTAGAGTCAGCTTCTATAGTAAGAACTTCTATCTTTTCATAATCTTGGAGATGTTTTACTAATTGAGGAGCGTATTCTGCACCATATATCATAATCTTTGAGGTAGCTTCTTCTGATTTTATACTCCCCAGCTTGTTAAAATAGCCGATTCCTGTAAACAAGAGAGGATAAAAGATTAAAGGAATTATTATCATGGCAATTATGGTTCTTTTATCCCGTATAGTTCCCACTAATTCTTTAATAAAGATAAGTTTAATATTTTTCCAGCTCATTCTAAATTCTCTCCTTGATTTATTAATTCAAAAAATATTTCTTCTAAATCGTCAGATGAGGAATTCTTTTGTAATTCTTCCAAAGTCCCCTGGGCAATGAGATTACCTTGATGAATAATCGCGATCACGTCACACAATTTTTCCGCTTCCCGCATAATGTGGGTAGAATAGATGATACACTTTCCCTGGTCTCTAAAACTTCTAACATATTCAGTTACTGTTCTAGCCGTAATTATATCTAATCCTACTGTTGGTTCATCTAAAATTAATACAGGCGGGTCATGAATAATGCTTCTGGCAATAGAGAGTTTCTGTTTCATCCCGGTAGAAAGTTTATTTACTCTGACATCCTGAAAATCTTCCATATCTAAACTGTGAAAGATTTCAGCCGTTCTTTTTTTAATAGCTTTATCTTTCATCCCGTTAATCCGACCAAAAAACATTACGGTTTCTCGGGGGGTAAAACGGTCATATAATCCTGTTTCGCTGGATAGAAATCCTATCTGCCTTCTTACTTTAGCAGCCCGCTTTACCACATCAAGCCCATTTACCATTATTTTTCCTTTAGTGGGGAGTATCATGGTAGCTAAAATGCGTAAAGTAGTGGTTTTGCCCGCTCCATTAGGACCTAAAAGTCCGAATACCTGACCTTTCCGGCAATTAAATTTTAAATTATTAACTGCTACTACCTCGCCTCTTTTTTTATCATTGAATATCTTGGTTAATCCCTCTACCTGAATCATCTTTATATTGTAAACCTCTCCTTTGGTTTTCTTTTATTGACTATTGACGTATCTTAATCCTAAATGACATTTGCTATATAAACGTTAGCTAGTTAGTTGGTTAATTAGTTAATTGGTTTTAATAACCAGAATTGATTTATCAACTAATTAACCAGATAACCAGCAAACAAACTAACCAAATTTATCAAAGGATTATCCTTTGATAAATTTAAAACATCTCTAAAGCATTTATAATTTCTTCTTTCACTTCTCTGTCTTCTTCGCTCTTTAGAGTTTTTTCTAATGCAAATTTCGCTTTTTCTCCTCCAATTTTACCCAGAGCCCAGGCAGTATGTCCCCTAACTATTGAATTGTCGTCTTCCTGTAAAACTTTAATCAAAGGAACAACAGCGCGAGGGTTACCAATATTTCCTAAGGCCAGAACGGCATTTCTTTTAATTGCTTCTCTTGGTCTCATAGCAATCTGATTATAAGCAAAATAATCTCGAAATTCCTCTTCGGTAATTTGTAATAATGGTATTAAAGGAATCTTTGCACCGATATACCCATATTCCGGTTTATATTTTTTAGGTTTTACTTTATAATTTTTTGGGCAGACCTCTTGACAGATAGTACAACCATATAATTTATCTTCCCAAACTTCCCGAAAATCCAAAGGTACTTTCATCGGTCTTTCAGAAATATATTGCAGGCACCTAGTGCGATCAATTATATATGGGGAAACAATAGCCTTAGTCGGACATGAATCGATACATATTGTACAATCACCACAATCCCGCTGAAGGGATTCATCTGTGTCTAATTCTAATTCAGTTATAATCTCTCCCAGAACTACCCAGGAACCAAATCTTTCGGTAATAATTATCCCGTTTTTCCCATACCAGCCTACTCCGGCCCGCTGAGCAATAGGTTTTTCTACCAAAGACACGTAATTAGATTTACACTTAGATTTATATTTAAAATTAGTCTCTTGATTTATAAAATCAATTATTTTTTTTAGTTTTAGTTTTACATCATAATAAAAATTACCAATGTCAAATCTAGCAATTTTTCCACAAGGCTCCTTGTTATTCATACAATTATCATTTTCTTCAATTAAATAATATTGGGCTACACTTATTATAGATTTTGCTCTTTTTAAAATATTTTTAGGATTACATCTCTTACCAATTTTATTCGGATTTATATGTTCAATTTTCTCTAAATAATTTTTCTTATGATGATAATTATTTTCAGGAATATAGCCCTTTTCTATACTTTCGATAATGTGCTTCTCTGTTTCCGGAAAAGCTTCGGCATTAGTAATCCTAACGATATCTAAACCAATCTCTTCTCCTAACTCTTTTATCTGTGCAGCTAATGACATAAAAAACTCCATTAATACAATTCACCAATTGACCGATTAAATAATTAACCGATTAGCCAATTCTCCGATTCTCCAATTAAATTAGTTATTAGTATATTATAAAGCGTGAAGATTTATCCCCCTCACCCCAACCCTCTCCCTCCAAGGGGAGAGGGAATGATGCATAGACGGGCGAGGCGCCTGTCCTACGATTTTATATAGATTATTGAGGGCGTATGCAATACGCTCCTTCTTTTTCCTAACTTGCAACTAGCAACCTGTATTTTAACCAGGTAACTTTCTTTATTACTCATCACTTGTTACTTGTCACTAATTTTGTTGGCGGCAATAGCTGCTCCTAAAGCTCCTACTATTTGGGGTTCTTCGGGAACATAAACTTTAGCCTTTAACCTCTTCTTTAGGGCTTGTACCATTCCTGTATTTTTTGCTACTCCACCGGTTAAAGTGATGA
>JAYEJO010000006.1:0-6427 GCA_034660595.1 Candidatus Caldatribacteriota bacterium
ATCTATGTACATCGTAATACTTTACTTTATAGATTAAGAAGGATTAAAGAGATAACCGGCTTAGACCCAAAAAAGTTTGATGATGCAGTTCAATTAAGAATGGCTTTAAAAATGAGAATATACCAAGAAAATAATTAGTTTAAATAATTTTTTAAGTTGTGCTAACCGCTGTTAAATTTATTCTACAGAAAAAAGTGATTTAAAAATTTGTAATCTATTTGGTACTATGTTACTATAAAAAATGTCAACGATGGCATTATAAAAATCACATATTATGGTTCCATATTCAATGTTATCGTTGATGAAAAGAATATTGTTTGATTATGAGAGTCATGAAGGGATATAAAATTATTATACAAAGGAAGGATAGTATGAATATAGCATTATGTCATTACCGCGTTGGCGAAACTGACGGAGTTTCCCTGGAGATGGATAAATGGAAAAAGGTTTTAGAAAATATGGGACATAAAATATATTTTATTGCCGGTAGTACGGGGACATCTGATGGTTATGTTATACCGGAGATGAATTATAGATTTAAAGAGGATTTGAAAATCGAAAGAAATGCCTATTTAAAATTAGAAGACTATCAAGATGAGGATGAATTAATAAGGGCTATAAGAAAGCTAACTTTAAAAATTGAAGAAGGTTTGAAAAAATTCTTAATACAAAATAAGATAGATTTAATTGTTCCCAATAATATTTTATCCATCGGCAGAAGCATCCCTACTGCTATGGCGTTCACTAATGTTATTAAGGAATTAGGTATTAGATGTATCGGACATCATCATGATTTTTACTGGGAAAGGAAAAATTTTTCTCATCCAACCTGTAATTTCGTTCGCAAAGCTCTGGAGGAATACTATCCCCCAAAAGATGATTTGATCTCACATGTAGTAATTAATAGTATTGTTCAAAAGGAATTAAAAACAAGAAGAAATCTGGATTCCGTTGTTATACCCAATGTATTTGATTTTGATGAGAAGCTGTGGAATGTTGATGATTACAACATAGATTTTAGAGAAAAATTAGGCATTGAAGATAATGATATTCTTATGCTTCAGGCAACCAGGGTAACAAATAGAAAGGCAATCGAACTGGCTATAGATGTGGTTGAGGAAATGCAGAGAAAAGAAAATAGGAAAATACTTGAAGAAGCAATATTATATAACGGGAAAAGTTTTAAAGAGGATAGCAGGATAGTACTCGTATTAGCGGGGATGATAGAGACTGCAGATGATTATGTTGAGAGGCTTAAAACCAGGGCCAAAGAAAGTAATGTAGAATTGCTGTTTGTCAACAATCTGGTTGAACATTCAAGGTGTGTTAAAAATGATAATAAAATATATTCCTTATGGGATACCTATGTCTTTGCAGATATAGTAACCTATCCAAGTATTCAGGAGGGATGGGGAAATCAGTTTTTAGAAGGTTTATTTGCCAAAAAACCGATGTTAGTATTTGAATATGATGTTTACAAAGAAGATATCAAAGGAAATGGATTTAAAGTCATTTCTTTGGGGGATAAATATGAGCTTGATGAATGCGGTCTGGCAAAAGTGAGTGAAGGAGTAATAAAGCGTGCTGCCGGAGAATGTATAAAATTACTTATAGATAAAGATTGCAGAGAAAAGATGGTCGAAGAAAATTTCCGATTGGGAAGTGAATTTCTTTCCCTTGAAAGCCTGGAAAAGAAATTAAAAAGTATTGTATAATGATTTACGGAGGTGATTTAAGATAAAAGAATATACTATTAAAGATATCGCAAAAATCGCCAAAGTTTCCCCACGGACGGTTTCCAGGGTTGTAAATGAAGAAGAAAAAGTAAAGAAAGAAACAAGAGATAAAATATTAAAAATCATAAAATCAACCGGGTACCAGGTTAATCTAATTGCCAGGTCACTTAGAAAGAAAACCACCGGTATCCTAATAGTCTTTGTAGAAAAAAATGAGGCAAATTATATAGGGAATTTCCATAATGTTTTTATCCGGTTGTTAGATAGTGAAGCCAATAGATTAGGGTATAAATTAATAGTTTCAAGGTCTTCAGCTTCCAAAGTTGAAGAAAATAAACATGATGGTTTCTATTTGCTGAAAAATGGCTTTGCAGACGGTGCTATAATCTTTGATACTCGGGAAATTGACCGCCGGATTGACTATCTTATAGGAAGCGATATCCCTTTTGTTATTGTCGGTAGAGATAATGTCTATGAAGCTACCTCTTTTGTTAACCTTGATAATGTTAAAGCAGGTTATTTGGGAGCTGAGCATCTTATCAAAAGAGGGAATAGGTCTATTCGATTTTTTCTGGGGGATGAAAATTTCACGGTAAATCAGGATAGGGCAAAGGGATTTATTCAAGCCTGCAATGATTATCATATCAATAGTGAATTAAGGCATATTGATTATGGTATTATGAACCCCAAAACTGCTTATAAAAAGATGAAAAATATTTTAGAAGAAGAAATTCCAGATGCCCTTTTTGTTTCCGGTGACCAGAGGGCAATAGGAGCTTATCATGCTATTCAGGAAAAAGGACTAAAAATACCCCAGGACATTGCAGTGCTTGGAATTGATAATATTCCACTATCAGAATACTATTACCCCGCCCTGACCACGATTAGCCAGTCTGTAAGAAAGATGGCAGAAGGGGCAATGAAAATTTTAAATCAACATTTGAAAGACCCTGAGAGCTATACACCCCAAAGAATTATTTTTCAGCCAAAATTAATTATCAGAGACTCTACTTAGGGCGATGAAACCTTATTAAATAGTATACTCTTATTTATTGCTGAAAAACCATATCGGAGAAGTGTCGTAATATGTCAGTACCTAAAATAAGTCGGGAAATAATAATAAACAAACTTGAGTTCCTTTATGGCAGGGACAGGGCTCAAAATACATTTAAGAAGATTAATGAATTAATCGATAGATATCAAAAGAATAGTGCCGGCAAAATCCCAAAGACTAATTATTTAAATGAAAAAGACGTTGTCTTAATTACCTACGGAGACAATATTCAAACAGCCAACAAAAACCCCCTGCAATCCTTATTTAAATTTGCCGATGAATATCTTGAACAGGCAATAAATATTATTCATATACTACCATTTTATCCTTACTCTTCTGATGATGGATTTTCGGTTATAGATTATAAAAAAGTTAATCCGGCTTTAGGGGATTGGGAAGACATTGAGAATATAGGTCAAAAATTTAATTTAATGTTTGACCTGGTAGCCAATCATATTTCCTCTGAAAGCATATGGTTTAAAGAATATCTAAAAAGCAACCCCAAATATGATTACTATTTTATTAGCGTTGATAAAGATACTGATCTATCTTCAGTTACCAGGGCAAGAACTCATCCGTTATTAACAAAATTTAAAAGAAAAGGGGAAGATATCTATCTCTGGACCACTTATAGTCCGGATCAGATAGACATTAATTTCGCCAATGAAAATGTACTACTGGAGATTATCGATGTAATATTATTTTACGCCAGTAAAGGGGCTAGAGTTATCCGCATGGACGCCATCGGTCATATCTGGAAGAAATTAGGGACAAGTTGTATTAACTTAAAAGAGACGCACTATGTAATTCAATTAATTAGAGCTATTCTTGATGAAATTTTTCCTGGTACATTATTGCTTACACAGACAAATGTACCACACAAAGAGAATATTAGTTATTTTGGCAATGGTTATGATGAAGTCCAACTGGTATACCAATTTGCCCTCCCCTTGTTAGTGTTGCATACCTTCTATGCCGGTGATGCCTCCCGCCTTCTTAAATGGGCTTTCGGCGTCAAAAATGTTTCTGATAAAACAGCTTTCTTTAATGTACTTGCTACCCACGATGGTCTGGGGGTTGTTCCGGTTAAAGCTATTTTAACCGACAGGGAAATAACTGATATTGCGGATAATATAAAAAAAAGAGGAGGATTTATATCTTATAAAATTTTAGGAAACGGGACTAAAGAACCATACGAAATGAATACCACCTATTATAGTGCTATCGCCGATTCCAAAAATAGCGAAGAATTAAATATAAAGAAATTTATAGCTTCTCAGGCAATAATATTATCTTTATCAGGTATTCCGGGAATCTATATCCACAGCCTGTTCGGAACGGAAAATTATCTGGAAGGAGTAGAAAAAACAGGTCAGAAAAGAACTATTAATCGAAAAAAATTTCAATATAATAAATTAAAAGAGAATTTAGCAAATTCGGATTCCAGAGAACATAAAATATTTACTGAGTTTACGAAATTAATTTATAAAAGAAAATCCGAAAAAGCCTTTCATCCCAGTGGAAAACAGGAAGTATTATTTTTAAAGAAAGAAATATTTTCTTTATTACGGACTTCTCCTAATGGCAAAGAGAAAATAATAGCCCTACATAATGTCACAGATAGTATACAAAAATCTTGTTTTAGAAAAAATCAGTACAGTTTAAATAAAAAAGAATATTTTGATGTAATATCTGAGAAAACAATAAATATAGAAAAAATATCTCTGGAGCCATATCAAATTATATGGTTAAAGATTTTTTAAATAATTACTTTAAAAGGAAGATAATTAAATGATAAAACTAAAAAGACTATCAGGCCAACCCATCCTATTACCCAAAGAAGAACACCCCTGGGAGAAAGCTGCCGTATTTAACTGTGCCGCCATATATGACAATAGCCTGGTACATATGATCTACCGGGCTACCGATATTGCCCCCAATGGAGAAGAAGGCCCCTATATTAATCGTTTGGGTTATGTAGTAAGTAAAGACGGGATTCACTTCAATCGCTTAGAACAACCAATTTTATCCAATGATGTAGAACAAGAGGCTCGGGGGCCAGAAGACCCCCGAATAGTTAAAATAGGTGATACCTTTTATATGATGTATACCGGGTATGGGGGTAGATTTCCGGAAGACTTCAGAATTTGTCTGGCAACTTCCAAAAATCTTATCGATTGGGAAAGACAGGGTATAGTCCTTGATGAACCCAACAAAGATGCCTCATTATTTCCGGAAAAAATCAATGGTAAATATGTAATGTTTCACCGAAGAGAACCGGATATCTGGATTGCCTATTCTTCTGACCTTAAAACCTGGTACGACCATAAGATTATAATGAAGCCTCTACCCGATTCTGATTGGGAATATAATAAAATCGGAATAGCCGGTCCCCCCATTAAAATAGAGCAGGGTTGGCTCTTAATATACCATGGCACAAGTAAGGAAAAAGGATATTGCCTGGGGGCAGCTTTACTTGATTTAGATGACCCTTCTAATGTTTTAGCAAGGCAAGCTGAGCCTATTTTAGAACCTGAGCTTGATTGGGAAGTAAATGGTTATATCCCCAAAGTAGTATTCAGCTGCGGTCAAGCAGAGATCGGAGACAAGATATTGGTCTATTATGGCGGGGCAGATACGGTAATCGGGGTTGCTGGGATTGACAAGAAGGATATAAAATTCGATTAAAACTCTGACTGTAATTACTTAGAAAAGAGAAATTATATTATTAACTGCAGTACCCCCTCGTATTCCCCCTCTGTCATAGATACGGTATAAATAAGGGAGATAAATCTATATAGAATTGGAGGATTATCAGTTTTTATAGAAAAAAATAGTAAGGCTCTAAAACGTAGAATTCATAAGGGTTTCTACGTTTTTTGTTATATAGGATGATGTTAGTGCTTCTAAAATATGGAGAAAATAAGGCAAAAAAGGGCTAAAAACTCTATTTTTAGCAGTCTGAAAGCCTTGCAATATAAGGGTATCAGAGAAATATCGTCGTAACTGCGTTTCTTGAGGTGGGTTAAGGTGATTTTCATATTTTTAAAATAGGCGTATAAAATAGCTTAAAGTGGCTTATTTTGGATGTGGGCGGAAAGCCTTATTTTATAAGGGTTTAAGTGAGGTTTGAAATAAATAGAGACCCCATTTTCTCCATTTCATGATTTTTTCTCCACTTGACAGGCTAATCCCATCCGGATAAATAACCAGGGTGCCCCAAAACTGATCCATATACCCAATAACAGATAACGGAAAAACCGGCTTAATTGATAGAAAGATTGGCCCTCTGAAGGAAGTATCAATTTCAATCCAAGATATACTATCCCTATTCCGATAACCCCAACCAGAAAACTGAAAAGCCGCTGCAGCCAGTTCCCCGGTCGAATCCCTCCAATAAAAGAAGAAAAAAATAGCAGACCATAGCCAACACCGGTCAAAGCAGCCACCGAACTGATAATATCCGGTGATGATTGAATTTGTAATAAGATCACCGGAAATAACGTAATGCCAATTATTTTAAATATCATATTCCCTTGAATAGAATCGAGTTTGATCTTTAAAAATATAAAATAACTTAGACCAAGAATGAGTCCGCCAAATAACCATCCTCCCAGGACATCGGTGGGAAAATGGA
>JAYEJO010000007.1:0-6420 GCA_034660595.1 Candidatus Caldatribacteriota bacterium
TGGAACTGGCAGCCCCGGAGGTGTTTATTATCCGCTGGGTGGAGCAATGGCTGATCTCTGGACTCAATTGTTAAAAGCAGAGGGAATTGAAGTTACTGCTGAATCTACTGCAGCTTCAGTGGAAAATTGTAGATTGACAGGCAGTGGAGAAATTCAGATTGGAATGGCAATGGCTAGTGTTTCATTCAAAGCTTATGAAGGTATAGTACAATTTGAAGGGAAGCCACAATCTATTCTGGGTCTATTTTCCATGTATCCTGCACCCCAACATATTTTAACTTTAGACCCCGATATTAAATCTATTAGGGATTTAAAAGGAAAGAAAGTTTCAGTAGGTGCCCCGGGAAGCGGAAACGAAACTATTGCTCGACTGATTATTGAAACTGCCGGTTTAACTTATGATGATATGACAGTCAGTTATTATTCTCAACCTGAGGCAGCTCAAGCTTTAAAAGATAGGAATGTAGATGTGGTATTTTGGAATTTCGCTTACCCTGGTTCTGCAGTACAAGAAGTGACTGCAGTAAGAGATGTATATTTTGTATCAGTAGATGATGATATTATTAAAAAAATGCTTGCTGAATTTCCTTACTATCAAGAGGGTAAAATTCCTGCTAATACCTACAAAGGGCAGGATTATGATGTCGTAACTATTCAGGATGGAAATGATGTGGTCGTAAATAAAGACCTTGACGAAAATACCGCATATTTATTAGTAAAAACACTATTTGAAAATGCTAAAGAAATACATGATGTCCACCCCGTTGCGAAACTATTAATTCCCGAAATTGGTGTAAGGACCGTTACCCCACTTCATCCTGGTGCAGAAAAATACTTCAAGGAGAAGGGATTACTTTAATGTTTAGTAGAATGATCAGGGGAGCCTTTATGGTTTCCCTGATCATTTTTTTTATCACAATATTATATTTCATAAACAATAAAGAAAATAATCAGACACAATATTATTTAGAGATTATTAACAGGAAGAATGATTCTATATTAGTTAAAATTGAAGTTGCTGTTGGTGATAAATTTTATTTGGAATATATAAATTCAAAAGACTTAAACCCAGTATATGATACTTTTGAAATAAGAAAAGATGGAATATTTTGTCTGCTTACCGAGGAATATCCCTGGTATGGCGTAGGGCAAGAATGTCATGCTTCTAAAGATATAGAATATTCAGATGAATTAGTAATAGTAAACGTAAATAGGGAGATGAAAATACTTCCTTTACGGGTGGCTTTTACCGTAGAGCAAAAAATAAAATATAAAGAGAGAGAATTTATTCTATCTTCTTTAACTAATAGAGGAGACCCTATAGATATAATTATCGCCATTGAAGGAGGCACGAATGATAAATAAAGAAAAAGACAATTTTCAAACCAATAATGAAAAAAACATCGAAATTGTAGAAAAAGTTGATAAAAAAATACTAAAAGAAATCGAAGAGATTGAAACCAAAAATAAAAGAAATTTAACCGGCCTATGGTCTATCCCCATCATAATTGCCTCTATCGGATTATTTATTTTTCATATGTATACCGGATGGTTTGGAGCTTATTTTAGTCTAATTCAACGTTCTATCCATTTTATGTTTATCTTAACTTTAACCTTTAGCCTTTTTGCCCGTAGTAAAAAAACTCCTAGAGATAAAATACAATTTTATGATTTGATATTTATTGGTATATCTATAATTTTATGTTATTACATACTTACTAATTATAAAGAGTTGGTCTGGAGAGCGGGTGCTGCAAATCCCATGGATGTTTTTTTAGGAGTTATTTTGGTCTTACTTACTTTGGAAGCAACCCGAAGAGCGGTGGGTCTTCCTTTAATGTTAGTGGCAACATTTTTTCTTTTATACGCCTTAGTCTTTGGGCCTTATATGCCGGGAAGGTTTTCTCATGGAACCTTTTCTATAAAGAGAGTAGCCTATTATCTTTATCTTACCGATGCGGGAATATTTGGGACTCCTTTAGGTGTTTCAGCGAGCTTTGTCTATCTTTTTATCTTGTTCGGGGCAATACTGAATAAAACCGGTGCGGGTAAGTTTTTTATTGATTTTGCTACTGCTCTGACGGGATATACCAGAGGTGGTCCAGCTAAAGCGGCAGTAGTTTCCAGTGGTATGATGGGAACTGTATCAGGTAGTTCTACAGCTAATACAGTTACTACCGGTAGTTTTACTATACCTTTAATGAAGAGTATAGGTTATAGTTCGGTCTTTGCTGGGGCGGTAGAACCGGTTGCTTCAACTGGTGGACAGATAATGCCGCCTATTATGGGGGCTGCTGCTTTTATTATGGCCGAATTTTTAGGAGTTCCTTATATTGAAATTGCTAAAGCGGCAATTATTCCTGCTTTATTTTATTATTTTGCCTTATTTATGGCTGTAGATTTTAGGGCAGCAAAAATTGGTTTACGCGGCCTTTCCAGAGATCGATTACCCAATCTATTAAATACTTTAAAAACGGGATGGATTTTATTAGCTCCTATCTTTGCTTTAATTTATTTATTAGTTCAGGGTTATTCCCCACAAAAATCAGTAGTACTCAGTATAGTAGTATTAATTATAGTTAGCATGTTTAGTAAAAAGACCAGGTTAACCCCGAAGAAATTTTTAGAAGCTATTACTGAAGCAGGTGTTTCTGCTACTACGGTAGCAGTAGCTTGTGCCGCAGCAGGAATCATTGTAGGGATTACTACTATGTCCGGGTTAGGACTAAAATTTACCGGAATCGTATTTGAAGCTTCGCGGGGAATTTTACCCATAGCCTTAATCTTGGCTTCTTTAGCTTCGCTGGTCTTAGGAATGGGCATACCTACTACTGCTAACTACATTATAATGGCTACTTTGATTGCCCCGGCTTTAATCAGATTAATGGCTGACAATACTCATCTTATCCTGCCTCATATGTTTGTTTTTTATTATGGTATATTAGCTGATATTACTCCCCCGGTAATGTTGGCAGTATTTGCCGGAGCAGCAATAGCCAGAGCTCCAGCAATGAAAGTAGGGATAGAATCTACTAAATTAGCTATTCCAGGATACATATTACCTTTTATGTTTATATTTCACCCTGAGTTGATTTCCTGGAACTTTACTCCGGATTTAAACATATTTAAGCTGTTATTTTACTTATTGCTAGCTACTGCTGCGTCTATAGGTATAGCAGCAGGAACACAGGGTTTTTTATTTAAAAGCACAAAATATTATAAGAGAATGATGCTTTTATTGGGAGCATTTATGATAATACCAGCAAACTATGTATTAAATTTAACAGGGCTTGCTTTAATAGGAGTAGTCTCAGTATCCCAAATTTTCTTTAAACAACAAGAAGCAGTAGTTTCTGAAGAATAACCGAATAAAATGTGTATCTCGTATCTCGTGAATCGTATCTCGCAAAAAATAGTCGTTAGTGAATAGTATTTAGTAAAGAAAATGGAATTCAGAAGCCTAATTCGTATCGAGTATCGCGTATCGCGAAAATAGAAATAAAAAGATATAGGGGTAGACCTTGTGTCTGCCCGTAATGAGCTAAAAAAATTATCAGAATAACTCGGGTCGGATGAATCCGACCCCTACATTAAAAGCAACATTACATAAGAAAAAAGTTTTGAATTTTGAATTATAGTTTTTCGCTTTAAGTTTTTAGCCTTTTACGCTATACGCTACCTGCTGCACGCTCTAACTAAATACCAACGACCATTCACTATTTTATACTTTTGATTTCTGTTTTCTGCATCCTATCTTTTCTTTCCTAACGATTCAATTGGCAAATTGGTAAATTGGTCAATTGGACAATTACTAATTTTTTCTAAAAATCTATTGACTTTTTCAAAGTATATGTTATTCTTTAAAAAGATTAATCAATCAGTCCATTAGTCCAATATTAGAATAAAGATTTATCGTTTTAAAGAGGAAGTCTTTTATGAAAATAGAGATTGATAAGAAAAGCGGAATTCCTTTATATCTTCAGATAAAACATCAAATTAAAAAGTTGTTAGAAAGCGGCGATTTAAAAGAAAGAGAACAACTACCCACCGAAAGAGATCTTTCAGAAAGTTTAGCAGTTAGCAGAAATACAGTAAGTATGGCCTACAAAGAATTAGTATTGGAGAATATAATACTATCTATCCCGGGGCGGGGAACTTTTCCTAATCCGAAACCCTCTAAGTTTACCAAATCTAAAACGAATAATAATTTATCAAAAATAGAAGAGATTATTGATGTTACTATTAATGAAGCCCTGGAGTTAAATTTTGAGCTAAGCGAGTTCAAAAAATTAGTAAATAAGAAAATAGAAGAAAAAGAAAAATTATTAAAAAATATTAATATAGCTTTCATTGAATGTAATCAAGAGCAATTGTATTTTTTTTCCAAAGGGATAGAATTAGGAACCGGTATATCCATAATTCCCATATTAATAGACGAGATTTATAAAGAACCGGATATTTTTAGAGAAAGAATCAAATCTATAGATTTGGTAGTCACTACCTTTTTTCATTACGATGAAGTTAAAAAATTTCTTGTCGATCAAAAACAGAGAGTTCTCGCCATCGCCTTAGATCCTCTAATGGAAACTATGGTAAACATTGCTCATTTATCTTCCAAAAATAAAAGTATTAGTTTGGTGTGTATTACTGATAAGTTTGCCCAAAGAGTTTTTCAATCTATAAAACAGGCAGGAATAAAATTCTTAAGTTTTAAATTTACCACTTCTCATAATGAAAACGAAGTAAAAAAATTCTTAGCCAACACAGATATCGTGATAACCTCTCCGGGGAGAAAGAACGAAGTAAAAAAAATAATTTCTTCCCAAATTCCCCTCATCGAATTTGTTTACGTTCCCGATAAAGGTTCTATGAGTATGCTAAAATTAGCTATTTTAGATATTAAAAGAGAAGGAGGCATATCAGAAAAGATATGAAGCAAAAAAAGTTATTCGAAGTTTACCAAAGCAATTCAGTAAAGATATCAGTTCGCAGAGAATGGTGTAAATCATGTGGTATATGTATTGAATTTTGTCCCAAGGATGTATTAGTTCCTGATGATCAAGAGAAACCTATTCCTGAAAATATCGATGCCTGTATAAAATGTGGTCTTTGTGAATTAAGATGTCCGGATTTTGCTATCACAGTAGAAGGAGTGGAAGAGAAAGATGAATAATCTAAAAAAGAAAAAAAATATAAAATTATTACAGGGAAACGAAGCCTGTGCTGAAGGAGCGCTATTGGCCGGAGTTAAATTTTTTGCCGGTTACCCCATAACTCCCTCTTCGGAAATAGCTGAAAACATGGCTCGTAAATTACCCAAAATTGGCGGAAAATTTATACAGATGGAGGATGAAATTGCCAGTATGGCAGCGGTAATTGGAGCTTCTATAACCGGACTAAAATCTCTGACTGCTACTTCTGGCCCCGGAATGTGCTTGAAACAAGAAAATTTAGGTTTTGCTATTATTAATGAAATACCCTGTGTGGTAGTTAATGCTCAAAGAGGAGGACCAAGCACCGGGTTACCCACTAAACCCTCTCAAGGTGATATGATGCAGGCAAGATGGGGGACTCATGGAGACCATTCTATCATAGCCCTTGCTCCCTCTACAGTTGAAGAAATTCTTACTCTTACCATAAAGGCATTTAATTTTAGTGAAAAATATAGAACCCCGGTTATTTTACTTCTTGATGAAGTAATCGCCCATATGCGGGAAAAAGTAGAGATACCTGCTCCGGAAGATATTGAAGTGATAAATCGAAAAAAACCTACTGTTCCCCCCGAAGAATACTTACCATTTAAACCGGATGAAGACGGAGTTCCGCCCATGGCTAATTTCGGTGAAGGGTATCGTTACCATATTACTGGTTTAGTTCATAGCGAAAAAGGTTTGCCTATTTCTGATTCTCAACAAATAGATCATTTTATTAGGCGAATAAACGATAAAATTAAGAAAAATATTAAAGATATTTTAATTTATGAAGAATATTTATTGGATGATGCTAAAGTTGCTTTAATTGCCTATGGTTCAGTGGCAAGAGCTGCTGAGAGAACGGTAAAATTAGCTCGAGAAGAAGGGTTAAAAGTGGGTTTATTGAAATTATTAACTATTTGGCCTTTCTGTTTTGAAAAAGTAAACAAGCTGGCTCAGCAGGTAGATTTAATTATAGTTCCGGAAATGAATTTAGGTCAAATGGTTTTAGAAGTAGAAAGAGCTTCCCAGGGAAAATGTCGGGTTGTGCCTTATGGCCGGGTAGATGGTGAATTAATTAATCCTATAGAGATATTAGGGAAGATTCGGGAGGAGATAAGGAAATGAAGACGGTAATTAATAATTATATTAGAGAAGAAATGTTTCCCAATATATGGTGTCCGGGATGTGGAAATGGTATTGTATTAGGCGGTATAATACGAGCTAT
>JAYEJO010000008.1:0-22477 GCA_034660595.1 Candidatus Caldatribacteriota bacterium
AGTAGATGAATATTCCCGAAGGTTTAAATGATTTGCTGCCAGAGGAAGTTTTAAAGAGGAGATTATTAGAAAATAAAATAAGTCAGATTTTTACCCAATGGGGTTATCAAGAAATAATTACCCCTACTTTTGAATTTTACGATATATTAGCCAGGGGCGCAGGCTCAATCATGAAAAAAGAAATGATTAAATTTTTTGACCGAGAAGGTAATATTATTGCCCTTCGTCCCGAGATGACTACACCTTTGGCCAGAGTAACTTCCACTAAAATGCAACAGAAGCCTAAACCATTAAGATTTTATTATATGGGCAATGTATTTAGGTATGATGATTTTAAAGTGGGAGGCCAGAGGGAATTTTGCCAGGCAGGGGTAGAGTTGATAGGGGCAAATAACAAAGAGGCGGATGCAGAGGTTATTGCTTTAGCAGTGGAGTGTTTAAAAAATAGTGGACTCAAAGATTTTTTTATAGACATAGGGCATATTAATTTTTTTAACGGGATTATGCAATCGATAAAAGCTGAAGAAAAAAGAAAATTGGAAATAAAGGAAGCAATTTTAAATAAAGATTTTGTATTACTGGAAAAGATATTATCTTTTTCCGATATTAAAAATAGAGAAAAAGAATTAATTTTAAAAATGCCTACTTTGAGAGGAAGTGAGGAAGTATTAGGAGAAGCAGAAAAGATGATAAACAATAAATTATCACTATCTGCTTTGAAAGAAATAAAAAAAGTCTATAATCTTTTGAGAGATTACGGATTAGAAGAATATGTTCTGATAGATTTGGGAATTATACGTGATTTTGATTATTATACCGGAATTATATTTGAGGGCTATACTGACTATCTAGGGTTTCCGATCTGTGGCGGAGGGAGATACGATAAACTTTGTTCAAAGTTTGGAGAAAATCTACCTTCTACCGGGTTTGCTGTTGGACTAGAGAGATTGATAATGGCATTAGAGAGAGAGAATATAAATTCTTTAGACCTAAAAAAGCCTGACCAATATTTAGTGTATTACCAAAATAATAAAGATAATTTTAAAAAAGTCCTGAAAACAGCTAAAAATTTAAGAAAAAAGGGGCTAATTGTAGAGTTAGAGGTAGGAAAAAGAAAGTTTGCGGAGGCGTTAAATTATGCTCGCTCTAAAGGGATAAAATATATAGTAATAGTAGAAGGTAATCAACCTAACAAAATTAAAAAAATTGAAGTAATATCAGGAAAAGAGGAAATAATAGCTTATGAGTAAAGAAATTAATACTAACTATTTAGTTATTGCTTTGCCTAGTGGAAAGCTGTTTAAACCTTCTATTCGATTGTTTGAAGAGGTAGGAATTGATTTAAAAGGCGGGAAAGAGATAAGCAGGAAATTGGCATTTTTTGACCAGGAAGAGGAGATTAAATTTATCATTACCAGGCCTAAAGATAATCCTACTTATATTGAATGCGGGGTAGCAGATATCGGGATTGTCGGAGAGGATGTATTATTAGAAGAAAAAAAAGATGTTTATAAACTTTTAGATTTAAAGTTTGGAAAGTGTAAGATGGTAGTAGCTGCTCCGAAAGAGAGAGAGCAAAAAAAATATTATAAAAATAATGGGCACCGTTTAAAGGTAGCAACTAAATATCCTCGCATTGCAGCAGACTATTTTAAAAAAAAGGGGATGTATGTGGAATTAATTAAGCTCTATGGCTCGGTAGAATTAGCTCCTCAAGTAGGTCTGGCAGATATGATTGTTGATATAGTTTCTACCGGACGTACCTTAGAGGAGAATAAATTAGAAATAATTAATGAGATAATTCCTCTTAGTGCCCAGCTTATCGTTAACCGGATTAGTTATAAAACTAAACATAAAAGAATTACCAGACTCTTGCAGGACATTAAAAAATTTATATCTTTAGAATCAGATAAAATTGTAGAATGGTAAGTAATATAAAGAAGAAAGGATTGATTGAAAGTTGATAAAGACCATTTTTTTAAATAAGAAAAATAAGGAAAAAATAAAAGAGCTCTGCAGGCAAAGGTATTCCGAAGATAACTTAATTAATAATATTGAAAAGAAAGTTAGAGAAATTGTATCAAGGGTGAAAGAAGAAGGCGATAGAGCCCTTCTTGAATTTACTGAAAAGTATGATGGAGTAAAGTTAAACCCCTCGGGGATAATGGTTAGTCCGGAAGAATGGAATATAGCCAGCCAAGAAGTGAAGGAAGATTTATTGGAAGTTATAAAAGAAGCGATAAAAAAGATTAAAAATTATCACCTGCATCAGAAAGAAAATTCCTGGTTTACCACAGAAGAAAAGGGGATTATTTTAGGGCAAGTAGTGAATCCCATTGAGAGAGCGGGCTTGTATGTTCCGGGAGGAACAGCTGCTTATCCCTCCTCCCTTATTATGGCAGCAGTACCGGCAATTATTGCTGGGGTTAAAGAGATTGTTGTGGTAACTCCTCCTTCTTCTGATGGCAAGATAAATCCCTACTTATTATCTACTGCCCGGGAATTAGGTATATCGGAAATCTATAAAATAGGTGGTGCTCAAGCCATAGCTGCCCTGGCATATGGCACGGAAACCATAAGGAGAGTAGATAAAATTGTGGGACCCGGGAATATCTATGTAACTTTGGCTAAAAAGAATGTCTTTGGGGAAGTAGATATAGATATGCTGGCAGGGCCAAGTGAAATCCTTGTCTGGGCTGATGATAAAGCTAACCCTCGATATTTAGCTTGCGATTTACTTTCCCAAGCTGAGCATGATGTAGAGGCCTCAGCAATTTTAATAACTACTTCTTCCTTATTGGCCGATAAGGTGAGGGAAGAGATTGAAAATGAGTTAAAGAATTTAAAGAGAAAAGAAATCATTCAAGGATCTTTAAAGAAAAAAGGGAAGTTAATCGTTGCCGAGGATGAAGGGATAATTTTAGAATTTATAAATAATTTTGCTCCTGAGCATTTAGAGTTACAAATAGAAAATTCCTGGCAAGTATTAGGAGCGATAAAAAATGCTGGGGCAATATTTGTGGGAGCTTATTCTCCGGAGGCTTTAGGGGATTACTGGGCAGGGTCTAACCATATTCTTCCTACTTCCGGAGGGGCAAGGAGTTTTTCACCTTTGTCGGTAAGTGATTTTACCAAAAAAAGCAGCTTAATTTTTTACGACCAAAAGAACTTAAGGAAAGACGGGCAGAAAATAGCAAGTTTAGCTAGATTAGAAGGGTTGGAAGCCCATGCCCGTTCAATAGAGATAAGAAATTGTAGTGAAGAAAGAGTTGATTGATTAATGCTGATTTCAGAAAAATTAAATTCAGATTATTTATTTCAAAAAAATATTATTTCAAATAAAAAAATTTTGGATAGAATTTCTCAAGTAGACACTCTGGTCTTTGATATTGATGGTGTCTTAATTGACGTGCAGGATTCATTTAAAAAAGCTGTATGCCAAACAGTTCAATTTTATTTTAAAGAGATATTGCGCTTTCAGGGTTCAGAAAATTTAATCAATCCGGAAGAAGTTGAATATTTCAAGATGGCTGGAGGTTTTAATAATGATTGGAATTTAACTTCAGCTGTAGTTTTGTTTTATTTGATGAAGGCCAGGGAAAATAATTTAAGGGACATAGATGTGTTTAGATCTATAGAGCCAGATATAAAAAAATTTACCACTGAGATGCTCCCTTCGGGAGGGGGTTTGGTTAAAGTAATAGATCTAATCGAGGAAGATGGAAATATAAGAGAAGAAATATTAGCTCTGTGGGATAGGAATTTAATAACTAAAATATTCCAGGAGATTTATGCTGGGGAAGAACACTGTTATAATATTTACGGGTTTCATCCCTCGTTAATTAAGAAGGATGGGCTGATAAAACAGGAAAGAATAATCATAGATAAAAATAAAAAAGATTTCTTGCAAAATTTTTCTTTCGGTATCTTAACCGGCAGAAACAAAAGAGAGGCCAGGGTAGCCTTAGAAAGATTGGGTTGGGATGATATTGTTTCTAAAGAAAAGATAGTCACAGCCGATGATGGGGTGGAAAAGCCTCATCCCCAGGGATTAAAAAAAATAACTAACAGTTTAAAAACTAAATTGGGAATCTATATAGGTGATACTTGGGATGATCTATCTACCGTGAAAAATATCAATAAAGAAGAGAGAGAAACAAAGTTTTTGTCGGCAATAGTTTTAGGAGAAGGATTTGATTTACGAAGTAAGTCAGCAAAGTTTTATCTTAATGAAGAAGTGAATTTATTAGCCCGGGATGTTAATTGTGTCTTAGATTGGTTAGAAAAAGTTAAAAATAGTAGATCTTAATAGAAAGGCGGGTGTCAATAATCTTGAAAGAGAGAAAAGGTGAATACAAAAGAAAGACTTTGGAGACTGAGATAGAGGTAAAGATGAATTTAGATGGTAAAGGGATAAGTAATTTACAGACAGAAATTTATTTTTTAAATCATATGCTTGCCCTATTTACCCGGCATGGTTTTTTTGACCTGGAAGTAAAAGCTAAAGGAGATCTTGAAGTAGATTATCATCATACTGTAGAGGATGTAGGAATCTGTTTGGGGGAGGCTATTAAGAATGCCTTACAAGATAAGAAAGGGATAAGAAGATATGGATTTACTATCTTGCCTATGGATGAATCTCTGGTACAAGTGGCATTAGATTTAAGTGGAAGAGGACAATTAATTTACAAAGTCCAATTTGAGCAGGAAAGAGCAGGTTCTTTTGAAGTTAATTTGGTAGAGGAATTTTTCAGAGCTCTATCCTATCATGCTGGGATGACTCTACATATAAATTTGCTTTATGGCAAAAATTCCCATCACATCATCGAGGCAATATTTAAGGCTTTTAGCCGAGGATTAGATGAAGCAAGCAGCCAAGATAATAGGGCAGATGCTATCCCTTCCACCAAAGGGATTATTGATTAGAAATTTTGAAAAACTTGGGGGGGATTGAGTCAAATGTTAATTATTCCTGCTATAGATATTAAAGAAGGCAGATGTGTTCGACTTAGAGAAGGTCGATTTGAAGATGTGGAGATATTTTCTGATGACCCGGTAGCGGTGGCTATAAAGTGGGCTGATAAAGGGGCGGAGATGCTACATATAGTAGATTTAGATGGAGCCAAAAGTGGAAAATTAACCAATATTTCCCTGTTGGAAAAGATTATTAAAAAAATTAATATTCCTGTTCAGATGGGAGGGGGAATTAGGAACTATAAAGAAGTAGAAAGTTTAATAAACCTGGGAGTGAGCCGAGTAATTTTAGGTACAATTCTTTGGAAAGATAAGACCTTGGCCAAGAGATTGTTTGAGGAGTTTCCAGAACAGATAATAGCCGGTATTGATGCCCGAGATGGGCATGTAGCTATAGAGGGATGGCAGAATATTGCTCCTGTTGGTGCTCTGGATTTTGCGAGTGAGATGGAGAAATTGGGTGCTCGGCGAATAATTTATACTGATATCAAAAGAGACGGAACTCTTAAAGGACCTAATATAGATAGCATAGAAAAGATGGTAAAGAAGCTTAACATCCCCCTCATTGTCTCCGGGGGGATTGCCTCTTTAAATGATATAAAAGAATTAAAGAAGTTTGAATCTTTAGGTATAGAAGGAATTATTATAGGTAAGGCTTTATACAAAGGAAATATTTTATTAGAAGAGACAATTAGATTAGTCGCTAGTGAATAAATTTAGCGTGGAGCGTACAGCGTTTAGCGTTTAGTTAGGAAAGAGGGAGTTAGGATTCAGGAGACGGAAGCCAGAATAAAATCGTATCGCGTATATAGTTACCCTGTTTCCCAGTTAATTCTAATCGTTAGTTTTAAATACAAGTTCTCAGTTGAATGATGAGAGTTAATTGATACAGTTTACCAAAATAATTTTAATTCTTAAACCGGGTAACTGGTAAACTGGATAACTGGCTAACTATCTTAACGAGATACGATTCACAAGATACGAGATACGAATTAGGGCTTACGGAAAAGGGAAATTCATATGTAATCAAAGTAACTCAGGAAAAATAAAGGATGAGAAAGGAATTAACAATGTTTGCAAAGAGAATAATACCCTGCCTGGATACAAAAGAAGGCCGAGTAGTAAAGGGAATTAAGTTCGTTAATTTAATAGATGCGGGGGACCCGGTTGAACTGGCTTCATTTTATGAAAAAGAAGGGGCAGATGAGCTGGTTTTTCTGGATATTGCTGCTTCCTATGAAAAGAGAAATATTATAATTGAATTAGTAAAAAAGACAGTGGAGAAAGTTTCTATACCTTTCACGGTAGGCGGCGGAATTAAGAACCTGGAAGACATATCTCAAGTATTAAGAGCGGGAGCAGATAAAGTATCCATTAATACGGCGGCTGTTTTAAATCCCCTCCTAATTCAGGAGGCTTCTTTAAAATTTGGTAGTTCCACTATTGTGGTGGCTATTGATGCTGTGAAGATAGATTCTGATTGGGAAGTTGTAATTAATGGGGGGAGGACTAGAGCTAATTTAAAAGTAGTGGATTGGGCTAAAAAAGTGGAAAAATTGGGAGCAGGAGAGATACTTCTTACCAGCAAGGATAAAGATGGGACCAAAGAGGGATATGATATTGAATTAACTAAAATGGTCTCAGAAAATGTTAATATTCCCATTATTGCTTCTGGTGGAGCGGGAAAACCAGAGGATTTATATGAAGTGTTAGTTGAGGGAAAGGCTGATGCCGCTTTAGCTGCTTCTATATTTCATAAAAAAGAATACTCTATAGCAAAAGTTAAGGAATTTCTAAAACAAAGAGGAGTAGAAGTAAGACTATCGAGAGATGAAATAAAGGGTGAGAAGAACAATGAATAAAAATAAAGTTTTAGATCAAATAAAGTTTAATAGAGAGGGACTAATTCCGGCAATTATCCAGGATGAGAAGACCAAGCAGGTTTTAATGTTGGCTTATATGAATAGGGAATCCCTGAAAAAGACTTTAAAAGAAGGGAGAACCTGTTTTTACAGTAGAAGCAGAAGGGAATTATGGTTTAAAGGAAGTACTTCTGGAAATATTCAGTCGGTAAAAAAGATTGTCTTAGATTGCGACAATGATACCTTGCTAATTTTGGTGGAACAGAAAGGGGTTGCCTGTCATACAGGGAATTATTCCTGCTTTTTTAAGGAGATTAAAGGTGATAAAATAGAAGAAACTAAAATCAAATCCCCTATCTATTTACAAAAAGAACAGACAGAGAAGATAAAATCTTCTCAAGAGGAGAGCAGAAGCAAACAATCAAAAATAGACAGTGAAATTATCAATGAGATATATCAAGTAATTCAAAATAGAAAATTAAACTACCAAAGCGATTCTTATGTTTGCAAATTACTGGCTAACCCCGAAAATTTACTTCCCAAGAAGATAGGGGAAGAGGCAGCAGAAGTTATTATTGCCCTTAAAGACAAAGAAAAAAGTGCAATCATATATGAAGTGGCTGATCTATGTTTTCATACCTTAGTAGCTTTGGGCAATTGTAATATTTCTCCTCAAGAAATATTTGAGGAATTAAAAAGAAGAAGAAAATGAGGTGATAAAATGGAAAATTATCCTCGTTGGAGAGATGAGTTAACTGACCAATTATTTAAGGCAATATTACTCCTGAACAATAAAAAGGAATGTTACAGCTTCTTTGAAGATTTAGCTACCATTAACGAGATTAAGGAATTAAGCCAAAGGTTGGAAGTGGCTAGAATGTTAAGTGAGGGCTCTACCTATGAAGAGATTGCCCATAAAACAGGGGCAAGTTCCGCCACTATTAGCCGGGTAAAAAAATGTTTAAATTATGGGGCTGATGGTTATAAATTAATTTTAGAAAGATTGTTTGGGAAAAAGAAATAGATGATGACCTAAAAGAAATAGAAAGGCTTATAAAAATATGCTTTGTGTAAAAAATCACTTGACGAAATAGCCATTATTTGTTAAATTAAGTTAGTTATTAGTACAAACAAAATATAGTATATATAATTAAAAAGATATTCGTTAAAAGGGAGTTTCATTAAATTGGAAATATTAAGAAAAAATTTCGTAAGTCCCGTGTGGTAAGAGTAAATGTGTACACCTATTACTACCGGGACTTTTTTATTATATCATCAATGATTAAAATATAAGGAGGGTAAAAGAATGTATAAAAAATTATTTATTCCCGGACCGGTTAATGTAACTGAAGATGTTTTGCAAAAGATGGCTACTCCTATGATTGGTCATCGAACCAAAGAGGCTTCAATCCTACAGAGAAGCATCAGTGATAAACTAAGAAAGCTGATGTATACCCAAAATGAGATTTTATTATCTACTTCTTCGGGTAGTGGCCTGATGGAGGGGGCTATCCGTTCCTGCACCCAAAAAAGAGCGGCAGTATTTTCCTGTGGTAACTTCGGTAACCGCTGGTTTGCCATGGCAGAAGACAACAATGTCCCTGCTGATAAGTTTGAAGTTGAATGGGGATTACCTAACACTGCGGAATCGATAGATCAAGTTTTAGCCACCGGTAAATATGACCTTATCACTGTAACCCACAATGAGACTTCCAGTGGAATAATGAATCCGGTTGAAGAGATTGCTCAAGTGATGAAAAAATACCCCGAAGTAATATTCTGCGTAGATGCGGTAAGTTCTTTAGGTGGAGCCAAGATAGAAGTGGATAAGTTAGGCATCGATATTTGTATAACTTCCAGTCAAAAATGTTTGGGGTTACCTCCCGGACTTTCTCTTTGCTCAATCTCGGAAAAAGCCTTGGAAGCAGCCAGAAAAGTTAAGTTCAGAGGGACTTACTTTGATCTTCTGCAGATATATAATTGTATTCAAAAGAAAGATTATCAATATCCTTCTACTCCATCCGTATCTCATATGTTTGCCCTTGATTATCAATTAGATAAGATATTAGAAGAAGGGTTAGATAACCGTTTTGCCCGCCATACTCAGATGGCAAATTATGTAAGGGCCTGGGCAAAAGAAAAATTTGCTCTCTTGCCCCAAGAAGAGTTTGCTTCTAATACTGTAACCTGTGTAAAGAATACCAGAGAAATTAGCGTAGGCGATTTAAATAAAGCTCTGGGCGAAAAAGGATATATGATTTCTAACGGATATGGGAAACTAAAAGAAAAAACTTTTAGAATAGCCCATATGGCCGAAGCGACTCTTGCTGAAATTAGAGAACTTCTTTCTCTGATTGATGAAATTTTAGGATTATAAGAGGTGATAAGGATGATAAAAATATTAGTAACCGATGGAATGGATAAAGGTGCTATTCAGACCCTAAAAGATATGGGACACGAAGTCACAGAACAGTTCTTTGAACCCGAAGAGTTAAAAGAACAGATAAAAGGCTTTGATGTAATTATTGTGCGTTCTGCAACCAAAGTCAGGAAAGATATAATAGATTCTGCAGTTGAGACCGGAAATTTAAAGCTGATTATTCGGGGTGGAGTAGGAGTCGATAATATAGATGTAGATTATGCCGAATCGAAAGGGATAAAGGTAAGGAATACTCCCAAAGCAAGCAGTTCGGCTGTGGCGGAATTGGCTTTAGGGCATATGCTCTCTCTGGCTCGATTTATCGGAATTGCCAATGTTACTATGAGAGAAGGTAAATGGAATAAAAAACAGTATAAAGGGATAGAGCTTTCCGGAAAAACTTTAGGGCTTATAGGATTTGGTAGAATTGGCCGGGAATTAGCCAAAAGAACTAAGGCATTAGAGATGAAGGTTATCTATAATGACATCTTAGGCCCGGCTAAAGATTGTCCCGAATATTCTTTTGTTTCTCTGGATGAACTTTTGGCTGATTCTGATTTTATCTCTTTACATGTACCGGGGAACAAAGATAAATCTCCTGTGATCGGTAAACCAGAATTTTCCAAGATGAAAGACGGAGTATATCTTATTAATTGCGCCCGGGGGAATGTGGTAGATGAGCAAGCTTTACTGGAGGCCTTAAATTCCGGGAAGATTGCCGGAGCGGGGATTGATGTATTCCCCCAAGAGCCTCCCCAGAATCTGGAACTTATAAATCACGAAAAAGTTTCGGTGACTCCCCATATTGGAGCCTCTACCAAAGAAGCCCAAAAGAGAATCGGGGCCGAGATCGTTTCTATTATCAAGGAAAATATTTGAGTTAAAGGGAGAAAAAAATGCCAGTAATCAAACCATTTAAAGCTTTTAGACCTGAACCTGAGTTAGTGACCAAAGTAGCATCACCGCCCTATGATGTTCTAAATAGCGAAGAAGCCCGTGAATCAGTAAAAGACAATCCTTATTCCTTTCTCCACGTTAATAAAGCAGAGATAGATTTAGACTCTTCCGTAGACCATTATGACCAAAAGGTGTACGAAAAAGCCAGCGAAAATCTTAATAAGTTGATTAATAAAAGAGTATATTTACAGGACGAAGAGGAGAAGATCTATATTTATAGACAGATAATGAAAGGAAGGGCTCAAACCGGATTGGTGGTTTGTGTTTCTATTGATGATTATCTCAAAGGAAAGATTAAGAAACATGAAAATACCCGGGAAGATAAAGAAAAGGACCGCATAAATCATATTGGTTTTACCGATGCTAATACCGGTCCGGTTTTTCTTACGTACAAAGCAAAAGATGAGATAAAGCAAATTGTAAATAGATGGACTAAAGAAGAAAAACCGGTATATGATGATTTTACTTCAGAGGATGGAATTACCCACACCTGTTGGGTAATTGATGATAAATCAACAATTCAGCAATTAATAAAATCTTTTGCTGAGATTGATTATCTTTATATTGCCGATGGCCACCATCGGGCAGCAGCAGCGACCAAAGTAGGGTTGAAGAGAAGGGAGCAGCTTAAAGATTATACCGGGAAAGAAGAATTTAATTATTTTCTATCTGTCCTTTTCCCTCATGATGAGCTATATATTATGGACTATAATCGGGTAGTAGCTGATTTAGCAGGAAATTCTGAGGAAGAATTTATCCGGAAAATATCTGAGAAATTCACCGTTGAAAAATATAGCGGGGAAGGTCCATACCGACCGGAAGCAAGGCATACTTTCGGCATGTATTTAAATAAGTGCTGGTATAAATTAACCGCAAAACCGGGGACCTTTGATGAAGATGATGTAGTAGAAAGTCTAGATGTATCGATATTGCAAAATAATCTGCTCACCCCTGTTTTAGAGATAGAAGATCCCCGAACAGACCAAAGAATAGAATTTGTAGGAGGAATCAGGGGTCTGGAGGAATTAGAGAAAAGAGTAAAGGGAGGGATGAAAGTAGCCTTTTCCTTATATCCCACTTCTATAGAAGAATTAATGAAAGTAGCTGATGCAAAAAGACTAATGCCTCCCAAGTCTACCTGGTTCGAACCGAAACTACGAAGTGGTATTTTTATCCATAAACTATAAATTAATGTATCGTATATAGTTATCGTAAAGAAAACAAAAGAAAGAAAAAAGTAGGGGCGTATTGCATACGCCCCTTTATATTAAAAAGGAAAATTTTTATTTCAAAAACAAATATGAATATTAAAGAAGAAATAAAAGAACAATTAAATAAGAGAACTCTATTGCTCGATGGAGCGATGGGTACCATGCTTCAATCATATGGTCTTAAATCGGGAGAGTGCTCTGAAGAATGGAATATATCTCATTCTCAAATAGTGCAAAAAATTCATCAAGAATATATAAGGTCCGGAGCGGATATAATACTGACTAATACTTTTGGTGCTAATAGAATCAAATTAAGAATTTTTGGTAGAGAAACTAATATTCTAAAAATAAATGAAATAGCAGTAAATATAGCTAAAGATGCAATAGATAAAGAAAGAAGTTTGAAAAAAAGAATATTTATTGCCGGTTCTGTAGGACCTACGGGAAAGATCTTAGAACCGTATGGAGATTTAAAGGCAAGTGAGGTTTATGAAAACTATAAAGAACAGGCAGTTATTTTGGAGAAAGCAGGTGTGGATTTAATAATTTTAGAAACTTTTTATGACCTTGAGGAGATAAAAGCTGCACTAAAGGCCACAAAAGAAAATACTAATTTAATGGTCGTTGCTTTGATGACTTTCGATAAAAATTTAAAGACTATATATGGAGTTGACCCGGAAAGAGCAGTGATGGTTCTTGAAAATGAAGGAGCAGATGGGGCAGGAGCTAATTGTGGGACCGGTCCGGAAGTTTTATATAAAGTCTTGAAAATAATGAAGAAGGTAAGCAAGACTTATTTAATGGTTGAGCCTAATGCGGGGATGCCTGAATTGGTTAAAGATAAAGTAGTGTATCCTGCGTCTCCCAAAGTAATGGCTGATTATACTGAAAAATATGTTAAGCTAGGATTAAATTTAATTGGTGGTTGCTGTGGTACTACACCCTTGCATATTAAGGCAATGTCGGATAAAATTAAAAATTAAAAGTAGGTGAAGAATTATGCATAGTGATGTAGTAAAAAAAGGTGTGGCTAGAGCTCCCCATCGTTCTCTGCTCAAAGCGTTGGGAATTACGGATGAGGAGATGAAGAAACCTTTTATCGGAGTTGCTCAGGCAGCTAACGAGATTATTCCCGGCCATCTTCATTTAAAACACATAGCTCAGGCAGCAAAGGATGGAATAAGAATGGCAGGGGGAGTTCCTTTTGAATTTTCTACTATAGGAATATGTGACGGGATAGCTATGAATCATGAAGGAATGAAATATCCTTTGCCCAGCAGAGAATTAATAGCAGACTCTATCGAAGTAATGGCTAAAGCCCATGCCTTTGATGCCTTAGTTCTTGTCCCAAATTGTGACAAAATAGTCCCGGGAATGATTATGGGTGCTTTAAGAGTGGATATACCGACTATTTTGGTAAGTGGCGGGCCTATGTTAGCTGGATTTTACCGGGGAAAGAACATTGCCTTAAGTAATGTCTTTGAAGCAGTAGGAAAGTTTCAAACAAATTCTATAAGTGAGCAAGAATTAAAAGAAGTAGAAGATTATGCCTGTCCGGGGATTGGTTCCTGTGCCGGCCTGTATACCGCAAATTCTATGAATATCTGGGCTGAAGCGGTAGGTATAGCTCTCCCCGGTAATGGAACCATCCCAGCAGTTGATGCCCGTAGGATAAGATTAGCCAAACATGCCGGAATGAAAATTATGGAGCTACTAGAAAAAGATGTTAAATTTTTAGATATTATTACCAAAAAGGCTATAGAGAATGCCATCGCTGTGGAGATGGCCTTGGGAGGTTCTTCTAATACTATGCTCCATTCTCTGGCTATAGCCTCTGAAGCAGGTATTCCTTTTGACATAGATGATTTTAACCGCATAAGAGAACAAGTTCCCCAATTGTGCAGTCTTTCTCCTGCAGGAGAATACCACATTCAAGATTTAGATAGAGCAGGAGGTATTTTAGCTCTAATCAAAGAGCTAAACAAGAAGAAGATAATTAATTTAGGGGAGATTACCGTAACTGGCCAAAATATCGGTCAGAATATTGAAAATGCACACATATTGGATAATAAAATAATAAGAACCATAGAAAATTCCTACAATCCCAAAGGCGGTATTGTATTTTTAAAAGGCAATTTAGCTCCTCAAGGTGGAGTGGTGAAAAGTTCAGCTGTTCACCCTGATATGTTAAAACATCAAGGCCCAGCAAGGGTCTTTAATTCAGAAGAAGAGAGTACCAAGGCAATATTAGACGGAAAGATTAAAAAGGGAGATGTAGTACTAATTCGTTACGAAGGACCAAAAGGCGGTCCGGGGATGAGGGAGATGTTGACTCCTACTTCGGCTATTGCGGGCATGGGGTTAGATAAGGATGTAGCCTTAATTACTGATGGTCGCTTTTCCGGGGCTACCCGGGGAGCTTCTATCGGGCACGTAGCTCCGGAGGCAGCCATGGGAGGTCCAATTGCTATTGTGGAAGAAGGAGATATAATTGAAATCGATATACCGGAGAAAAAATTAAATATTAAGTTGGAAGAGGATGAAATTAAAGAAAGATTAAAGAGATTAAAGGTGCCCGAATCTAAAGTAAAATCAGGTTATCTAAAATACTATACTAATTTTGTGGGGCCCGCTGACAAGGGCGCCGTAAGAAACATTTAAACTTTTGGGTATTAGCGGTTTTTTATCTATAAACTTGCTGAATAAAATATAAAAGAATTTATTAAGTTAGTGTAAACTTTAGTAGGGTAGTAAGATAAAAAGAAGAATTTTGCTTTTTTCTATCTTTTCTTTCTCTTTCTTAACTCGATACTCGATACTATATACTCGATACTTTTTTTAAACTTCGCTTGACATTTGAGATTAATTGTTGTAACCTATTTTTTAACAAACAAAAATTGTAAATCATGAAGGAATAAGTAGGTAAACTGAAACTGTTAAAGAGAGCCAATGGTTGGTGTGAATTGGTAGCATAAGTTTACCGAAAATCTCACCTTCGAATATTTGTACACAGGTGAAATTATAAAGTAGCTTGTGACGTCTCAAAGGCGTTATCTATTGTTTACTAATTAAGGATAAAGATAAGGGAGGCTTGCCCCTTTTTTCTTTATTAAATTAGGGTGGTACCACGAATAACTTTCGTCCCTATTTTAATCTTTAAATAGATTAAGATAAAGATGAAAGTTTTTTTATTTTTCGGGAGTATGTCTAGGGTTCCGTCTAATCAACTGTGATTAGAGTCTGGACCGAGTGGCGTAAAATGTTAATATAAAAGTATTAACATTACACCGTGGGTATAAAAGACCCCAGCGGATAGGTCCCTTTTGTTTTAACTAACGAAACAAAATGGATTTATTTGCTGGGGTCTTTTTATATATAAAAATAAAATGGAACAAAAAAATAGATAGGTAGTTTATTCAAATTATTGAAGAAAGGAGATGGGTAAAATGAAATTAAACGGTGCTGAAATAGTGATTGAATGTCTAAAAAAAGAGGGAGTAGAGATAATTTTTGGCTATCCCGGGGGGACTATAATGCCTGTATATGATGTTCTTTATAATGAACCTTCTATAAAACACATTCTCACCAGACATGAGCAGGGAGCAGTTCATGCAGCGGACGGGTATGCCCGTGCTACCGGTAAAGTAGGTGTTTGTGTAGCTACCTCCGGACCGGGAGCTACTAATCTGGTAACCGGTTTGGCTAATGCACATCTTGATTCTATCCCTTTGGTAGCATTTACCGGCCAGGTGTCTACTAATTTAATTGGGACCGATGCTTTTCAAGAAGTAGATATCAGCGGTATTACTTTACCTATTACGAAAAATAATTATGTGGTAAGAGATGTAAAAGATACAGCCAGCATTATACAGGAAGCTTTTTATATTGCCCGAACAGGAAGACCAGGGCCAGTATTAGTAGATTTACCTAAGGATATTCAATTAACACAAACTGAATTCAAGTACTCTGAAAGTGTTAGTCTGAATGGTTATAAACCAACTTTTAATGGACATATTCAACAGATTAAGGCAGCAGTGCAAGAAATAAACAAGGCAAAGAGACCGATTATTTATGCGGGAGGAGGAGTGATTTCCTCTAATGCTTCTTCAGAATTAAGTGATTTAGCTCTTAAAACTAATATTCCGGTTACTACAACTTTAATGGGCTTAGGCTCTTTTCCCGAAACACATCCCTTGTCTTTGGGAATGTTGGGTATGCATGGTACTCCTTGCGCAAATTATGCTATTAGTGATACCGATCTAATTATTGCTCTAGGAGTAAGATTTGATGATCGAATTACCGGGAAATTAGATGAGTTTGGATTAAAAGCCAAAGTAATCCATATTGATATCGATCCAGCAGAGGTAGGAAAAAATGTCTTAGTAGATGTCCCTATTATAGGTGATATTAAGAATATATTAAAAAAATTAAATGAATATATCCTTGAAAAGAAAGAAACAGAATGGTTAGAAAAAATAAAAGATTGGAAAGGGAGATATCCTTTAAAATATCGTAGAAATAACGGAGAGTTAAAACCACAATATATTATGGAAGCAATTTGCAAAATTGCCAGAGATAACACAATAATTGTTACCGATGTAGGACAACATCAAATGTGGGCAGCCCAATATTACCAATATTCTGAACCTCGAACTTTTATTTCTTCAGGGGGATTAGGGACAATGGGATACGGTTTTCCGGCAGCTATTGGAGCAAAGTTAGGTCGCCCTGAAAAAACAGTAATTTGTATTTCAGGGGATGGCAGTTTTCAAATGAACCAACAAGAAATAGCAACCGCTGTAAATAATAATTTAGCTATTACAGTGATTATTATGAATAATGGTTATTTGGGGATGGTAAGACAATGGCAGGAATTGTTTTTTGATAAAAGATATGCGGAAACTACTTTAAATGGAAATCCTGATTTTGTAAAGTTAGTTGAAGCTTATGGAGGAACGGGAATAAGGGTGAATAAAAAACAAGAATTATATCCTGCTTTAGAAAAAGCCCTTTCTTTAAATAAATTTGTTTTAATTGATTGTATTATTCCCAAAGAAGAAAATGTATTTCCTATGGTAGCTCCAGGTTCACCCATATCTAAAATGATAGGAGTTGAATAATAATGAGACATACTATAGCAGTTTTAGTAAAAGATCATCCCGGTGTCTTGGCGAGAGTGGCGAGCTTATTTACCCGTCGCGGTTTTAATATTGAAAGTCTGGCTGTTGGCCATACCGAAGAAACTGACATTTCCAGGATGACTATTGTAGTCAAAGGAGATGAACGGGTTTTGGAACAAATAACTAAACAGTTAAATAAATTAATTGATGTGATTAGAGTTAAAGATATTTCTCCTCAAAATTCAGTTGAAAGAGAATTAGCTTTAATCAAAGTAAATACTAATTCCTTACCCGCTCGCTCGGAGATAATTCAAACAGTAGATATTTTTAGAGCTAATATAATTGATGTAAATAGTCAGATAATGACTATTGAAACTACCGGCACAGAGGACAAGATTAATGCTTTAATTGAACTATTGCGTCCCTTTGGCTTAAAGGAGGTTGTTCGGACCGGAAAAATTGCCTTATCCAGGGGAAGTGTTACTACCTCCCGGTTAAAAAAATAAGCCGAATAAATATTTTTAAAATATAAATAGATCGATTAAAAATAATAAGAGCAATAGGTAAAACCGATTAGTTTTAAATATTAGATAAAAAGCCAAAACAAAAGGAGGAGTAAAAAAATGGCAAAAATTTATTATGACCAAGATGTAAAAAAAGAGTATTTAGAAGGGAAGATGGTAGCTGTAATTGGATATGGAAGTCAGGGAAGAGCACAGGCCCTCAATCTAAATGATAGTGGAATTGATGTTGTTGTAGGGTTATACGAAGGAAGTAAGTCTATAAAGTTGGCTAAGAAAGATGGCTTAAAGGTATTGAGTGTTGCTGAAGCAGCAAAAAAAGCGGATGTAATACAAATTTTAATCCCTGATGAAGTACAGGGCCGGGTATATTTTGAAGATGGAATAGAAGAAAATTTAAAAGAAGGTAATGTCTTAATGTTTTCTCATGGATTTAATATTCATTTCGGTCAAATTGTTCCACCCAAAAATGTGGATGTAATTATGATTGCACCTAAAAGTCCGGGTCAGATGCTTCGCAAAATGTATGTTGACGGAAAGGGCGTACCTAATCTAGTTGCAGTGTTTCAGGACTACTCCGGAAATGCTAAAGATATTGCCTTAGCTTATTCTTGGGCAATAGGCGGAACCCGGGCTGGTGTAATAGAGACTACCTTTAAAGAGGAGACCGAAACTGACTTGTTTGGAGAACAGGCAGTACTTTGCGGAGGTGTATCCGCTTTGATTCAGGCTGGATTTAGTACTTTGGTTGATGCCGGATATCAACCGGAGATTGCTTATTTTGAATGTTTGCATGAATTAAAACTAATAGTTGATCTGATTTATAAGGGCGGAATCACTCATATGCGAGACTGTGTCAGTAACACTGCAGAGTATGGAGATTTAAAATCCGGCAAGCGAATTATAACCGAGGGAACTAAAAAAGAAATGAAAAAAATATTAGACGAAATTCAGAGTGGAGAATTTGCAAGAGACTGGCTTACCGAGAATCAGGTAGGGCGGCCTTACTTTAGGGCAATGCGTAATAGAGAAGCGGGTTTTCTTATTGAAAAAGTAGGGAAAGAATTACGGAGCATGATGCCCTGGATAGAAAATTAAATTCGTATCTCGTATAGCATTTAGTTAGATGGTTAGTTAGTTACCTGGTTAGCTGGTTAAGAAAATAGAAGATAGAAGAAAAAAATAACAATTATAGTTTTTTGTTTTTAGCTCTAAGTTTTTAGTTCTAATGTTGTAGAGGTTCGATTTATGAAACTCGAATAATAGCGGGGTAGATAAATCCGATTGCAACATAATTGGTCAATTGGCAAATTGGAGAATTGGTGAATTAATAAAGGAGGTGAAAAATTTGCAAAATAGGGTAGCATTTCAGGGAGAAAGAGGAGCTTTTAGTGAGATTGCGGCGATTAAATTTTTTGGACCTTCTATTAAACCTGTGCTTTGCAAAACTTTTGGGGAAATATTCCAAAACATAAATAATGGAGAAGCTGAATACGGTATTTTACCGGTAGAAAATTCTCAAACCGGGGGGATAAATGAAGCACATGACCTTTTATTACACCAAAAGTTATTTGCAGTGGGAGAAGTAAAGTTAAAGGTTGAGCATTGCTTAATAACCAAGGAAGAGATTGATTTTAAATTAATCAAAAAAGTATATTCTCACCCCCAGGCCCTGGCTCAATGTGAAAGTTTTCTGTCAAAAAATTTACCACATTGTCAAATAATCCCGGTGTATGATACGGCAGGAAGTGTAAAGATGATTAGTAATTTAAAGAAAAATAATATTGCTGCTATTGCCAGTAATTGGGCTGCAGAACTTTATGGCTTAAAAATTATAAGAAAAGGGATTCAGGATAACAAACATAACTATACTCGTTTTTTAGTGTTAACTTCTGAAATATCTCCTGACCCTAAAAGTAATAAGACTTCTATTATTTTTGCAGTAGTAAGTAAACCAGGGGCTCTTTACAAATGCCTTAAAGAGTTTGCCCTAAGAGACCTTAATTTAACTCGTTTAGAATCCCGACCGAGTAAACAAAAACCCTGGGAATATATTTTTTATACTGATTTTGAAAAAGGTTTGTTTGAACAGAGTGCTCAGGAGGTTTTAGAGGAGTTAAAGAAACATACTACCTTTGTTAAAGTAATCGGAACTTATTATTCTAAAGCAGAATAAAGATGTTAAGGGAGGAAGAATAATGGAAAATAAAATAATAATTTTTGATACTACTCTTCGAGATGGAGAACAATGTCCAGGTGCATCGCTTAATACTAATGAAAAATTGGAGGTAGCCAGACAATTAGAGAATCTTAATGTAGATGTAATAGAAGCTGGCTTTCCCATTGCTTCACCAGGGGATTTTGAAGGGGTGAAGCTGGTAGCTCAAACCATTAAAGGTTGTACCATTGCTGGTTTAGCTCGAACAGTAAAGAAAGATATTGAACGAGCTTGGGAGGCAATTAAGTATTCCGAAAGGCCCCGAATCCATACTTTTATCGCTACTTCCCCTATTCATATGCAATATAAATTGCAGCTTTCTCCTGAACAAGTTTTAGAGCAAGCAGTTGAGGCGGTAAGATATGCCCGCAAGCTTTGTCCGGAAGTGGAATTTTCTGCAGAAGATGCCAGTAGGAGCGAGAAAGAATTTCTATACAGAATTTTTGAAGAAGTAATTAAGGCCGGTGCTACTATAATAAATGTGCCTGATACAGTAGGATATGCTCAACCAGAGGAATTTGGGAGATTAATAAAAGGTATTAAAGAAAATGTTCCTAATATTGAAAAGGCGATCATTAGCGTTCATTGTCATAATGACTTGGGATTAGCCGTGGCTAATTCTTTAGAAGCCATAAAGAATGGAGCTACTCAAATAGAGTGTACTATAAATGGAATTGGTGAGAGGGCAGGAAATGCTTCTTTGGAAGAGATTTCTATGGCCCTTCAAACCAGGAAGGATATTTATAATAAAGTTACCCGGATTAATTCTACACAAATATATCCTATTAGTAGATTGGTGAGTAAATTAACTGGCTTTACGGTTCAACCTAATAAAGCGATAGTGGGGAAAAATGCCTTTGCCCATGAGGCAGGTATCCATCAGGCCGGAATATTGAAAGAGCGTACTACCTATGAAATTATGACCCCTCAATCAGTAGGCTTAGAAAGCAATAGTTTGGTTTTAGGAAAACACTCAGGACGGCATGCCCTTAAGAATAAGTTAGAAGAGATGGGTTATACTTTGGATAAAGAAAAATTAAATGAAGTGTTTGAAAAATTTAAGAGGTTGGCAGATAAAAAGAAAGAGATTTTTATTGAAGATTTAGAGGCAATTGTATCCGAGGAGATAATAGGTAAGATCCCAGAGATCTTTCAACTAGATTATTTTCATATAAATACCGGTAATAATACTTTGCCAACCGCGACAGTAAGATTGGTATACCAAGATAAAAATTTTGAAGATGCAGCCTGTGGAGATGGTCCAATAGATGCTTCTTTTAAGGCAATAGACCGCATTACCAAATTTAAGCTAAAATTAGTAGATTACAATGTGCGGGCTTTAACCAGAGGTAAGGATGCTCAAGGGGAAGCGACGGTGAAAATAAGGGACAAGAAAGGAAATATCTTTACCGGCAGAAGTGCAAGCACTGATACCTTGGAAGCCAGCCTCAGGGCTTATCTTAAGGCAGTAAATAGGATAGCTTATAATTCAGCTTCAACTACTCATCGGTAGTTAGTTGGTTACCTGTTTAGTTAGTTGAGGAATGAGTATATTAAAGAATTAACACTAAACCAATTAACCAACAAACCAGTTAACCAGCTAACTAAATGCTAACGGCTAATTAAAAGGAAGTGATTAAAGGTGAACAAGAAAATAGAAATAATGGATACTACTTTAAGAGACGGAGAACAAATGAAGGGCGTGAGTTATTCTCCTCAAGAGAAATTAACCATTGCCAAAATTTTACTGGAAGAAGTAAAAGTAGATAGAATTGAAATTGCCAGTGCTAAGGTGAGTAAAGGTGAAGAACAATCTGTGGCCAAAATAATTAACTGGGCTAAAAAGGCGGGCCGTGTAGATAAGATAGAAATTTTAGGATTTGTAGACGTGACAGAATCGGTCGATTGGATCTGTAACTTTGGCGGAAAAATAATGAATATCCTTAGCAAGGGGTCAATAAATCACTTAAAAAATCAGTTAAGGAAGACCAAAGAACAACATGTTCAAGATATAAAAGAAACTGTTGCCTATGCTAATAAAAAGGGAGTTGCTTGCAATATATATTTGGAAGATTGGTCTCAGGGGATGATCAATTCTCGAGATTATGTTTATTATCTTTTAAATAGTCTTCAAGAAGAACCGATTAAACGATTTATGTTACCTGATACACTTGGAATCCTTTCTTCTTCCCAGGTTTCCGAATTTATTAAAGAAATATTAACAAGATATCCTGATCTTCATTTTGATTTTCATGCCCACAATGATTATGGTGTAGCCACGGCAAATACTTTAATAGCCGTAGAAGCAGGGATAAAAGGAGTACATTGCACAGTTAATGGTATGGGTGAACGTACGGGAAATGCTCCCTTAGAGGAAGTGGTAGTTGGGCTTCACGATTTTCTTAAAATTAAAACAGGAATTAAAGAAACACACTTATTTCATCTCAGTAAAACAGTTGAAGCCTTTTCCGGACAACGAGTAGCTTTTAACAAACCCATATGCGGTTCTAATGTCTTTACACAGACTGCTGGAATTCATGCGGATGGAGATAAGAAAGGCAATCTTTACGTTACCTCTCTTTTTCCCGAACGATTTAACCGTAAGAGACAATATTCTTTGGGTAAACTAAGCGGAAAATCTAATTTAGAATATAATTTAGAGGAAATTGACATCGAGCTTACTAAAGCACAAAAAAAACGTGTGTTAGAGAGAATTATTGAACTTGGCGATAGAAAAGAAACTATTACAGCAGGCGATTTACCTTATATTATTTCAGATGTTTTAGAAACACCGCAAGAGAAGACCTTTAAATTAGAATTATGTAATATAGTGACCAGTATGGAATTGAGGCCTATCGCGGTAGTTAAATTGCTGTACAAAGATAAAGGGAAGAATAAAGAGATACAATTAGAAGAGAGTGCCCAAGGGGATGGCGGATATGATGCATTTATGAATGCCATTGGAAAAATAGCAAAAAAAATAAATTATCCTTTGCCAATTCTTTTAGATTATACGGTTAATATACCTCCCGGAGGCAAAACGGATGCTTTAGTACAATGCACCATTACCTGGGGGTGGCAAAATCACAAAACTTTTATCACCAAAGGGGTTAACCCCGATCAGGTTTTGGCAGCCATAGAAGCAACCGAAAAGATGTTAAACATAATCGCTTTTCAGAAAAAAGAGAATAGAGG
>JAYEJO010000009.1:0-1348 GCA_034660595.1 Candidatus Caldatribacteriota bacterium
CTTCTACAATTTTTTTATATTCATTTTCGGCAAGATCATTTTCATCTAAAATTTTTTTTAAATTTCTTCCTTCCTGGTTATTATTATTCATCACTAACTCCTTTTAAAATTAAAATTAAAGTAATTTTTGATCTTTATTTTATATAAATGAAATAATTTCTTCTAATATCTCTTTCATTGCCGGAATCTCAGGGAACCAGACTCTTCCGGTAATTTCATTGGCAAAAGCACAATAAGCCATAGAAATAAGTTCCTTTAATCTTGGCGGTAAGGGTGGAGGAGATTGATTTACTTTATCTTTCCAACTTAATTCATCCTTCTTTTTGGCATCTATCAATTCCTTAAACCAGGGAGTTTTCCGATAATATAATCTGGCGATCTCCTTACTTACCGGCATTCCCTCAAAAGTAAAACGACATTCGTCTAAAGTCCCTAACACATCCACTAATAAAAGGTTCCTCTCCTCATCGAATCCAAATTCTATTTTCCCATCTTCGTATTTTAACCCTACCTTTTCTGCTTCTTCGGTTATTAATTCGTTAATCAATAAAGTTATTCTTTTTATCTCATCAATTTCACTATCATCAAGATGGGCCATGTCTTTTGCTTCCTGCCAACTTAGATATCGGTCACTTTCTTCAAGTTTGGTAGAGACATCTAAAAATGGTTTGTGTAAAGTTTGGCCGGGAAGAGGCATTTCTTCTAATCCTAATTCTTTTAATTCTAATTCCCCTTTTTCTAACCTTTTAAATACACTTGAACCCGAAGGTAAAGAATTACGAAAAATAACTTCTAAAGGGACTAATAAATTATTATCCTCTTTTTTATAATCTGAATAGTCATAACCATCGGCAGTTTTGGGGGGCTTTAATACCCGTAACAATTTAACTTCCATAATATCTACAGGACTTTTAACATCAGATATTCTTTTTAATTGACCATCTTCCACTAAACCTAAGTAATGTGTCTTTATACCCATAGTTTCTAATTTTTCAAAAAAATAAGCCGCAGAGATACATAAAGATTTTCCTTTATCAGAAATATGGTCAGGCATCTCCCCCCAATCAAAGACTGAATAACGGTCTGAAAATATAAATCTTCCTCTGCCACTCCTATTCGAGCTTGGGTGTTCTAATACTTCCAAATCTTTTACACTTCCCATGGTTAATACTCCTTTCTATCTATTGTCACTCATTACTCATTACTTATCACCTATCACTGTATCTTTATATCTTTTATCTTCTGAGCCATAGCTTCTCTATAGTCTTTAAGTCCTTCTTTAATTTTAGAATTTTCAATAGCTAATATGTGTGCTGCCATTAGCCCGGCATTTTTGGCATTTCCTATT
>JAYEJO010000010.1:0-18678 GCA_034660595.1 Candidatus Caldatribacteriota bacterium
TCTATGTAAATGTACATTAAAAACAATACTTTATATGAAAAAGTTTTTAATTTTGAATTATGGTTTTTCGCTTTTAGTTTTAACTTTTTAGCTTAATCAACCGGTTTGATATCTATTTATTAACTAATTAACCAGGTAACCAACTAACCAGCTAACTATTTAGATACGATATACAAGTAAAAGGGGGGAGAATAATAGTAATTATGAAAAAGGAAGAAAAAGCAAGAGATAATAAAAAAGAAAAAGACGAAGAGATAAAAGAGAAAAAGGCGCAGGAAGAAGAAAAAGAAGAGGCAAAAGAGAAAGCCAAAGAAGAAGAAAAACAAGAAGAAGGTTTTAAAGAACCTGATTTACCTGCTCTTTTTGTTTGGTTTATAAGTATGTTGAGCGGAAAGGCCTGGGAGTATTTGGGTCTCATTATGAATCCCGAGACTAAAGAAATGAATAAAGATTTAAAAAAAGCTAAAATTGCTATAGATACGGTAGCATTTTTATATGAGCAGATTAAAGATGATCTGAACCCGGAAGATTTTAAGAGGATTGAAAATTTACTGGCAAATTTAAGAATGAATTATGTAGAGAAGTTGAAAGAATCATAAGATACTTCTGGCTGCTTAAATTTACAATTAAATAATTTTAATTGGTATGACAGGCGTTTCGTTTGTCTACAAAAAGGAATATTAACAAGAAAAAGCGGGGAGGGTGCAAGAATAATGAAAAAATATTTTAATAAAACCGGTCTAAGTTTATTGGTCTTATTTTTAATCTTAATTTTGGGCAGTGCAATAATTTATGCCCAGGATTATCAGACCTATTATAAAAACGGGTATGAATATTTCCTTCAGGGAAATTATGAGATGGCCGAACAATATTATAAAAAAGCTATAGAACTGAATCCTGATTTTGAGAATGCCCAATACTGGCTAGGAAAAGTATATAGACAGACCGGTGATTACAATCAAGCGATACAACAATGGAAAGAAGTTTTAAAAATAAATCCTGGAAATCAATATGCCTTTCAGAATTTAGCAGGCAGTTTTAAGAGCACCTCCCGGGTTCAATCAGATGAGGCAAATGATTATTTGGATGAGGGAATTAAAATAATTGGAAATCCGGAAGAATATCTTTTTAAGGGAAGTGCTCCTTCGGTAAACAGTTTATTAAGTGCCATCCCTTATTTTAAAAGAGCAGCCAGTATGGAACCGAATTTATTGGAGGCTTTTTACTGGAGGGGTGAAACTTATCGAGTTTTAGGAGAAAAAAGCACCTGGCAGTTTACTAATTTAGCTATAGAAAATTATAAAAAAGTTATCGATATAGAAGAAACAACTAATCTAATCTCCTTTGAGCACCCCTCACCATATTGGCGTTCTTATGTGCAATTAGCCAAAATTTATAGTTCTTTGGGATTGAAAGATAAAGAGGAAAAATTGTGGCTTCAGTTAGAGAAAGCAAAATCACTCCCCTATAAACAGGTTTTAGAAAGAAAAGGGTATTTTGGTTTTGACTATCCTTCGCGAATAGAGGTCAGCTTTAAAGATGGAGACAAGATAGAGAACTGGATTTATTCGGAGAAGGATATTATCTTTACAGTAATCAATGGAGAAGTAGAGGGCGAGAAAGAGAAAGAGCCCGAACAGAGTGAAACAGAAAGAAAAGCTGAAGAAAGCATAACGGAAGAAGAATTACAACCGTAATTTAGTTAGCTAGTTATTTGGCTAATTGGTTATTTAACTAACCAGCTAACCAAGTAACCAGGCAACTAGCTAACCAAAAATGGAGGAAGAATAATTTTTAAAGAGAAAGAGAGCATCAAACGTTTAGGAATAATGGGTGGAGTATTTGACCCCATACATTGCGGACATTTATTTACAGCTGAAGAAGCAAGGATTGAATTTAAATTAGATAAAGTAATATTTGTCCCCTGCCGCCAGCCTGCCCACAAAAGAGAAAATAATATATCTGACCCTAAAGATAGATATTTAATGACAGTCCTGGCTACCAGCAATAACCAATTTTTTGAGGTATCCAAAGTTGAACTCAATCGGCCGGGGCCTTCTTATTCCATAGACACTGTTAAAGAATTTTTAAAGAAATATAACAATGGGGTTAAAATATTTTTTATAACCGGGGCCGACGCTTTTTTAGAGGTAGATTCCTGGTATAAAAGCGAGGAATTAATTAAGCTTTGTCAGTTTGTGGCTGCAACCCGGCCGGGATATGATTTGAATAAATTAGACAAAAAATTTAAAAATATTATTAAAATTATGGAAATTCCCGCTTTAACTATATCTTCTACTGATATTAGAAGGAGAGTGAGAGAGGGGAAAAGTATAAAATATTTACTCCCCCAAGAGGTGGAAGAATATATCTACAAAAAGGGATTATATCGTAAAATGTAACATTTTATGCCGAGAGCCTTTTAAAACAAGAGATGGGAGATAAGAGTGGATATCGATTTAATAAAATTAAGATTAAAAAAGATGCTGGGCGAAGAGAGATTGGAACACTCAGTCAATACCTCTAAGGTTGCCCGTAAATTAGCTATAAAATATGGTTATGATGCAGATAAAGCCGAAGTTGCCGGATTATTACATGATTGCGCCAAAGATTTAGATTATAAAACTTTAGAAAAAATGGTTTTAGAAAACAATATAGAACTTGATGAAATTATTCAAAAAATTCCTAAATTGTTACACCCTTTAGTAGGAGCAGTTATCGCAAAAAAGGAATTTAATATTCAAGATCCGGTTATTTTAAAAGCAATAAAAGCACATAGTACCGGTGCGGCTCAAATGTCTCTTTTGGATAAGATAATTTATCTGAGTGATAAGATTGAACCTTTAAGGAATATGAACGGGGTGGAAGAAGTAAGAAAAATGGCAGAAATAGATTTAGACAGGGCAGTCTTAATGGCTCTGGACAAAGGGTTACTCTATCTGATAAGTAAGGGTTCATTAATTCATCCAATTTCTATTGAAGCCAGGAATAATATCTTAACCAAGGTGGTTTTTGTTTGATGTACGAAAATAATTTAGGGGAGAATATAAAAAGGGGAAGAAGAGGAAGGCTAAAAAAGAAAAAAGACAAAAAAGTAATCTTAATTATGTTTTCTGTCCTATTATTAGCTGTTCTAATCTTTTTATTAAAATATTTTGGGATATTTCCCTTCAGTTCTGACATAATGTCTTACAATCGGGTAAATATCTTAATTGTGGGCTGTGACGAGATTGAAAACCACGGACGTGCGGATACCATCGTTCTTTTGAGTGTTTCCCCTAAGACTAAAGATGTCCTTATCCTGTCCATCCCCAGAGATACCAGGGTGGAAATTCCAGGGAGAGGAATGGATAAAATAAATCATGCCTATGCCTTTGGAGGACAAAAGTTAATATCTAAAACTGTCAGCTCCTTTTTAGGTGTGCCGATTCATTTTTATGCAGTGGCAGATTTTAACGGATTTGTCAATATTATTGATGAGTTAGGCGGGGTAGAGATTGATGTAGAAAAAGAGATGCATTATGTGGATAAAGCAGGAGGAGTAGAAATAAATCTTTACCCGGGTAAGCAAATATTAGATGGCGAAAAATCTTTGCAATACATAAGATTCAGGCACGATAAACTGGGAGATTTAGGCCGAATAAAAAGGCAACAAAAATTAGCCTTAGCTGTAATAAAAAAAATGATGAACTTTGATTCTATAACCAAGATTCCGCAGATATCTGAAGGGATGAAAGGATATGTAGAGACTAATATAGAAGCACAAGATGCTATTGCCTTAGCAAATTTGTTTAGAGGCGTGGATCAGGAAAAATTTAAAGTTGAAACTATTCAGAGTAAGCCAGTTTACATTGAGGGAGTCAGTTACCTAGAACCTGATATAGAAGAAGTTCGGCAAAGGGTGAAATCACTGATCTATGGTAAAAATAGCGGAGTAAAAGTAGAAGTTTTAAATGGAAATGCTATGTCGGGTATTGCCCATAAAATAGCTAAAGATTTAGAATTACAGGGATTTGAAATCGTCAATGTTGGCAATGCTGACCATTTTGATTATGAAAAAACTAAAATTATAGTTTATTTAAAAGAAGTAAATTTAGATAATCAATTTAAAAAATTATTTAAAGATTTTGAAATTGTTAAAAAATATCAAGACCAGACTAACTTAGATTTGGTTATAATATTGGGGAAGGATATGGCTGATTAGTCGTTAGATAGTTAGTTGGTTACCTGGTTAACTAGTCAGTAAATAAATACAAAACTAATTAACCATGTAGCTATCTAACTAGTTACCCAAGATGACTGGTAGGTTGAGCAACTGGAAGATTTCAAAAATTTGAATTTTGAATTATTGTTTTATAGTTGTAGTTTTAACTCTTTAGCTTAATTAACTGATCCGACTTGTAAATCGTAACTTGAAATCTACTTAACCAGTTAACCAAGTAACCATGTAACTAACTAACAAAAAAAGGAGGTGTGTTTTTGAGTAAAAATTCATTAGCTGTTGCAAAAATGGCTGCAGCAGCTGCCGAAGAAAAAAAAGCAAAAGATACAGTAATATTAAATCTAAACAAATTAACTCTAATTGCGGATTATTTTGTAATTACTAGTGGCGATTCAGAACCCCAATTAAAAGCAATAAGTAATTTTATTATGAGAAAATTAAAGGAAAATAAAATTAGGTTACTACATTATGAAGGCAAACCTGAAACAGGGTGGATATTATTGGATTATGGTGATGTGATAGTTCATATATTTTCTAAAGAGAAAAGGGATTTTTATGACCTGGAATATATCTGGCAGGAAGCAAAGAAAATTCGCCTATTAAAAAGAAAGAAAATATTGAGGGAGGAAAATTAATGAGTGCGAGTGAAGAAGGTAAGGGGAATTGGGTTTTCGGATTAATAATATTAGCTGTTGGTATCATATTTATAGTTGAGAATTTCACTGATTTAGAAATATGGGGAAGAGTATGGAATCTGTGGCCAGTAATTTTGCTTATTTGGGGAATTAAAGAAATTTGGCAAAATAAATCTATTTTTTTTGGAATAATATTAATAGCTATAGGAACCATCTTTTTAGGTAGATATTTTTTCGATTTCGTGATATCAGAAAATATCTGGAAATTTTGGCCAATATTGATAATTGCTCTGGGAATCGATCAAATTATTAAATCTTTTGGAGGAATTAGAGCTAAGGCCAAGAGGAAAATAAAAGAAGAAGAAATATAATTACTTTATGTCTAATGCCTCTTCTCGTCGCCGCTGTTGTTTCTTCTTTTTTATCTTTTTTAACCTTTTAATTTCTACCAAAAGGACTATAGCCCCGATACACAGATTAAAATAAAAGGCGATAAATCTCCAGGCCCCTACAAAGAGACCTAAAAGGTGAAGAGGGACAAAGAAAGAAAATAATGAGGCAAAACCCACCTCTGCTGTTCCGCTGCCACCCGGAGTAGGCATAAAAGGTAAAATAAAATAGAATATAATTTGCATTACTAATACATGAGAAAGGTTAAAATTTAGGTTAAATCCCCTAAGAAGAAGAGGGGCTGTTAGGAAAAAAGTGCACCAAAAGATAATTGTATAGAGGGTAGATAGTAGCAGTTTAATCCAATTTTCTTTTAGCAGAGAAAAACTCTTATGATATTCCTTGATTTCCATGGTTACCCTATCAAAGAAGTGCTTTATTGTTTCTTTTTTAGAAAATTTTAAGATACAGGGCAAATGCTGAATCTTAAAAATTATTCCTATCATTTTTTCCGGATATTTTGCTGCCAGAATAAACAAAAAGAGAAAGAAAAGAGAAATTAAGATAGCTCCGTTGATAAGGATTGAAGAAAGAATGGTGTAATTAGTAATTGTTTTTTTGAAGGTAAAAAAAATGATAGGGGTAAAAATAGCAAAAACTAAGGTCTTGATCAAAGGCATAATAGTGGCAACCATTGTAGCCTTGCCTAAAGTCATTTTATTTTTTATATTTTTATCAAACAGATATATTTGAGTGGGTAAGGTACCGGAGAAAAAAGGGGTTATACCACCGGCAAAGTTGCTAATATAGTAAACTTTTAAGGCTTCGGGAAAAGTAATTTTTTCATTAACTGCTTCTACAGTCATTTTTATTCTGAGAGCATCTATCCCTGCAGCAAAAACTATCAGAATAAAAGCAAAGAAAAGGTATTTTTTATCAATATAAGATAAACTTGTCCAGGTATTTTGTTCAATAGTAACAAAAGTAATAACTAAAAAGGCAGTTATTCCAATAACTAGGGAAATTATTATGCCCCTGATAATTCTTTTTTTATCTAAAATTAATTCATTCAAAAAGTCATTTACTCCTTGATTTGCAATTCATCAATTAGCCAATTCATCAATTCTCCAATTAACCGATTAATTAGTCGTTAGTTATGCTGTACGCTAAACGCTATTTCCTTAACCGGCTAACCATTTTTATGAGATACGATTCACCAGATACGAAACACGTTTTATCCTGGCTAACCAAATAACTAATTGCAGCCTACAAATTAAAGTATAACATGTTCCTCTTTTTATTTAAAATTATTTTAAAAGATGTATATTTAAAAAAAATACTGACGATTACTAAATTTTAGAGTATAATAAAAAAAGTATCAATTAGAATATTAAATTATTCAAAAGGATGATTTATTAATGAGAGGAACTATAGTAAATGTAATTGCCATTTTTTTAGGGTGTTCAGTAGGATATATTTTGAAAAGTAAATTCCCTGAAAAAATTGGAAAGATTGTTATGCAAGCCCTGGGGTTAGCTTCCTTATTAATTGGTATGCAGATGGCTCTTAAAACTGATAATATATTATTGGTGATATTCTCTCTGGTAATAGGTGGAGTGATTGGGGAGATAATCGGTATTGAAGAGGGCCTGGAAAGATTTGGGGAAAGAATTAAGCTAAAATTTAAAACTAATAATACCTCAGAAAGATTTGTAGAAGGATTTGTAACTGCCAGCCTATTGTATTGTGTGGGGTCCATGGCAATAATGGGTGCCCTCAAAGAGGGGTTAAGCGGCAATCCGGATATACTTTATACTAAATCATTGCTGGATGGGCTTACTTCTATCGCCTTTACTGCGGCCATGGGAATAGGAGTATTGTTTTCTGCTATTCCGGTTTTTTTATATCAGGGAGGAATTACTCTGTTAGCTCAAACGATTAAAGACTTTCTCTCGCCTGAGATAATAAATGAGATGACTGCAGTGGGAGGGATTTTAATATTAGGGATAGGCTTTGGATTATTGGAAATAAAAAAGATTAAGATAGGAAATTTATTACCGGCCATTTTAATTGCCGCTCTTTTAGCGGCAATTTTTAACTAAAAACTTGACAAGGGACGGCCTTTTGACATGTTTTTGCAAAGTTGTATTTTGTAAATTTCATTGTTTAGTGGATCGCATAATTGTATAATTGATTTAATTCGTTAAAATCAATCGAATTAAACTTAAGCATTATACATTAATTTAATTGTATAGAAATTTCTTTTTTTCGTAATCTCTGTTTTAGTAGATACTCGCTTAACAAGGTAAGCAAAGGCAGTAAAACAAGGAGGGAACGATTCATTGTGCCCCTACAAAAGAAAAATAGAGGCACGGTGTGCCGTGCCTTCTCATACTAACGACTATTCACTAACGACTATTTTAAAATATTGGAGGTTGTATAGGATGCAAAAAAGGACTATCGAAGATTTAAAGGACAATCAATTAGAAGGTAAAAGGGTTCTGGTAAGGGTTGATTTTAATGTCCCCTTAAACGGAGAATTAGAGATTACTGATGATACAAGAATAAAAGCCGCTCTTCCTACTATTAAATATTTAATGTCTCATCAAGCAAAAGTAATTTTGATGAGCCATTTAGGCCGTCCCAAGGGAAAAGTAGTTGAGAAATTAAGATTAGACCCGATAGCCGGAAGATTGAGTGAATTATTAAAACAAAATGTAAAAAAAGTTAATGATTGTATCGGAGAAGAAGTAGAAAAAGTCGTCTCAAATATGCAAAAGGGTGAAGTTATTTTATTGGAAAATTTAAGATTTCATCCGGAAGAAGAAAAAAATGATTACGAATTTTCTAAAAAATTAGCCGATTTAGCCGATATTTTTATAAATGATGCCTTTGGTACTGCCCATCGAGCCCATGCTTCTACGGTAGGAGTTGCAGAGTTATTACCTTCTTATGCCGGATTTTTAATGGCCAGGGAGATAGAGGTGTTAAGTAATTTAATAGAGAATCCCGAAAGACCTTTTGTGGTAGTATTGGGAGGAGCAAAGATATCCGGGAAAATTGAAATTGTCCAGAATTTATTATCTATCGCGGATAAGATATTGATTGCCGGAGGGATGAGTTACACCTGTTTGGCGGCTTTAGGCTATGAGGTAGGTAATTCACTGTTAGAAGAATATGACTTGGAAATAGTAAAAAAGATGTTAAAGAGGGCAGAAGAAAAGGGTAACAAAATACTTTTACCGGTTGATTTAGTAATAACAAAAGAGGTATCAGAAAGGGGCGAAAGTAAATTGTTTGAAATAGACAACATCCCCAAAGATGGTATCGGAGTGGATTTAGGCGAAAGGTCTTTAGTTAAATTTGAGAAGGAAATTAAAAAGGCGAAGACTGTATTCTGGAATGGACCAGTGGGAGTGTTTGAGATAGAAAAATATGCCAAAGGAACCAATAGAATAGCAAAAATATTGGCAGATATGCAGGGGAAGGCCGTAACCATAATCGGCGGCGGAGATTCTATTGCCGCAATCGATAAAGCGGGGTTAACGGAGAAGATGACTCATATCTCTACCGGCGGTGGAGCTTCTTTAGAATTTTTAGGCGGAAAAAAACTTCCCGGCATAGAAGTTTTACCGGAAAAATAAAAATTTATCAAGAAATAAATTTATTGTATAGGAATTTTCTTTTCCTGCAGGTGTTCGATTCATCGAACCCGCATTAAGAATGGGTCGGATAAATCCGACCCATTCTTTAAAAAGCAATGCTTCATGCAGAAAAAAGTTTAAGTTTTGAATTTTTAGTTATATACTGAAAACTGAAAATTGTATTTAAAGCTAACGACTATTCACTAACGACTAATTTATGAATTTTTTGAATCATTCTTTGCCAGTGAGTCCCTCTCCAGTAATATTTCTTACAAGAAGGGCAATAGACAAATTTGTTTTGAGTTAAAAATACGTAAGGAGGGACAAAATTTTTAACTTCCTTTTTATCGACATCTTTAGTCGGGGTGTTGCACAGAGAACAACGAGAAAATATTTTTGAATTAAGATCAATTTCTAATTTTAATCCCTTTATTATCCCTGCCAACTGTTCTTCCCAGTGGTCGCCTTTTATAAACAGGAAATCGCAGATGTTTCGTCTTTTGATAAGGTTAGTGTCTCTGGTGAGCAGTATTCTGCCCTCCTGCCGGGCAGTTAGGATAAGAGATAAATCATTATCGAAGGAGGGATAAGAGGTATCGTAGCCTAAAATGCGCAGCCATTTAACCAATTTACCCAGCATTCTGTCAGCTAAAAATTTTATTTCTTCTTTTTTTTCCTTTATTTCTTCTATATTATTAATTTCCTTCATTTTTCTACATCAAACTCATTTTTAAAATATTTTAAGCTTTTCTTAATTGAATTTGTTTGCCCTATAAACATTAATTAACTAAAAAATTATCTCTAAATTATTATACCACGCTGCTAGATAGTTAGATAGTTAGCTGGTTAATTGGTTAGTTAGTTATCCTGTTTACCAGTTGCCCAGTTGAATTAGTCCTTAATGAATAGTCGTTAGTGTAAAATATAACTTGCAAGATACAAGATGCAAGGTGCAAATTTATTTAGTTATCTGGCTAACTATCTTCACGAAATACGAATTAGCATTCACTAACGATTATTTGTTATTTGATATAATTGACAATTATTTATATTATAAAGTATAATTTAAGCGGAATCCAAGTAAGTGGAAAATAGTAAGAAATAATGGAGGAAAATTAAAGACAAATGTTATGTCAAATATGCAAGAAAAAGGAAGCTACTATAACTTTTACTAAAATCGTCGGAGGGCAAAAAACAGAGATTCATCTATGCAAAGATTGCGCCTCCACCTTTAGTGATAAATTTTCCATATTTCCTCTTCCCCAGTTTGATATTAATGATTTGCTGGCCGGCCTGTTAAATGCTATAGACCTTTACCATAAAGAGGAAGGGGTTATTCCGGGTAAAGAGGTGGAGTGCAGCAATTGCCATTTAACCTATGATGAGTTTAAACAATCCGGAAAATTGGGCTGTAGTGTATGTTATCACGATTTTAGAGAACAATTAACCCCTCTTTTAAGAAGGTTGCATGGGAATAGTGAACATGTGGGGAAAATACCGCGACAATCCAAGGGTAAGTTGGATAAAATTAGGAAAATCAAACAACTCAGGAAGGAATTACAAGAACTGGTATTAAAGGAAGAGTACGAGAAGGCAGCAAAGACAAGAGATGAGATACTGAAGCTTGAAGGAGTATTAAAGAGAAAAAATGCAAAATAAAGATAAAAATATAATATTGCAAAATTTAAAAGAATCTTCGGCTGAGTGGATTAGCGGGCAAGGCCCTTTATCGGACATAGTGATAAGTTCGAGAATAAGACTGGCACGAAATATAGAAGGTATTCCTTTTCCTTCACGAGCCGAGCAAGCGGAATTAAAAAATATATTTGGGTTTATCAGACAAATTGTAGAAGAAGATTCCCTTTTTCGGGATTCTAATTTACTTTTACTGGATGAGTTGACTCCTCTGGAAAGTCAATTTTTAGTGGAAAAACATCTAATCAGCATTTACCATGCCCGAGAGAAACGTCCTTACCGGGGGTGCGTTTTTAATCAAAAAGAGACATTAAGTGTAATGGTTAATGAAGAAGACCATTTTCGAATTCAATATTTACTTTCAGGGTTGCAATTAAATAATATTTGGAAACTTATTAACGAGATTGACGATGAAATTGAAAAAAAGGTAACTTATGCCTTTAGCGAAAAAGAAGGATATTTAACTTCCTGTCCCACTAATGTAGGAACCGGGATGAGGGCTTCAATAATGTTACACCTACCGGCCCTGGCAATGGTAAACCGTATAAATGATATATTAAAAGCCATATCTAAAATAGGTTATGTAGTGAGAGGATTTTATGGAGAGGGAACCGAAGTAATGGGAAACTTATTTCAGGTTTCCAACCAAATTACTTTAGGTCTTTCCGAAGAAGAAATTATTGACAATTTAGAAAAGGTTAATCAACAGATAATAAGCAAGGAACAGAAGGTAAGGAAAGAACTGTTATCTAATTCTAAAAGACAATTGGAAGATCAAACCTGGAGGGCTTATGGTATCTTGAGTAGTGCCCGTATCATATCTTCAGCGGAAGCAATGGAACTTTTATCTAAATTAAGGTTCGGAGTAGGATTAGGGATAATTTCCCATCCTAATCTAGGGACTCTAAATAAATTGATGTTGCTAATGCAACCTGCCTATTTGCAAATGTTAGTAGGCAAAGATTTAGATTCTTTTAGCCGGGATATACAAAGAGCGGCATTGATTAGAGAAAAAATTAGCGAATAGCGTATAGCGTATATAATTAGTTAGTTGGTTACCTGGTTACCTGGTTAATTGGTTAGGAAAATAGAATAAAGAAGCCTTTACAATAAACTGAGAACTGAAAACCGTAAACTGAAAACTTGTATTTAATACTAACGACTAATTTAACTGGAAAACCGGTTAACCGGATAACTGGGTAATTAAATTAATTGGTAAATTGGCTAATTGGTGAATTGGTCAATTAGTCTAATTGACATTAACTAACTGACCAAGTAGTATAAAATTATTTACTAAAATGGAAGGATGTGCATTAAGAATGTTTAAAAGATATACCGAAAAAGCAAAGAAGGCTATAATGATAGCTCAAGAAGAAGCTATAAACCTAAATCATGACTACATAGGGACTGAACATATTCTTATTGGTTTAATAAAAGAAGAAGGAGTTGCCTCACAGGTTTTAAGACAATTGGGGGCAAATGCAGATAAAGTAGTAGAAGAGGTAGAACGATTAGTAGGGAAAGGCGAGTATCAGCAAGTAGGCGAGATTGCTTTTACTCCTCGAGCGAAAAAAGTCTTAGAATTAGCCTCTCAAGAGGCAAGTCAATTAAAAAATAACTACATTGGTACCGAACACATATTATTGGGGTTAATAAAAGAAGGAAGCGGAGTAGCGGTTAGAATTTTAGCTGACTTGGGTATTAATCTGGATAATGTTTATTCAGAGATTATGAAAGTTCTAATGGAGGGCGGAGCTCAAGGTTTTCCATCTGCTCCAGGAAAAAGAATAACGAAGACCCCTGCTTTGGATGAATTTGGAAGGGATTTAACTAAATTAGCCCGAGAAGATAAATTAGACCCGGTTATTGGCAGGGGCATGGAGATTCAAAGAGTGATACAAATTTTAAGCAGGAGAAAGAAAAACAATCCCTGCATAATAGGAGAGGCCGGGGTAGGAAAGACGGCTATTGTAGAGGGTTTGGCTCAAAAGATAATTAATAGCGATGTTCCGGAGATATTAAAAGAAAAGAGAATTATCTGCCTTGATTTAGCTTTAATTGTTGCTGGTACTAAATACCGGGGTGAATTTGAAAAGAGATTAAAGAAAATTGTCAATGAGGTTCAGGAATCAAATGACGTCATATTATTTATTGATGAAATTCATACTCTGGTAGGTGCCGGAGCAGCTGAAGGAGCAATAGACGCTTCTAATATATTAAAGCCTGCTTTAGCCAGGGGAGAGCTTCAGGTTATTGGTGCAACTACTGCCGATGAATACCGCAAGTATATTGAAAAAGATGCTGCTTTAGAGCGAAGATTTCAACCTATTTATATATCTGAACCTTCGATAGAAGAGACTGTTAAAATATTGCAAGGGCTTAGAGACAAGTATGAAGCCCATCACAAGATAAAAATTACCGATGAAGCTTTAGAGGCAGCAGCACATTTGTCAGCTCGTTACGTTTCGGACAGATTTTTGCCGGATAAAGCTATCGATCTGGTAGACGAAGCGGCCTCCAGGATTAAATTACAAAATACTATTTCTCCGCCCGATATGAAAGAAGTAGAAATTGAATTAAACAAAATAAGGAAGGAAAAGGAATCCGCAATAAAATTGCAAGAATTTGAAAAGGCAGCTCAATTAAGAGATAAAGAAAAAAAGTTAGAAGCTGAACTCCAAAAGATGAAAGAAAAATGGGAGACCAGGAGAAGGGTTAGTAAAGTGGGAGTTACAGAAGAAGATATTGCAGAAATTGTTTCCAGCTGGACCGGAATTCCAATTTTTTCTCTCAAAGAAGAAGAGGCAAAAAAATTACTTAGAATGGAGGAGGAATTACATAAAAGGATAATTGGGCAGGATGAAGCTATAATATCTATTTCTAAAGCCATAAGAAGGGCTCGAGCCGGGATGAAAAGTCCCAAACGTCCCATCGGTTCTTTTATATTTTTGGGACCTACCGGAGTAGGTAAAACAGAATTAGCCCGTACTTTAGCAGAATTTCTTTTTGGTGATGAAAATGCATTGATTAGTTTAGATATGTCAGAATATATGGAAAAATTTGCTGTTTCCCGATTGGTTGGTGCTCCTCCCGGTTATGTGGGGTATGAAGAGGGAGGTCAGTTAACTGAAAAAGTTAGAAGAAAACCTTATTCGGTAGTTCTGTTAGACGAGATAGAAAAAGCACACCCCGATGTCTTTAATATATTACTGCAAATATTTGAAGATGGTAGATTGACTGATTCCCAGGGGAGAGTAGTGGATTTTAAAAATACCGTTCTAATTATGACTTCCAATGTTGGGGCTACCCTGATTAAAAAAGGAGCCACTTTAGGGTTTCGGGGGGGCAATGAACCTGAAGAGATTTCCTACAAAGATATAAAAAATAGAGTAATGGGAGAATTGAATAAAACCTTCCGACCGGAATTTTTAAATCGAATTGATGAGGTAATAGTCTTTAAATCCCTTACTAAGCAGGAAATTAAAAAAATAGCCAGTCTAATAATAAACAATGAAGTAAAAAAATTATTAGAAGAGCAAAAGATTGACCTGGAAACCACAGAGGAAGTTAAAGAATTATTGACTAAAGAGGGTTATGATTCTAATTTTGGAGCTCGTCCTTTAAGGAGGACTATTGAAAGGATGATAGAAAATCCCATTTCTGAAAAGTTATTGGCTGGGGAGTTTAAAGAAGGGGATTGTATATTAATTAAGGCAAAGGATGGGAAAATAATATTTTCTAAAAAGAAAAAATAACCAGATTAAATTAGTCGTTAGTGAATAGTGAATAGTATTTAGCTGCATAATGATAACTAAAAATTAATTAGGGCTTACTGAAAAAGGAAATTCTTATACAATCAAGATAGTTAAGGAGTTAAAATGGGTAAAGAAGAAAAATCTGTTTTTCGGTGTCAGCAATGTGGCTATGAATCTTTCCGGTGGTTAGGGCGCTGTCCCGATTGTGGAGGATGGAATACCTTAATTGAAGAAGTATTTAAAGAAGAGAAAAAATATTCTATTCATCCTGAAGGGCATTCTATTCCTTTGCCTATCAGCAAAATTGAGATAGAAGAAAGTAAATCGAGATACAAAACAGAAATTTCGGAGTTTGATAGAGTATTAGGCGGAGGGATTGTCCCGGGTTCACTAATTTTAGTTGGGGGAGAACCGGGTATTGGAAAATCTACCCTTCTTTTACAAATAGCCAATTCCTTAAGCAGCAACTGTGGGGTAATATTATATATTTCCGCAGAAGAATCACTTTATCAGATTAAATTAAGAGCCACCCGATTAGGTGCTCTTGCGGAAAAGCTTTTTTTAGTTTCTGAAACCGATATAGAAGTTATAAAAAAACATATCAGTGAAATTAAACCAAAAGTGGTTATTGTAGATTCCATTCAAACTATTAATGATTACGAGATTAGTTCCTCACCGGGAAGCATTAGTCAGGTAAGAGAATGTACTGCTCAATTAATGCGTTTAGCCAAGAGCAAAGAAATCTCTATTTTTATTATCGGACATGTAACTAAAGGAGGAATACTGGCAGGGCCTAAAGTTCTTGAACATATTGTAGATACTGTTCTCTATCTGGAGGGTGAACAATACAATATTTACCGGATACTTCGTTCTACAAAAAATAGATTTGGTTCTACCAATGAATTAGGGATATTTAAAATGGAAGAAAAGGGCCTGATGGAGGTATTAAATCCTTCTGAATTACTTCTTTCGGAAAAACCTTCTCATGTTTCCGGTTCAGTGGTGGCAGCTACCTTTGAAGGTAGTAGGCCATTATTGGTGGAGATGCAAGCCCTGGTGAGTTATAGCAACCTGGGTATCCCTCGAAGAATGACTACCGGTGTAGACTATAATCGGGTTTTACTTATCCTGGCGGTTCTCGAAAAGAGAGTGGGATATTCTTTACACTCTCAGGATGTTCATGTAAATATTGCCGGTGGAATAAAAGTATTAGAACCTGCCTTAGATTTGGCTATTATTATGGCTATAGCTTCAAGTTTTAAGGATGTGCCGATTGATCCTGCTACAGTTATATTTGGAGAAGTAGGACTGGCTGGAGAAGTTAGGATGGTGAATCAGGTAGAAAAACGGATACAGGAAGTATTTAAACTGGGCTTTAAAAGATGTATTATTCCGAAAAGTAATTTAAAGAGTTTAAATAACCTCTCATCCAAAAAAGGTTTAGAGATTATAGGAGTAAGGACTGTTCAGGAAGCTATAAATCTTACTCTTAGTTAGCTGGTTAGCTAGTTACCCGGTTAGTTGGTTAAGAAAATAGAAGAAAGAAGTTAAAAGATAAGATAGTATTGAGTAACGAGTTATATAGTGAAGAAGGAAAGAGATAAAATTCAGCAGTCAGAATTCAGAGTAAAAAGGGTAGGCTTTGCGAAAGCAGGGAGCTGAAATCTATAAAAAAAATGTCATTGCGAGGAGTGCAACGACGAAGCAATCTCAACTAACAACTTGCTTAACCGGTAGACAAAGTGATTGGTAGGCCAGCAGATTAATAAACCAGCTAACTAGTTAACCAAGTAACCAGCTAACAAATTACGTTAGATTATAAATCCCTAAAGTAGAGATTCTTTCTTCTTCTTTTTTAATTACTTCATCAAAATCTAAATTTAATATGTTACATATTGCGGTAGCATAAAAAAGACTTGAACCTAATTCGGTTTCGATAATTTCTTTACAACTATCACATAATGAGCCTTCTACATGGGTATCCATAAATTTAGAGATTTCCGTTAATTTTGTATTAGAAGGAATGGTTTGTTTTTTTGCTTTAATTTTTATACAACCGCATTGGGTAACCGCTTTAGCAATTGCTCGGTTTACCCGGGCATTAGATTCTTGATATTTAGTCATAAGGTCGAGGATACTCCTATGTTGGATTAAAAATTGGTCGACACTTTTTTGAAAAGTAACATTTCCATTTTCTTTATTCATGATTAGTACCCCCGTGAAAACATTTTGTTATTTAGAAAAATACCGAGATAGTTTTAATGAAATTACTAATGTTCTCAATTTTAACTTTATTTAATTATACTTACAGGTCAATCTCTTTGTCAAGAAATATTTATTTAGTCGTTAGTTTTTAGTTAACCGGTTAGCCAGTTATCCTGTTTATCGGTTAATACTAAATACAAGATTTCAGTTTACAGTTTTTGGATAAGGAAAAGTAGGTTCTATTTTCTGTTTTCTGACTTCTTTTTCTCAACCAGCTAACCAGGTAACTAACTAACCAACTAACTAGTTCTTAGCGAGATACGATTCACGAGATACGAGATACGAATTTGGCTTCTTTTTCTTCACGCAATACGCAATACGATACTGATTCTTATTTTGACAGAAATAAAAGAGCATGCTATAATTTATTTGGTTTTCAGGCGAATGCTTAGGAGTTTTAAGGTTTAATATTTAGCTAAATTGGTAAATTAAAGGCGTAAATAATAAATTAAAAAATCAAAATATTATTTATAAAATACAATTTGTGCAATATAAAAGGGGGAGGTGATAATCCGATTCATTTTTGATAAATAAAATAGCGCGTAGAAGGAGGAAATAACTATGCCGGCAAAAAGAATTTTAAAAATCATATTTATGATTGTTGGCGCAGTGATAGGCTATTGGGTATACAATGAATTCTATTTTATTCCTGACTTATATATTTATTATAATATTTTATTCAAGATCTTGGCAATAGCTGGAGGAGGGACAATTGGTTTTTTGCTCTCACTTTTATTTAATACCAAAATCCAATGTTTATTTTCAGAAATTATTTGCCGTTTACAAAAAATACCCACTCAAAACTTTGCTGCTGCCACAATTGGATTAATTATCGGTCTTATTATTGCAAATTTGTTAGCCTATTCACTCTCATTTATTCCCATAATTGGTTCTTATCTTCCCATTATATTAAGCGTAATAATGGGAGCTTTAGGAATAAATATAGGAATTAATAAAAAAGATGAAATAGTCAATTTTTTTGGGTATTTTAGAAACATTAATAAAGTAAAAAGAAAAGAGAATAATAAGTATTTTGTCCACCCCAAGATCTTGGATACGAGTGTAATTATTGATGGTCGCATTTTAGACATTTGTCAGACAGAATTTTTAGAGGGTGAGCTTATAATCCCCCGTTTTGTCTTGTCTGAGCTCCAGCATATTGCCGACTCTTCAGATTCTTTAAAAAGGAACCGAGGGCGACGAGGTTTAGATGTTCTTAATAAAATGACTAAAATCAGAAAGAATAGGGTAAAAATTGTTGGAAAAGACTACAATGAACCCAAAGAGGTTGATGCCAAGATAATTAGACTTGCCAAAGACATTAAAGCCAAAGTAATAACCAACGATTATAATTTGAATAAAGTTGCCCAGCTTGAGGGCATTCCTGTTTTAAATATCAATGATTTATCTAATGCTCTAAAAGCGGTTATCTTACCTGGCGAGGAAATGAATACCCAAATAATAAAGGAAGGCAAAGAACCAGAGCAGGGGATTGCTTATCTTGATGACGGTACCATGATTGTAGTGGAAGATGGACATAAATATATTGGGAAAAAAGTTAATATTTTAGTTACCAGTATTTTGCAAACTCCTGCCGGTAGGATGATCTTTGGCAGGGTGAAAAGCGTAATGGATAGAAAATCTAATGAATTTAAAAATGTAGTTAGATTATCTTCGAGAAAATAAAGGATAGCGTATAGCGCTTAGCGTAGAGCGTAGAGGAAGATAGCGTGGAGCGCGTTTAGCGTATAGCGCAGAGAAAAACAGTGATGATTGATGGGTAACAAGTTACGGGTTGCAAGTTACAAGTTACAAATTTCAAGTTTGGAAAAATGAGTAGGGAGCATTGAATTGGTTATCCGGTTAACTAGTTTACCAGTTACCCGGTTGAAGAGTAAAAATCAGGCTGGTTAACTGTATAAACTAACTTTTTCCTTGTAACTGAGAACCTATATTTGAAATTAACGACTAGAATTAACTGGTTAACAGGGTAATTGGGTAACTAAATTGACCGGAAGACTAAATTAATTGGAGAATTGGTCAATTGGTAAATCGGTGAATTGATTAATTGG
>JAYEJO010000010.1:18778-22201 GCA_034660595.1 Candidatus Caldatribacteriota bacterium
GAACCTATATTTGAAATTAACGACTAGAATTAACTGGTTAACAGGGTAATTGGGTAACTAAATTGACCGGAAGACTAAATTAATTGGAGAATTGGTCAATTGGTAAATCGGTGAATTGATTAATTGGAGAATTGGTCAATTGGTAAATCGGTGAATTGATTAATTGGTAAATTGGGCAATTGGTTAATAAGACAAAATTAGAAAGGAAAAAAACAAAAGAATGTCTTTGAAAATATACAATACCTTGACCCGAAAAAAGGAAGAGTTCATCCCCTTAAAAAGCGGTGAAGTAGGAATGTATGTTTGCGGACCTACAGTGTACAATTATATTCATATAGGGAATGCCCGACCTTTTATAATCTTTGAAGTAGTTAGAAGGTTTCTAGAATTTAAGGGTTATAAGGTAAAATACATACAAAATTTAACTGATATAGATGATAAAATGATAAATAAAGCAAAAGAATTAAAGATTACAGTCTCGGAATTAGCGGAAAAATTTATTCAAGAGTATTTCATTGATGCTGATTCACTTAATATAGAAAGGGCAGATGTTCATCCCCGGGCAACAGAACATATCAAGGAGATAATAGAACTGATAAAAAGATTAGAAGAAAAAGGATATGCTTACGAAATAGACGGTGATGTGTTTTTCGATGTATCTAAATTTAAAAGTTATGGAAAACTTTCTGGCCAGAATATCGAAGAATTAAAAGAAGGAGCTCGAGTAGAAGTAGATGAAAGAAAGAAGGAATCTATAGATTTTGCCTTATGGAAAAGTGCGAAGGAAGGAGAACCCTACTGGGAGAGCCCCTGGGGGAAGGGAAGGCCCGGTTGGCATATTGAATGTTCAGCTATGTCGATGAAATATTTAGGAAAAACTTTTGATATACATGCTGGAGGATCAGACCTGATTTTTCCTCATCATGAAAATGAAATTGCCCAAAGTGAAGCTTATACCAATCAACAGTTTGTAAGATACTGGATGCATAATGGTTACCTTTGTTTAAATAATCAGAAAATGTCTAAATCTTTAGGAAATATAATGAAGGTAAGAGATATTAACCAGAAGTACAAAGGAGAAATAATTCGGTATTTCATCCTTTCAGCTCATTACAGGAGCCCCCTTAATTTTAGCGAAGAGCAGCTTCAGCAAGCAGAGAGTAGTTTGCAGAGAATAAATAATACAATTTTTAATGCAAAACATTTATTAAAACAGGGCAAATTTAGAAAATCAAAAGATAAAAATGATGAGTTGATATTAGAAAAAAGAAGAGAGAACAAACAGAAATTTATAGAAGCTATGGATGATGATTTTAATACCCCTGTTGCCCTAAGCCGATTATTTGGTTTTGCCAGAGAGGTAAATGTCTATCTGAGCTCTCCGGTGCAAAAGAACAAAGAAGTACTAGAGGAAATTGTTAAATTTTATCAGGAATTAGCCGGCAAGATATTGGGCATTTTAAAAGATTTTGATCAAGAGGAAAGTTTCGAGCAAGAAATCAAGAAAATAATTGAAGAGAGAGAGAAGGCGAGAAAAGAGAAGAATTGGGTAGAATCGGATCGAATTAGAGATAAATTACAGGAAAAAGGAATACTTCTCGAAGATACTCCTAGTGGTGTGAGGTGGAAAAAAACTAAATAGCGTGGAGCGTATAGCGAAGAGCGTAGAGTGAGAAAAGAAGAAGAAAGAAGACAGGAGACGTATTCGTATCGCATGAAGAAAATAGTAATGGATAAAATATGTAGGGGCAGACCTTGTGTCTGCCCGCAATAAGTAATTTGTAGGGGCACGATGAATCGTGCCCACCAGAGGAATTAAGAAAACAACACGGGTCGGATAAATCCAGCACCTAGATTAAAAGCAATAGTTTGTACAAAAAAGTTTTGAGCTTTGAATTATGGTTTTTCGCTTTTAGCTTTAAGTTTTTAGCTTTATGGATTTATCCTATACGCTAAACGCTACCCGCTATACGCTATGTAAAAAGATTTCCAAGGAGGATTAATTAATGAGGCTAAAAGAAGGGGAAAAGGGTTTTATTAATTATCGGAATTATGATGATGAAGAGCTTGTTCGTTTAGCTTGCCAGGGAGATTTATTGGCAGAAGAGTATCTGATTAATAAGTATAAGAAATTAGTCAAAATAAAAGCTCGCTCATATTTCTTGATCGGTGCAGATACGGAAGATATCATTCAGGAAGGAATGATTGGACTTTACAAAGCAGTAAGAAATTATCAATTTAAGAAGCTTTCCTCTTTTAAAGCATTTGCTGAATTGTGCATTACTCGGCAGATTATTACAGCCATAAAAAGTGCTACCCGACAAAAGCACATACCTTTAAATTCATATATATCTCTTAACAGGCCAATTTATAATGATGATTCTGATAGAACCCTATTAGACATTGTAAACAATTTAATCATAAATGATCCTCAGGACTTATTTTTAAATAGTGAAAAATTAAATAATCTTAAAGCGAGAATCAAAAAAATATTATCAGACTTAGAGAGGGATGTTTTAGAATCTTATTTAGACGCTAAATCTTATCAAGAAATTGCAGTTGATTTGGGAAGACATGTAAAGTCCATAGATAATGCTTTACAAAGGATAAAAAGGAAGTTAGAATTAATTACAAAATAATTTTCAAAAATATTGACTTAGTTATAAAAAATAATTATAATGTGTAAAATTGCCGATGTAGCTCAGTTGGCAGAGCAGCTGATTTGTAATCAGCAGGTCATCCGTTCGAACCGGATCATCGGCTCCAGATAACGTATAATAAATTAGTATCGCGTATCGCGTATCGAGTATCGCGTGAAGAAAATAAAAACAAGAAACTAAGAGCTGAGATTTAGAATTGTAATCACATTGTTAACCGCGAAAGAATTATGAAATAAGAAAAGAGAAAAATAAAATAAAGAATAAAAAGAATTAATGTAACATACAATATATATAACGCAATACAAAACAAAAGGTTTTGAATTTTGAATTATGGTTTTTAGCTTTTCGCTTTAAGTTTTTAGCTTGTTATACTATACGCTAAACACTGTACGCTATACGCTAATAAGTACGAGATACGAGAATAATGGGGAGGTACCAAAGTGGTTAAATGGAGCGGACTGTAGATCCGCTGGCTGAACGCCTTCGAAGGTTCGAATCCTTCCCTCCCCACCACTTTAGGCATTATGCCCGCGTAGCTCAGTCGGAAGAGCGCATCCTTGGTAAGGATGAGGTCACCAGTTCAATTCTGGTCGTGGGCTCCAGTCGAGTTAAATAGGTATAAAAATATTGTTTTTTTATTTAAGGAGGAAAAATCAAATGGCAAAAGAAAAATTTGTAAGAACTAAACCCCATATTAATGTGGGTACTATCGGTCATGTAGACCATGGTAAAACAACCTTAACTTCAGCAATCACTAGATATC
>JAYEJO010000011.1:0-2970 GCA_034660595.1 Candidatus Caldatribacteriota bacterium
ATGTGGTAATCGATGAGATTCATATTTATCGGGGAGTATTTGGGAGCCATCTGGCCAATGTAGTAAGGAGATTGAAGAGAATCTGCCGATTTTATGGCTCGAGCCCTCAATTTATCTGCTGTTCGGCAACTATCGCTAATCCCCGGGAGCTTTCCCAGAAGATTGTAGGAGAAGAATTTATTCTGGTTGATAATAATGGCGCCCCGCAAGGCGAGAAACATTTTTTATTTTATAATCCTCCGGTAATTAATAAAGAATTGGGAATCAGGAAAAGTTTAATTAAAGAAGTAGCCCGTTTTGTGGCCTATTTTTTAAATTATGATATTCAAACCATAATCTTTGCGAGGAGCCGTCTGACTACCGAAGTCCTGACCAGTTATTTAAAAGATTTTTTAGCCAAAACGGGGAGGCCCAAGGATGTAGTCAGAGGTTATAGGGGAGGTTATTTACCTAACCTAAGGCGTGAAATAGAAAAGGGTTTAAAAGACAGGGAAATAAAAGGAGTGGTAAGCACCAATGCTCTGGAGCTGGGCATAGATATCGGACAGCTTGATGTTTGTTTTATGGCCGGATATCCCGGCACCATATCCAGTACCTGGCAGCAGGCCGGGAGGGCCGGGCGTAGATCTAATAGTTCGATAGCTATCTTAGTTGCTTCCAGTAATCCTTTAGACCAGTTTGTAATAAATCATCCTGATTATTTTTTCGGGGAATCACCGGAGAGTGCAGTTATTGACCCGGATAATTTGAGTATTTTGGTCAGTCATATCAGGTGTGCTTCTTTTGAACTGCCCTTCGAAGAAGGAGAAGATTTTGGAACCAAAAAACTTCGGGATGTTCTGGAGTATTTAGAGAAGGAAGGAGTACTTCATTGTGTGGAAAAGAAATGGTATTGGATGAGCGAAGTCTATCCAACCGAGGAGATAAGTTTGCGTAGTGCCTCAGTGGATAATTTCGTAATTGTTGATACTACTTTACAGCAGGAGCAGGTTATCGGAGAAGTGGATAAGGCCAGTGTGCCCACCCTTATTTATGAAGGGGCTATTTATCTTCACGAAGGCGAACAATATGCTATTTGCAGGTTGGATTATCAGAACCAGAAGGCTTATGCCGAAAAAGTTAAAGTTAATTATTATACTGATGCCCAGGACGAGACTAATATAAAAGTTTTAGAGGTATTTGAGAAGGGCGAAGAATTAAATATGGAACATGCTTATGGGGAAGTGGCCATTACTACCGTTTCTACCTGTTATAAAAAGATAAAATTTTATACTCACGAGAATATAGGTTTTGGTGAAATATCTTTACCCCCGGAAGAGATGCACACCACCGCTTACTGGCTTACCTTGACTAATGATATTAATGAACTGTTAGAGCTCCAGGAAAGTAAAGGCAGCTCTTTTAATTTAAGCAGCGGCCTTTTAGCTCTATCCAATGTCCTTATTAATGTTGTTCCTTTATATGTTATGTGTGACCCTCAGGATGTAAGGGCGGTTTCGGAAGTTCGTTCCCCCTCTACCGGAAGGCCGACCATTTATATTTATGATAATTATCCCGGGGGAGTAGGATTTAGCGAGAAGATGTTTGAACTGCGTCAGGCTTTACTACAGGCAGCTCAGGAATTGATTCTTGGCTGCGGATGCGAAAAGGGCTGTCCTTCCTGTGTGGGTCCTATTGACGAAGTGGGGATAAAGGGGAAAGAGAGTGCTCTTCTAATTTTAAGGGAGGCTTTGAACTGATTATGGACTTAAAGAGCCGGCTGGAAAAGATTGACCAATTAAAAAAGAATATAAATAATATTACTCGATCACAAAAAAGGGAAAGCATACATATTGTAAATCAGGAAGTAAAGATAGAAGAAGTAGTATCAGGAAAATTTATCTCCACTCCTTTTGGGGAAAGTTTTATCCGAGAAAATTATTTCTCCAAAGATTATAGATGCGGGGAGGTTGAACTTTTTCAAATTTTTCAATCTTCTGCCAAAACTATTTCTAGTTTAGCCAGAGATGATAGGTTAAAAGGAATAGATATTAACAAAACCGTCTTTTTGGATACCGAGACTACCGGATTGGCCGGAGGAGCAGGGACTTATATTTTTCTGGTGGGAGCAGGATATTTTGAAGGAGACCAATTTTGTGTTCGGCAATATTTTATGCGGGATTTTAATGAAGAGCGAGCTTTGTTATCAGCAGTAAATGAACTGCTTTCCGATTTTGAGGCAATAGTTTCCTATAATGGTAAGACTTTTGATGTTCCCTTAATTCAGAGCCGCTTTATTATGTCCGGGATGAAATTAAATTTAGAAGATCCCGGTCATTTTGATTTACTTTATCCTGCCCGCCGTTTGTGGAAAAGAAGATTGGAAAATTGCTCACTATCTACAGTAGAAAGAGATATACTGGGGGTAATCAGAGAAAACGACGTTCCGGGTTATCTTGTCCCCGAGATTTATTTCAGGTATCTCAAAACCAAAGATGCACGAGAATTAAAACAGGTATTTGAACATAATTTACAGGATATTATTTCTCTGGTAGCCCTGGTCAGCAGGATGTGTTTTTTAGTAGAAGACCCTTTGAATAATACCGAATACGGGATGGATATTTTTAGTATAGGTAAGATGTTTGATGAAGAGAGGAGATACGAGCAGAGCACCCATTATTATACCGAAGCTTTAAAACACAATTTAGCAGAAGAAGAGGCCTTGGAGATATTGAGATTGGCTTCTTTTGCTTATAAGAGGCAAGGGAAATGGAAAGAAGCAGAAGAAATATGGAAAGAAATAATAGAGAGAAGCCGAGAATTTATCTATTATCCTTATGAAGAGTTAGCTAAATATTACGAACACCATTTAAAGGATTATCGAAAAGCAGAGACGGTAGTAAAAGAAGCTCTGAATATTGAAGAAAATATTTTTTTAAGAGAAAAATTACAATATCGTTTAAATCGAATAAAAGGGAAACAAAAGTGCCT
>JAYEJO010000011.1:3070-53541 GCA_034660595.1 Candidatus Caldatribacteriota bacterium
GCACCTTTGTTTCCCTTTTAGAAAAGGAGTAAGAGATGGAGAAGAAAAGTTATACAGTGAAAGATTGGCCGGATGAGGAAAGACCGAGGGAGAGGTTGGTTAAGCATGGTGTAAATTGGTTGACAGACGCAGAATTATTAGGAATAATATTGGTTAGTGGTTACCAAGGAAAGACTTCGGTGGAATTGGCTAAAGATTTATTATCAGAAACTAAAAATTTAAGGAAGTTGGATTCTTTGAGTTTTACTGAGGTGAAATCTTTTAAAGGGATAGGCCTGGCTAAATTTGCCCAGATAAAGGCAGCTCTTGAGATAGGAAAAAGGCTTTTAAGAGAGACCAATTTGCCTAAAAAGAAAATTCATAATGCTGCTGATTTAGTAAATTATTATGGACCGTGCATGAGAGATTTAAAAAAGGAAAAATTTAAAGCAATATTATTAGATGTAAAAAATAAGATTATTAGGGATATTGATATTTCAGAGGGTAGTCTAACGGAAAGCATAGTCCATCCCCGCGAGGTATTAAAGGAGATAGTCAAAGAATCTGCTGCTTCGGTTATATTTTTACATAATCATCCCAGCGGAGAATCAAATCCCAGTAAAAATGACTTAGATATTACCGAGCGTTTGGTAGAGGCCTGTAATATAATCGGGGTAAAAGTACTGGATCATATAATACTGGGAGAGGATAATTATTTCAGTTTTGCCCAGGAGGGCTTATTGAAAAAAGTAGGGGCAGACTTTGTGTCTGCCCTAAAAGGAGTTAGTAACAGATGAAAAGTAATTTATTCATAGAATTTTGTCCTTATTGTGGTTTTAAATTAGTCAGAAAGATGTTGGAAGGAAGAGAAAGATTATATTGTTCGAGTTGTGGGAAGATATATTACGAAAATCCTACTCCGGTAGTGGCAGTGATAGTCAGAGACAATGAAGGTAGGGTATTATTAATCAAAAGAAAAATAGAACCCCGTAAAGGTGAATGGGCACTGCCCAGCGGGTTTATGGAGTTAGATGAAAGTCCCACAGAAGCAGCCTTGAGGGAATTGGCTGAAGAGACGGGGCTAAAAGGAAAATCGAAGAAGCTGATAGGGGTTTATTCCAATAATAGTGAAATTCACGGTTATTTAGTTACGATAATTTATGAAATTGAAATAGTGGGAGGAAAACTTTGCGCTGGTGATGATGCGGAGGAGGCAGAATTTTTTACGGTTAATCAACTTCCCCACCTGGCCTTTCAATCTCACCGGGAAGCTTTAGAAAAAGTTTTAAAATAAAATTTCAATTTCAATTTTAAAAAAATTACTGATGATAAATAAAAATATTTATAGATGTAAGGGAGAAAAGCAATAATGGAAAAAGCAAATTTTTTTAAAATAAGTGAACTAAAAGCAAAGAAGGTTTTAGAAGATTCTACGTTAAGGGTTGTAACAAATAAAAATACCATGGTAACCTTTTTTGAATTTGGCCCAAATACCAATATTATGCCTAAACATAAACATCCTCATGAACAAACAGCAACAGTAACAGCGGGCTCAATAAAGATGGTTGCAGGAGGGGAAACCAAAATATTAAGAGCGGGTGAAGGAGCGGTAATCCCCCCTAATGTAGAACATGAAGTTATTCCTTTGGAGCCAAATACCAAAGTAATGGACGTTTTTTATCCTATACGAGAGGATTATCTTTAATAAAAATAATTAGATTGAAGGAGCATATAATTGAAAATATTAGCTTTAGATTTTGATGGAGTAATTGTAGATAGTGTTTTAGATTCGCTTTTTGTGGGTCATAATGCTTATTTAAGACTTTATGGTCCGGGGAAAAAGAAATATTTTGGAGGAGAACTTTTTACTTTCGAAAATTGGGAAGAGACTAAAAAGAAATATAAGGGAGAGATAAAATATTACCGAACTCTAAGGCCTTATATTCGGGGAGCAACCGATTATGGTTTAATCCAGAAATTAATAGAAGAAAATAATTCTATTAAGAATCAGAAAGAGTTTGACGATTATAGAAAGACAGCGAAGTTTAATTTTGAAGCCTATGAAAAAGAATTTTACAAAGAACGAGAAAGACTGCAAAATATAAATTATAGAGCCTGGTTTAATTTGGAGCCGCCCTATCCCGAAGTAATAGAGGGGATAAGAAAATTATTAGAAGAAGGAACTAAAATTGTGATTGCTACCTCTAATAGAAGAAAAGCAATTGCCAGATCTTTTACTCCTGAATATTTTGGCTTTACCATTAAACCGGAAGATATTTTGGATAAGAGATTTGGAGAAGACAAATCTGAGCAAATGAAGCATGTTGTAAATTTGTATCAAATTAAGTTCGGGGATATATATTTTGTAGATGATCAGGTAAACCATTTGATTCAGACCAAAACTTTAGGAGTAAAAGTTCTTTTAGCTGGTTGGAGCTATGCAACTGATATTCAAAAAGAGGAAGCCAAAAAACAAAATATTCCAATTATTGAAAGAGAGAAAGATTTTTATCCAATTGTTAAAAATTCCTTAAGCGAAAAGATTGAAGAACAAGTATAATTCTAATTTCGTAGGACAGGCGTTCCCCGTTTTCACGAGGACAGGCCCACCTGTCTGATTTGAAAACTAGATATATTTTATATCTATCCGTTAAAATATTTAACAAAAATAAAAAATAGAAAAAGGAGAAAAAGATGAAAATAGTAGATTATAAGGAAGTTAAAGCTGAAGCCGTAGATTTTGAAGAAGCCAAAAATGTTAAAGTAAGATGGCTTATTTCTGATAAAGATAAGGCTCCAAACTTTGCTATGAGGTTGTTTGAGGTTGATCCGGGAGGGTACAGCCCTTTACATACCCATAATTGGGAACATGAGGTATTCATTTTAGAAGGTAAAGGAGTAACCACTGATGGCGAGAAAGAGACCCGGATTAAAAGCGGGACAGTGGTTTATGTCGCTCCCGAAGAAAAACATCAGTTTAAAAATACCGGCTCAGAAACCCTAAAATTTCTCTGCCTGATTCCGATAAAGAAATAGTATTTAGTATTTAGTATAGTAAAGAAAAGAAAAGAGAGAGAATTCGGGAATCAGAAGCCCCGTAGGACAGGCGTCTCGCCTGTCTATTAAACTAATTCAATTATACAGCAAACTAAAAAAAAGGGGCGTATTGCATACGCCCCGAGTTACTTATTACATGTTACTAATTACTGTATCCCACTGTCTGTTTATCTAAGAATTTACTCTGTAATGGTAAATTCAATGGTTGCTTCCGTAGTCTTTTGAGATAATGCATCTTTTAAGATAAAGCGAAATTTATAATCTCCAGGAGGAAGGGATAAATTTTTCACCGGAAGTTCACTAGAGATAAATATTTCAGAATTTTTTGCTCGAGAAGTTAAAGGGAAATCTAAAAAATTAATATCCCCAGTTAATACATTATCAGAAGAATCTAATAAATAAATTTCTGCTTTAAAGTGTATTTGATATAAGCCCTTTTGAATTTCTCTGTAGGTATAATTTCTTGGTTCGCCATAGATGAAAATAGTATCTTCCTGTGTAAATATTACATTTTCTCTTGGGTTGTAAATACCAAACATTGGAGGGTCTTCTTCGCATAAAAATAAATTAATTAATTCTAAATCAGCTTTACTTTTAACTATCGCCAGGGCTTCTTCTAATTCTACCACTGCCTCATTATATTTTTCTTCGTCAATTAATTTTAATGCCCGGTTGATATAATCTTTTTCTTCACTGGCAAAAGAAAACATAGCAAAACTGGTGGTAATAAAAATTAAAACCATTCCTAAAAGTATATATTTTTTACTTAGATTCATTTTTATTGCTCCTTTTTATTTTAAATTTGCTAAAATTATTTTTACACTTTTTTATTATATAGTAATATATAAGGTAATTCAAAAATAAATGAACAAAAGAAAGTATCGAGTAATAGTATCGGGTATCGAGTTAAGAAAGCGAAGAAAAGATAGGAAAAAAGCATTATTCTTCTTTTTATCTAACTACCCCACTAAAACTTATATTAACTGAAATTATTTTGTTTTTAATAAAATTATTGAACTAAAATATTTTTTAAATTATAATTGATTTAATATAAAAAGAAGTTAAAGTAGTGTAGTGCTTTAAAATAAGGGTTATTAAGAATAATTTAATAAAATATGGAGGAAAAGTAATGGAATGTAATATAGAAAAAAATAAGAGAAATTGCACTTGTACTTATGAACCTTGCAGTCGAAAAGGCAAATGTTGTGAATGCATTACTTATCATTGGAATATGGGGGAACTTCCGGGATGTCTATTCCCTCCCGAAGTAGAGAGAACTTACGACCGTTCAATTGAAAAATTTATTGAAACCTATAAGAAAAGTAATGAGTAATGGGTAATAAGTAACTTGTAGGGGCAGACCTTGTGTCTGCCCGAGATAAGACAAATAAAAATACAGTGGAGTAAATTCACTATTCACTAACGACTAATTCAATTCTCACGGTAATCTAATTCTATTCAAGGGCCAGAAAACTACCCAGGCCTTGCCTACCACATTCTTACGAGGGACAAATCCCCAATATCTGCTATCACTACTGTTAGGCCTGTTATCTCCCAGGACAAAGAATGAATCATCAGGGACTATTGTAGGAGGCATATTTTCATACGATATATTTTTTACATAAGGCTCTTCTAATTTTTTGCCATTAACATAAACTTCTCCATTGGCAATTTCAATTTTATCTCCCGGAATCCCAATTATTCTTTTAATATAATTACGTTTTATTTCTAAAGGGGGCCTAAAGATTATTATTTCGCCTCTTTCAGGTGTCTCGAAACGATAACTAATTTTATTGGCAATAAGCCTTTCATTATCGTGAAGAGTAGGTTCCATAGAAGCACCCCTTACTACAGTGACCTGACCGATAAAAGTGATAATTATAAAAGCAATTATCCCGGCACTGATTACTGTTTCCAGCAGTTCTCTGATCATAGATTTTTTCCCTTTTTTAATATCTTTATTATTTCTTTTCATTTTTTCCTTCTTTCCAACCATAGATATTCTTGAACAAATTTTTTTACTTTTATTTCTCTAAATATTTTAATAGTCTGTTTTTAGTTTATAGTAATTGATTAAGCGGTAATTTATTTTGCTTAACAAAAAATATTATAACACATTTTTTATAACTTTATAAAAGATTTTTATTATATTCATTTTTTTTGGCACCTTTGTGGGCGTATAGCAATACGCCCCTACTTATGGATTCCGCATCAAGTGCGGAATGACATAATATTTTTTTCTTTACGCGATACGCAATACTCGATACGCGATACTAATAAAGTGTTTGCTAAAGCGTATCATTATAGTTATAATTATAAAGAATTTATGCAAAAGGAGAGAATAAAAATTAAGACTATTATATTTGATTTAGATGATACTTTGATTAAAACTTCTAAGTTATATAATCATGCCCGTGATGAATTTTCATCGCTTATGCAAGAATTAGGTTTTAACAGTGAAGAGTCTTTAGTTAAGCTTGATGAAGTTGATATTAACTACATAAAAGAGTATGGTTTTGTGAAAGAAAGATATCCTCTCAGTTTGGGAAAGACTTATGAATATTTTTCCCAAAAGAACGGGAAAGAAATTAACCTTGAACTAAAAAAGAAAATTGAAGAGATTGGATGGCAGGTTTTTAGACAGATTCCTGTATTGGTCGATGGAGCTTATCGGGTATTAGATACTTTAAGCAAAAAGTATTTTTTAATTCTAGCCACCCTTGGAGACCCTCAAGTACAGGAAGAAAAAGTACGAGTAAGTGGTTTAAAAAAATATTTTTCAGAAATTTACGTCTTAAAACATAAAAATGTCGAGGAATATCAAAATATTTTAACAGAAAATAATTTAAATAAAAAAGATACCTGGATAATAGGCAATAGTGTTCGTTCAGATTTGAATCCCGGATTAAAATTGGGCATAAATTGTATTCTAATTCCTTACTTAAGCTGGAAGTTTGAGGAAGAAGAGCCTCTATCAGAAAATTATTTACAGTTAGATTCCTTAGAAGAGGTATTAAATTACCTTTAGGTGAAAAAATAACAAATTGATAAGAAAATTAAAATATCCGAGATATTTAAATATAAAAGAAGAAGAATTAGATAGAAGAATCAAGAAGGCTTATAAATTGCTCTCCCCCTGTGAAGTGTGTCCTCGCAAATGTGGGGTGAACCGCTTAGAAGGAGAAAAAGGTTTCTGCCGTTCAGGTGAAGAGGTGATAGTCTCCAGTTATAATGCTCACTTCGGGGAAGAACCGCCCCTGGTGGGTTACTTCGGTTCCGGCACCATATTTTTTACCAACTGTAATTTAAAATGTGTTTATTGTCAGAATTATCCCATAAGCCAGTTAGGAAATGGCAATAAAGTTAGTTTATCAGAATTAGCTAAAATAATGCTTGCTTTACAGAAAAGGAAATGCCATAATATTAATTTGGTGACCCCGACTCATTTTGTACCACAGATATTGAATAGTCTTAAATCGGCTATCAAAATGGGTTTGCGTATTCCCATAGTTTATAACACCAGTGGTTATGATTCTGTAAATACTTTGAAATTACTTGACGGTGTTGTGGACATATATTTACCTGATGCCCGATATGCTGATAATGAGATAGCCAGAAAATATTCATCTGCCCCAAATTATTTTGAAATAATGAAGAAGGCGTTGAAGGAGATGCACCGACAGGTGGGGGATCTGGTGACAGATAAAATCGGAGTAGCTCGCACAGGATTGATTGTTCGTCATTTAGTTTTACCTGAGGGTTTAAGCGGCACTAAAAAGATTATGCGCTTTATTGCCCGGGAGATTTCTCCTCACACCTATATAAGCTTGATGGCACAATATTTTCCGGCTTACCAGGCTGGGCAGTTTCCCCCCTTGTCCAGGAGGATAAATAGGGAAGAATACAGGGAAGCCTTACGGGCTTTTAAAGAAGAGGGATTGGAAAACGGATGGTTTCAGAAGGATATATAAAAAATAGCTGCAAAATAAATAAAAATAATTTTTAAAGGATATAATAAGCAATTATGAAAGGTATTCAAGCAGAAATTTATTTATTAGGAATAGTAATTATTTGGGGCTCCACCTTTGCCTTGATTAAAGGGGTTATTGATTTAATCCCTCCCTATACTTTTTTAACTTATCGGTTTTTATTGGCCGCTCTAATTCTAATATTAATATTCTGGAAGAGGATAAAAGAAATCAATATAATGATTTTAAAGAAAGGCTCTCTAATTGGTATTTTTCTCTTCATGGGTTATGCTTTTCAGACTGTGGGGATAAAGTATACTACAGCTACTAAAGCCGGTTTTATTACCGGTTTATCTGTAGTTTTGGTCCCCATTATTTCCCATTTTTTTATCAAAGAAAAAATCAATCGAAATTCAGTTATAGGAGTAGTTTTAGCATTCATCGGATTATGGTTTTTAAATTATAGCAGCAGTTTTAGTTTTAATTTAGGCGATTTTTTAGTTTTGTTATGTGCAGTATCATTTGCCATGCACATTATATCGGTGGGATTATTTAGTAAAAAGTTAGATTATGTTCTTTTGGCAATTACTCAAATAACGGTAGTTTTCGTATTATCTTTATTAATGGCTTTAATTTTTGAAAGACCGGCTATCCATCTTTCCTATTCATCTGATATATGGTGGTCGATTGTAATAACCGGAATATTTGCTACCGCTCTGGCTTTCTATATGCAAAATAGATTTCAAAGATATTCCACTGCCACCAAAACCGCCATTATTTTTTCCGGAGAGCCGATATTTGCAGCGGTGTTCGCCTACCTCCTCCTGGGAGAGAAGGTAGGCCTTATCGCCTGGATAGGAGGATTGTTAATAATCTTTGCTATGGTTATATCTCAAAGAGAAGAAAAGATATAATCTTTTATTTTTTTATTTCTTCTATCAGTTTTTTCACATCTTCAAGTTTTTCAGGGATTGTTTCAGGCATTCCTTCATTTTTCACATACACTTTTTCCCAGAAAGGCTGGCAGAGCGCCGCATATTCTTTAGAATATTTATCCAGATGTTCTGCACATTCGGTTATTATGGTATGAGCATTACCATGGGTGGGATAAGGGTTATTTTCTTTAACGATTTCCCTTAACACGTTAGGGCTGTCAATAATCATACAAGGCAGCATTAAATTATCAGAATAAGGCTGCCTTTTCCTTATAGCCTTAAATAAGGGAGAAGCCAGAGCCTCTCTTAATGTGGTATTTCTTACATTATGAGTGGCACAATGGGTAAAGACACAAGGCTCATAATCTCCCCTTACATTTACATGTAAATACTGGCGGCCTCCGGCAATACAGCCATTTACGTGCATCCCGTCATTCCAGAAATCCCCGATAAAGACCGGGTATTTATTTCTCAGATAATTGACTCTTCTCCAACCATATAGTCTCTGTTCCGGAGTTTGCATCAAGCTTACATCGGGCTTTCTGCCGATGGGGATGTAAGTAAAGTACCAACCAAAAGCACAACCTTTCTCTTCGGTTAATAATTTCATAAGTTTGTCACTATAGACGACTTCAGTATTATATTTAGTGGGAGTAATAGAAAAACCGTAAACTAACCTGGCTTCCTTACAGTTATCCATAGCCTGCATTACCTTTTTCCAAACTCCTTTGCCTCGGCGCTCATCAGTCTCTTTTTCAAATCCTTCTACACTTATAGTCGGGGCGACATTACCTAATTCTTGCAGTTTAAAAGCCATATCCCTGTCTATAAAAGTTCCATTAGTATAGACCATAAAGGCAGCATCATTATGTTTTTTATAGATATCTAACATATCATTTCTCACAAAGGCTTCTCCGCCGGTGATGACATAGAAATATGTTCCCATTTCTTTGGCTTCAGTTATAATTTTATCTACATACTCATAAGGGAGGTCATCTTTTTTGGAATAATCGCCGGCATAACAACCTGTACACCTAAGATTACATCTCATAGTAGGGCTGATAACTATTACTGCGGGGCAGGGGATACCTTCTTTTTTTTCAAAATTCTCTCTATTTTTTGGCCCCAACAAAATATAATTAATCATAAAATTTAGCACCATTTTATCCCGGACATTGGGATGGATCTCCTTTAGTGCTTTTTGGGCAAGAAAATAAGCAGGAGCTTTGTCTTTGAACATCTTTCTGACCTTACCTATTTCGGGTTTGAACTTGGGAGCGATTCTTTCTGCTGCATAGGTCATTCGGATAAGATTCTCATCAGAGGTATTACCCAGGGCTTTCATAATAAGATTTACAGTCTGTTTGGTAGTGTAATTTTTAAACTTTTCTACATAATCCATGATATTTTCCTCCTATAAAAAAAGCTAAAATTATTTTAAAAAATTTACTCTTTGTTTTTTATATTCATTTCATCCAAAGTTTCTTTTAAAAAATCTAATAATGATTTTTGCTCTTTTTTATCCATTTGAGAAACATATTCGTTATAAGTTTGAATGTAACCTGCATATTCGTCAAGATTATTATTTGGACCGGTTACATATTTCGGAATTTTATTTATATATTTGGTTAGAACCCCAAAACACATTCCTACAAAGACAATTAGAGCTAATTCAATATAGGTATTTGTTGCATCGAGAGGAACTACTTGGCTTAATAATTTTATCTCAGCTATTCCCTCGGTAATTTTTTTAATGAGAAGGATCAAAATGAGCAATACGCAGGCGCAAAAAATAAGGGGAGATTTTGTTTCCAAGGCTTCTTTAAATAGGTCTTTTAGGTTAAACTTTCCTTTAATTTCCTCAAATTTTTGAATGATATTCTTTTTTAATTTATCAAATTTAGCTGCTTTTGTGGGAAGTTTTCTTTGGGGAAGATTAGAGATGGTGTGTCCCTTTTTAGTAGGGGAGAAGGTTATAGTAGAACGTCCCAATTTTCCCCATTTATAATTGTCTAATTCCGGGATTAAGTATTCTACTTCCAGGAGACCTTCTTTCTGGAGTAATTTTAACATATCATAGGCAGTCCATTTGCTTACTCCCATTTTTTGAGCTACTTCTGAATAATGGACAGGAGAACCTTTGTCTTGGTATAAATCTATTAACGATTGTAAAAATTCTTTCTGTCTTTTAGTTATCCTCATAATATATCTCCCAAAAGACCCAAAAAGTAATTGAAAAAAAATTACATCTTTGCAAATTCATTATATCACTTCAAAATAATTTTGCAAATTTTTAGAATCTCTGAAAAAAAGATTTTGGTTTTAATGATAAAAAGTATTATAATTATATAAAATATTTCTTTTTTTCTTTCTCTTAAGGGGGGAGAAGAAGAAAAAAACAAGATATGAAAATTGTTAATAAATAAAGGAGAAAAGTTAAGATGAAAAAAGATAAAGATACTTTAGATAATTCTGAAACACAGGATGAATTAAAAGAACTGGACAATCTGGAAGATTCATTAGAAGATGAAGATTTGAAAAAAATAGATAAAGAGTCAATCTAAATGACGTAGGACAGGCGTTCCCCGTTTTCACGAGGACAGGCCCGCCTGTCTATGATTTAATTTCTTGGATTCGTTGTTAAAAAATTAAAGGAGGGTATAGTATGGTATTAGAGGCGATTAAAAAAAGACAGAGCGTGCGTAATTATCAGGACAAAGAAATTCCAGAAGACGTATTACAGCAGATTTTAGAAGCCGGCAGATTAGCTCCTTCGGCTAAAAATACTCAGTCCTGGAAATTTATTGTGGTTAAAGATAAGGATATACGAAAAAAATTAGTTCCGGCTTGTAAAAATCAAGAATTTGTAGGAGAGGCTCCGGTGGTTATAGCGGGGTGTGGAACTAATCCTGACTATGTAATGTCTAATGGAGAACACGCTTATTCTATAGATTTGGCTATCGCTCTGGATCATATGAGTTTAGAGGCGGCTTCCCTGGGATTGGGAACCTGTTGGATCGGCGCTTTCTACCAGGATCAAGTTAAAGAAATTTTAGGTGTACCGGAAGGTGTGCGCGTAGTTAATTTATTAACCTTAGGTTATCCTGAAAAATTAGGTACCAAAACCGGGAGAAAACCTTTATCAGAAATTATTTGTTACGATAAATATTCTTCATAAACTTTGTCAAGGGACGGTCCTTTGACAAAGTTTTCTAAAGGATAATCAGGGAATAAACATGATAAGGGCAGACGTAAGGTCTGCCCTTATATAATTTTGTTTTTTATTGAAATAAGAGATTCAACCCTACTTCTTCATTAAATCCTCTTTCTACCTCTCCTTCGATTTCCTCGATTATAATTTCACCGACTCCTCCGATAACTGCGGAGTTTAAATGCCCTCCACAGGTATTATAATTTGAATCAGCTAGATTGATATGCAGATGAAGATAAACTTCCCCATCCATGGTAGAGATATTTCCTGACAGGCTGGTGATTTCGTAATCTCCCTTTAATTCTTTGGGATAATATTTTTTAGTTTCCAAATCATAAAATCCGATAGTAGCTCCTTTAACTGCGCCAATTCCGCTAATTGTGCCCAGTTTTATATTATTATCTTTACAGAATTTTTTTAAGGTCTCGACGACCTCCTCTCCTATATTGATGCTAACCACCCATTTGTTTCCGAATTTTTTAAATTTCATATTCTATCCTCCTGATTTTTTATTAATTTACCAATTCACCGATTGACCAATTCCCCAATTTGTAGGACAGGCGTCTCGCCTGTTTATTATTGTCATTCCCACGAAAGTGGGAATCCAGATACCATTTAAGATAGATTCCCGTTTCCACGGGAATGACAATAAGGGAGTGTATGGTGGATACGCTCCTACTTGAGATACGATTCACGAGATACGCGATACTTTTTCTTTTATAATAGTCGATACGGTGATTCCATTTTTATGCTTTTAATTAACATGCCTTTCGGAATTCCAAATTTTATCAATTGACCATAAAGGGCTTCCACAAAGAATTTTTCGGTGTCAAAATGTTCTACTTCTAAAACATTTAATCCTAATTCTTTTGCCCGAAGCGCATTATGATAGGTGATATCTCCGGTAATATATAAATCGATATTCATATTATTAACTTGTTCTAAAAGAGAACTTCCTCCTCCCGTGCAAAGGGCTACTCTTTTTATCTTTTGCTCGTTAGATTTAATAAGTCTGATATAGCGGGCTTGAAGTCTATTTTTTACCTCCAGGGAAAATTTAGAAATTTCCACTTCCCTATCTATCTCTCCGAATATGCCTATCCCATACGATGGTTTTGTTTTAAGTTCATATACATCATAAGCCGGTTCTTCATAGGGATGAGCATTTTTCATCGCTTGTATAACTGACTCTAAATCTCTTTCTGTTACCACAGTTTCAATTTTTGTCTCCTGGACTTCTTCCTTTTTTCCTATTTTCCCGATGAAAGGACGAGTTCCTTCCATAGGCCTAAAAGTTCCTTTTCCTGAAATATTAAAAGATGTTTCAGTGTACTTGCCAATTTTTCCTGCCCCTTCCTTAAAGATTGCCCGGCTAACTTTATCGGCATATTGTGTAGGGACATATACGGCAAATTTAAAAACTTTTTCCGAACTGCCCTGCAGAGGAGAAATTTTTTTTATTCCTAATAAATTAGCTACATAATCATTTAGTCCGCCTTCAGCCAGATCATAGTTGGTGTGCATAGCTAAAATATTTATTTTATGAGTAACGGCTTTAAAAAGCAGGGGATTTTTCTGTTTAGTAATCTGCTTTAAAGGAGAAAAAAGAAGGGGATGATGGGAAATAATTAAATTTACTTTATTTTCAAAAGCTTCATCCAAGACACCTTGAGTTACATCTAAGGATAGTAATATTTTTGTTACAGGGGCATCAAGGTCAGCGAATTGAATGCCACTGTTGTCAAAACTCTCTTGCAAGAAAAAAGGGGCAATTTTATCTAAATTATTTAAAAGATTTTTTACCTTCATTTTTTCACCCTCCTCTCGGTCTATTAGGTTAATTGATTAAAATTATGTTATTATTATAATATATTTTATAAAATTTAAAAGCAAAATAGTAAAGAAATGAGAAATTATTTTAAATTAAGAGGAGCTAAAAGATGAAAAAACCGGAGTTATTGGCCCCGGCAGGTAATTTAGAAAAATTAAAGATGGCAATTATTTATGGGGCTGATGCAGTATATTTGGGCGGCGAAAGTTTTGGATTAAGAGCAGGAGCAAAAAACTTTACTCTAAAGCAATTAGCTGAAGGGATAAAGTTTGCACACGATAGAGGGAAGAGAGTTTACCTGACCCTTAATATAATACCTCACAATGAAGACCTGGTAGGATTACCTGAATATGTGGCTAAATTAAAGGAGCTGGATTTAGATGCGGTAATTATTTCAGATCCGGGAGTACTTAGAATAGTTAAAAATATTATCCCGGAGATGGAGATTCATTTAAGCACCCAGGCTAATACTACTAATTATGCAGCGGTAAATTTCTGGTATGAACAGGGGGTTAGAAGAATAATTTTGGCTCGGGAATTATCTTTAGAAGAGATAAAAGAGATAATAAAAAAATCTCCTCCTGATATAAAAATCGAAACTTTTATACACGGAGCGATGTGTATCTCTTATTCGGGTAGATGTCTTTTAAGTAATTATATGGTGGGTCGGGATGCTAACAGAGGAGATTGTGCCCAGTCCTGCAGATGGAGATATTACCTCATGGAAGAGACAAGACCGGGGGAATATTTCCCGGTATTTGAGGACGAGAAGGGGGCTTATATTTTTAATTCCAAAGATTTATGCATGATAGAACATATTCCTTCATTAATAGAAGCAGGAATTTCCGTTTTTAAGATTGAAGGGAGAATGAAGAGTTCATATTATGTAGCTACCGTGGTCAAGGCTTATCGGCATCTTATTGATAGTTATTTTTCAAAACGTAAGGAATATTTTGGTGCTGAAAAATGGTTAGATGAGATAAAAAAAGTAAGTCATAGATATTTTACTACCGGATTTTATTTTACTAAACCAGGTGGCGAGGAACAAAGGTATGATAGTAGTGCTTATATCAAGACTTACGATTTTGCCGGATTGATACTAGATTATAATAAAGACAATCAGATAGCCACTATAGAACAGAAAAACAGGATATTTGCAGGAGACGAGATTGAAATATTCGGTCCGGATAACGATTTTTTCACCCAGAAAATCGAAAAAATGTGGGATGAAGACGGGGAAGAGATAGAAGTCGCTCCCCATGCTAAACAAATTATCAGAATAAAAATGTCTAAACCGGTAAAACCGTGGTATATAATAAGAAAATTTAATAAAACTTAAAATATTATTCGGCACTCAAATTGAGTGTTAGGCGGTAATGACAAAAATAAAAATAATTTTAAAGCTCATCCATGGCTTTTTTCAGGGTTTTTATATCTTTCCAGGTTAGGTCTTTAGGGCTGCCCGGGTAGGTTCCCTCATTTCTTAATAAATAACTGGGATGAAACATAGGAAATATTTTTATTCCTCCCAACCAATCAAACCACTGGCCTCGAATTTTAGTGATTCCTTGAGTGGTTTCTAAAAGGTGTTGAGTGGGGATATTACCCAATGTAACGATAATTTTAGGATTGATTAAAGCAATCTGGGTTTCTAAATAAGGAAGACAGGTTTCTATCTCGCTTTTAGAAGGATTGCGATTAGCCGGTGGCCGGCATTTTAACATATTAGTTATAAATATATCCTCTCTTTTTATATCAACCGATTGTAGAATTTTAGTCAAAAGTTGTCCTGCTTTACCCACAAAGGGCTTACCTTTAAGGTCTTCATCTTCTCCCGGTGCCTCTCCGATAAACATAACCTTAGATTTTGCATTTCCTTCCCCGGGAACAACCTTGGTGCGAGAAAGATACAAAGGACATTTTTCACAATTTTTACATTCCTCTGCTACTTCTTCTATGGTTAGTGGATTAAGATTTTTAGACATCAATTTTTTACTCCCTTTTATTTTAATTATTGAAGTAAACATTAATGGAAAGAACTGCTAATAATTGTTTTAGATAATTAGATATCTTTAAATTTTTATAATTTTACCATTTTTTTATACTTTTTAGCAAGGAATTAAGAGGAAGGCTAGAGAAAATACCAGAGTTGAACAAGCCCATCTCTCTTATTCTTATTTTCTCTTCCTCGCCCAATTACCGGAACTCACCAACCCCGAATGGCAAGAATGGAAAGAGCAGGGGATAATATTTAATATTGAAATTTAGATTTTTTCCTTAGAAATAAATATACAAGGGATATTGTAAGAGATTTGAAAGAAATCTATATATTATTTGTGTTAAATAAGGTTTTAGATATAAGTTTCAAATTTAAGCTTGACAACTGTAAATATTTATAGTAATATTTTGACATAAACAGTTAGAGGCGGAATATATGAAAAACTTAATTCTTACAGAACGTCAAAGTGAAATATTGGGGTTTATAATATTAAACAAAAAAAAATTTGGATATCCTCCATCTATTCCTGAGATTCAAGAAAAATTTTCTTTTAAATCTCCTAATGCTGTTCAAGATCATCTTGGGGCACTCGAACGAAAAGGTTACATTTCTCGCCGTGCACATAAAGCAAGAGGCATTGAAGTTTTAGGTCACGCCACATCAAATGAAAATGATAAAAATAATGCAATCGAAATACCTATAGTCGGAGAGATCTCAGCAGGCAGACCAATTCTTGCTCAGGAAAATATAGAAGGAAATATCGTTATTGATAGATCAATCATAAAAAATCCTAACGGAATTTTTGCTTTAAGAGTTAAAGGTGATAGCATGATTAATGCTGGCATTTTAAATGGAGATTATGTAATAGCCTCTCAACAGCAAGATGCTGAGCAAGGCGATATAGTAGTTGCCCTTATTGAAGATGAAGCAACAGTGAAAAGATTCTATAAAGAAAAAAATAGAATAAGATTGCAACCCGAAAATGATACAATGGAAGCAATAATTATTAAACCCAATGAGAATAATGTTAAAATAATTGGTAAAATAAAAGGCGTAATAAGAAAAATTTAAATTCTAGCAGTGTGGCTATCAACTGTCACTGACAGGATTATAATTTTATTAGAACCAATAAACAATAAATTGTATAATGTAAAAAAATAAGGAGTAAAATAAATTTATGAACCAGTTATTAACAATTAAAGAAGCAACTAAATGGGCTGCAATGTTTTTACAAAGGCAGGTAAGTACATCAAATATTTCTTATTTGATTCAATATGGAAGAATAAGAAAATTTGGCGAAAATGGCGAAGTGCTAATTAATATTGCTGATTTAGAAAATTATTATAAATCCCATTATCATGCCAAAGAAGATAAATGGAAAAAGCGTTTAGGCAATGATTTAAACTGGGCACTCTCTTTTTCAGAATATATGGAATCAGAAACAACGAAACATGTTCATAGATTACATCCATATAAGGGAAAGTTTATTCCTCAGCTTGTAGAATATTTCTTAGATTCTCATATAGATAATTTTAAAAAAGAAACTTACTTTAAAAAAGGAGATATCATCCTTGATCCGTTTTGCGGAAGTGGAACAACTTTAGTGCAATGTAATGAATTGGGGATGCATGCAATCGGAATAGATATTTCCGCATTTAATTCGCTAATAAGTAATATAAAAGTTGAAAATCATGATCTTCAGGATGTTGCTATAAACTTGCAAAATATCACAAAAGAACTTAAAAAATTTCAAATAGGAAAGAACAATACAAAATTTGAAGAGGAATTATTACATGAATTAAAATTATTTAATGATAAATTTTTTCCCGCACCAGAATATAGAAGAAAAATCAGACAAAATGAAATAAATGAAAGAGAATATTCAAAAATAAAAGAAAAGGAATTTCTAAAAATTTATGATAATCTAATTGAAAAACATCAAATTCCTCTTAAACAGAAAAAATCTTCAACTTTTCTTGAAAAATGGTATTTGCAAGTGGTAAGGGATGAAATTGATTTTGTATTTGAGCAAATTAAAAAAGTTAAGAATCCACAAACTAAAAAAGTATTAGCAATTATTTTAAGCAGGACTATTCGCTCTTGTAGAGCGACAACACATTCAGATTTAGGCTCTTTAAGAGAACCAATAATAACTACATATTATTGTAAAAAGCACGGGAAAATATGTAAACCTCTATTTTCTATATTCAATTGGTTGGATAGATACGGGAAAGATACAATAAATAGACTGAACCAATTTGATAGGTTAAGAACAAATACTTACCAGAAATGTCTTACAGGCGACAGCAGAACTATAGATATTTTTTTAGAATTAAAAAAGAAAAATAGAGCTTTTGGGGAATTAGCGGAAAAGAAAAAGATAAAAGGTGTTTTTTCTAGTCCTCCTTATGTTGGTTTAATAGATTACCATGAACAACATGCTTATGCATATGACCTTTTTGGATTCAATAGGAAAGATGAGCTTGAAATAGGCCGTTTATATGATGGGCAAGGGCAAGAAGCAAGAGAATCTTATATTAAAGGCATCTCTGAAGTGTTGAACAATTGTAAGAAATATATGCAATGTGACTACGATATTTTCTTAGTAGCTAATGACAAATACGGTCTTTATCCTAAAATTGCTGAATTGGCGGGAATGAAAATTGTAAACCAGTATAAAAGACCTGTATTAAATAGAGTTGAAAAAGATAGATCTGCATATGCAGAAATTATTTTTCATTTAAAGGAGAGATAAAATGTCGCTTACAAAAGAACAGATAAAATTAATCGAGAATACGATCAAAGATAGCCTGAGGAAAAAGTTTCAGAAATATAATCCAGAAACCAGTCATATGCCCTTTCATTATCGTTTGCTCGGTCGTGATAGAATGGTATTATTTTCCTTTATCCACTCATTAAATACTACCTTTGGTATATCTATTTTTGAACCTGTTGCAGAAACCTTGGCAAGTTTAAACTTTGAATTTGCACAAAAACAGTACGTAGTTGGTGATACTATTAGTGAACAAGCTCAATCTGAAATTCAACGTATTATGAATGAACTTACAATTGGAAAAAATCCAAATAAAGTGGAAGAAATCGAAAGAATAAGAAAAGTTTGCAATAAAGGCACAATGAACAAATTAAAAACCGTAAAAGTGGATTTGTTTGTTCAAAGCCCAGATGGAACAGCTCATTTATTTGATTTAAAAACAGCTAAACCAAATATCAGTAATTTTAAAGATTTCAAAAGGACATTGTTAGAATGGATAGCAATTTTCTTAGCGAAAAATCCAAACGCAAAAGTAAAATCATATATCGCGATTCCTTACAATCCATACGAACCAAAACCTTATGAAAGATGGACATTAAAAGGTATGTTAGATTTGGATAATGAGTTAAAAGTCGCAGCAGAATTGTGGGACTTTCTTGGGAATAATGGTGCATATGAAGAATTATTAAATTGTTTTGAAAGAGCAGGCATAGAATTAAGGCCAGAAATTGATGCGTATTTTTCAAAATTCAAGCAGTAAATTTATAAAAAGTGGATGACCACAATAGTATAGGAACAGAGGACGAATTCTCTGTTCTTATTTCTCTCCTTTAAAACCTTATTTACAAGGCTTTCAAACCCCCTTCAGGAATGCCCTTTTAACGCACGTAGAGTGCCTTTAAATGTGTCCCAATTTTCGAAAAATTGGCAATTTACTACCCTGTTTTGGGCTTTTTAGCAAGGAATTGAGTGAGGTTTTGGCTGAATTGGAGTTTTATTATATAATAATGGGGGGCGAGGTAGATGAAAAATTTAGAACTATCCCGAATCTTTGACCAGATTAGCAAGATGTTAAAAATCAAAGGAGAAAATCCCTTTAAGATTCGAGCTTATGAAAAGATAGCTTTAGTTTTAGAGAATTTACCTATTGATATAGAAACAATTTACCAACAGGAAGGATTAAATAATATCCCGGGCGTTGGTGAGGGTATTGCTAAAAAAATTGAGGAATTTCTGACAACTGGCAAACTTGAGTATTATGAAAAATTAAAAGAGACAATACCTGACGGAGTGGTAAAACTTATAGATATCCCTGAAGTAGGGCCTAAGACAGCTAAGCTTCTATATGAAGAATTAAGTGTAGATAATATAGAGAAATTAGAAAAAGCAGTGAAAGAACATCAGATTAAAGATTTGCCAGGAATGGGCGAGAAATCGGAAACTAATATTTTAAGAGGAATAGAATTATATAAAAGGCGAAAAGAAAGAGTTCTTTTAGGTACTGCTTTGCCTTTAGCGGAAGAGATTGTGGAGAGTTTAAGTCGGCTAGATGAGACGGATAAAATAAGCTTTGCCGGCAGCTTAAGACGGAAAAAGGAAACTATCGGGGATATTGATATACTGGTGACCTCCCAGAAGTCTGAGAAGATAATGAAGACTTTTGTTTCTTTACCCCAAGTTAGAGAAGTTTTAGCAGAAGGACCGACCAAATCCAGTGTTATTACCAAGGATGATATTCATGTAGATGCAAGAGTGGTAGAGCCAATAAGTTTTGGGGCAGCTCTACAATATTTTACCGGCTCCAAAGCCCACAATATCAAATTAAGAGAATTGGCGGTGAAGAGAGGTCTAAAAATAAATGAATACGGAGTATTTGATGTTAAAACTGATAGGAGAATAGCAGGAGAGAGTGAACAGGAAATTTATCAGATTTTAGATTTACCTTTTATTCCTCCAGAGCTAAGAGAAGACAGGGGAGAGATTAAGGCGGCGCAAGAGGGCAGATTACCTCGACTGGTAGAATATCCTCAAATAAAAGGTGATTTACACTTACATACTAAGTGGAGTGATGGGGCACATACGATTAGACAGATGGCAGAAGCAGCCAAGAAGAGGGGTTATAAATATATTGCCATTACTGACCATTCACAATCACTTAAATTTGCCGGGGGGTTAATCGAAGAGAGACTTAGAGAACAAATAGAAGAAATTCGAAAACTGAACCAGGAGTTGGATGATTTTACTGTTTTTACCGGAATTGAAGTAGATATAAAATCAGATGGTAGTTTGGATTTTTCTGATGAAATATTGAGCAAATTAGATGTGGTGATAGCTGCTATTCATTCTGGTTTCAAACAGGAGAGTAAAATTATTACAGAAAGACTTGTTGGGGCTATGCAAAATAAATTTGTGCATATTATTGCTCATCCTACTGGACGTTTAATTGGCTATCGTGAAGCATACCAGATAGATATTGACAAGATAATTCGAGTTGCTGCAGATACTGGGACTATTTTAGAAATAAATGCTCATCCAGAAAGGCTTGACCTAAATGATGTCTATTGTCGGATGGCTAAAGACAAGGGAGCGCAATTAGCCATTGAGACTGATGCCCATAGTGTTGATGGATTAGAATTTATGAATTTAGGAGTAGATGTAGCTCGCCGAGGATGGCTGGAAGAAAAAGATATCGTAAATACCCTGCCTCTGGATAAGTTACTTAAGAGACTGAAAAATAAAAAGTCTATTATAAGATAATATCCTTGATATAAGGTTAGAAAAACTAAAGATAGTATTTATTTGTTATTCTCTGAAAGGATTTTTCTTCTTTCATTGTAAAGAGAAATTTTAGAGATTCCTATTAAAATAAATAAACTTATTGTTAGACCAATAAAGACGGGATTTAATCCTTCAGGGTATATTATTTTCCAAATTATAATTGATAGCGGGGCTATGGTAATAGCCCAAAAACCAGCTGAGGGGGAAACGTAATCCTTAAAGAAAATTGAAGCTAAAAATGGGAAAAAAATTGTAGTCCCTCTTAATCCCATTGAAAGGAAATTCCATTTTATAATAAGAGAATATAAATTTTGTTTCACAAACAAAAGGGCGATAAATAAGATAATTATTATCGTTAATCTTGATAGTATTAGTGCGCTTTTTTCATTAAAGCGGAAAATTTTCGGGTAGATATCTCGAGTAAACATAGTGCTTATTCCCAATACTAAACTTGCTCCGGTAACAGTTGCGGCAATTAATAAAATTGCTAAAGACATACCGCTTAAAAGAGGATTGAAATGTTTAATAATAAAAAGAGGAAGCGCTTGGGCTGAATTAATATCAGGATAGTTAGCTCTCATGTAAAAACCTATTAAGATTCCGGCAATCCCAGTGGGAGGAATTAAAAAAGCGCTTAATAAAACTCCTTTACGAGAGACTGAAATATTTTTTCCTGATAGGACAGCCTGGATGCAAGTTTGAGTGGAAATTACTCCTACGAGGGTTGAAAATAAAGCAGATGAATCAACTATAAACCCTCGACCAAAAAGACTAAACCAAGGATAGTGAGGAAAAATTTCTTTTAAATTGCCGATGCTCCCAAATGATTTATAGCAAAATATACTTGCTATAGTTAAAAAAATATAAATTAAAATTATTTTTATCATTCCCACTAAACTACTCCCCCAAATTCCTCCGAAGCTAATATAAGTTGCCATTAATATAATTCCGATAAAAGCTATTAATAATGGATTTAAGGGGAACATGCTACTGATAAGAGCTACTAAGGATAAGAGCTGGGCAACTACAGAAATAAACATTCCAGCGGAAGAAAAAATACAAGAAGGAATAATGCTTTTTTGGCCATAACTTTGAGATAAAAATTGAGGAATGGTTTGGACTCTGCTTTCTTTTAAAGGTTTAATTAATAAAAATAATAACAAACAGGCAATCCCTTCACCTAAAGTAAACCACCAAGCTGACATGCCACATTGAAAAGCCAATTGAGTAGTACCAATAGTAGAAGCTCCACCTACTAAAACACCTGTAATTGTACCGGTTACCATCCAGGAATTTGCCCTCTTATTGCTTGTAATAAAATCATTTGCTGATTTGACTTTTTTTCCTGAAAATACACTTACTACGGTTATTAAAAGGATAATTGAAAGAAAGCCAATTATATGAAGAGGTTTTAAAAAAAACATCATAATTTTATTTATCCTATTTAATCTAAGTTTAAACCAATTAACATTTATAATAAATATTTGATAGCTTTTTGTCAAACTAATTATGTGAGACAGTATCGAGTATATAGTATCGAGTATATAGTCCAAGATAAGATAAGATTCGGATAGAAGATGTGGGAGAAATCAGTATCAATATAGCGTATTGCGTAAAGAGAAAGATATAAGGCAAAATTTGGGAGTCAAATAAGCGTTTGTAAAAGATTTAAAATTTGTTATAATAATGTCAATAAATTACTTACTTTTTCTCTAGCGAGAAAGAGGATTTAGCGAAAAAAGATTGTATGCTCCTTTTAAACTTTTAGCTTTAACTTCTATTCAGTTAGACAAAAAGATGGGGGAAAATTATGCAAAATAATTCAGTAAATAAAGAACCCAATGATGTAAATATTTTTCAAATGGAAAAAGTAATTAAATGGATCTTAGATTCTTACGTAAGATTAACGGGGTTTCAAATACATTTTTTGAATGACAAAGGAGAGAGAATATTTTCACCTTCCAGTTCTATTAGAAAGGGGAGTGCCCTTTGTAAATTAATTCAGAGTAATTCAGAGGGAAGAAAAGAGTGTCAAAAATCATTCTATGATAATAGTTTAAGAAGTGCTGATTATGGGAATTCTTATATTTTTCGATGCCGTTTCGGTATTATAACCTGGATTACTCCGGTGGTAATAAATGGGGAACTTTTAGGTTCTTTTATTTCTGAGGGAATTTTAATGCGAAAACCAGCTCCTTATTTTATAAAAGAAGTAATAGAAAAGACTAAGAATTTAGGAATAGAAGAATTTGAATTAATAGAAGCCCTTAAGAAGATAAAGATTGTTTCTGAAAAAAAAGTTAAATCTGCTGCAGATATACTTTATATTGCAGCTAATTATCTATCTAATACGGAGTTGTTAGATACTAAAATGCGCCAAGAGAAATATATTCAACAAGCAAGGATATCTGAAGAAATTCAGATGATGAAAAGAAAAGAGTTAGAATTACTTGAAAAAGAAGAGGAAGATGAGGATTCTTTTATTTATATCAGTTCGATTTACCCTTTAGCAACAGAGAGAGAGTTACTAAGAAGAGTTAGATTGGGGGATGAAGAAGGAGCCAGAGAAGTTTTAAATGAAATTTTAGGTAAGATATTATTTAAAAATGCTGGTCGAATAGAAATAGTCCGAGCTCGAATCCTGGAATTAGCCGTAGTTCTTTCCCGAGCTGCTGTAGAAGGCAATGCAGAATTAGAAATGATTTTGGGATTGAACTTTAAATATATTCAAAAATTGGGTAATCTTAAATCCATTGAAGAATTATGTGTTTGGATTGTAGAAATTTTGGATAGATTTACCGAATGTGTTTATGAGAATAAAAATATTAAAAATGTTAATATTATAAAGAAGGCGAAAGAATTTATTCGAGCAAATTATAAAAAGAAAATAAGATTGGAAGATATATGTAAAGTAGTTTGTCTAAGCCCCTATTATCTAAGTCATATTTTTAAAAAGGAAGCCGGGTTTACTCTATTTCAATATTTAACTAATGTCCGGGTTGAAGAAGCTAAAAGATTATTGGAAACTACTCAATGGAATACAACTCGAATTTCTTTTGAAGTAGGTTGTACAGATCAAAGTTATTTTTGTAAAGTTTTTAAGAAAATCGAGGGAATATCACCATATAAGTATAGAAAAACAATGAGAAAATAAGCAAAATAGCTTGCTTCCAAAATTATAAATAACCCCTCAATTTTCATCATTAAGATGTCCATCGTCTAAATCCATTTTTTTAATGTAGGCAAATTAAATTGATGATAATATTAATTTAGCAAGAAATTACCAGAAATAGCAATATACTACAATATCTTAGTAAATAATATTTGTATAATTTAAATGTTAAATTACGTAAATTTCCAGTAATGTCTATATCCTTTCTCTTCCACATATAAATAGATTATAAAGATTAATATTCCAGTGAAAGAAATTTTTTAGGAATATTTATAGATTTTTATTAAGAAATATAATAATAAAAACATGTTTATTACAGTTATATTTCGAATTTATATCTCGCAAAGAATTTTCGCAATATATTACCCAAAGGGGCAATATATTGCTATAGTTTAGTTGTTATTATAATGTAATATAAATTAATAAAAGTTTTTTTAGGAGGTAAATATTAATGATAGGTGGTTTACCAGGAGGTCAATACAAACCTCTTTCACCCGATGGAATCAAAGATATTCATAACACATCACTTCGACTTTTGGAAAACGTTGGCATGGAAGTAAACTGTAAAGAAGCATTAGATATATTTAAAGAAAAAGGAGCAGAGGTTGATTTTGACAAACATATAGTAAAAATACCCCGTAAAATGGTAGAAGATGCTATTGACACAGCTCCTTCTAAGGTGATTCTTTACGGTAGAGAAGATAAACATAATCTTGTTTTAGAAGGTTCAAATGTATATTTTGGGACTGGTGGCACCGTTTTAAACGTACTTGATTGGGAAACTAATAAAAAGAGACCTTCTGCTTTAAAGGATGTTGCGCAATTTGCTAAATTAGTTGATGCTTTGGATAATGCTCATTTTTATGTTTTACCCCTATATCCTACGGAATTATCTCAAGAAACAGTTGATGTAAATAGATTTTATGCCGGTATCTCCAATACCTCTAAACATATTATGGGTGGTATTTATGACAAAGTAGGTCTATTAGAGACTATTAAAATGGCAGAAGAAATTGCCGGGGGAGCAGAACAGCTAAGAAAACGTCCATTTGTATCTTTTATTACCTGTGTAATGAGCCCATTAAAATTAGAAAATATTTATACCGAGTTTTTAATTGAGATTGCCCGCAAAGGACTGCCGGTAGCCTGTCCCAGCGAAGTTTTAACCGGTGCAACCGGACCGGTCACTCTGGCTGGCGATTTAGTTTTAATTAATGCAGAGACTTTGGCTTGTGTAACCTTGACTCAGTTAGTTAACCCCGGAACTCCGGTCATATATGCTTCAACCGCTTCTATTATGGATATGCAAAAAGGTATTTACCTTGGAGCCGGAGCAGAGCCAGGTCTTATTAATGCTGGTGTAGCTCAATTGGCTCAAAATGTCAAACTTCCTTATTATGCTACTGCTGGAATGTCTGATTCCAAGATTCCAGATGCTCAATCAGGATATGAATCAGCAATTAGTGCTTTGGCTGTAGCCCTGGCAGGAGCGAACTTTATCCATGATGCAGTTGGAAATTTAGAATTTTGCATGACTATCAGTTTTGAAAAAGCAGTAATTGATAATGATATTTTGGGGATGGTTATGCGAATGGTGCAAGGTATTAAAGTAGATAAAGAGACTTTAGCAGAAGATTTAATTGCTAAAATTGGTCCAGCCGGGAATTTCCTTGCCGAAATGCATACAGTACAAAATATGCGTAAAGAATTATATTTCCCCACTCTTGCAGATCGTCAGCATAGAATTGAATGGGAAAGTTTAGGCAGCAAAGATACAAGAACCCGAGCACGCGAAAAGGTAAAAGAAATTCTTACTAATCATAAACCACTACCTATTGCTCCCAAAGTATACCAAAAATTAAAATCAAAGATAAAAGGATTAATGTAATTTATAATTATATAACATAGATGAAATATTAGATAATATTACAATTTATTCAAAAAAGTTTGAAATATTGGGTATTGTATATTATAATAAATTAACAATATTTAAATTAGATAATTATTAAAGATTGATTGATAAACCATAAAAATAATAAATAGATAGAGGAAGAAATAACTATGCTGGAAACTTGGAGTTATATAAATTCACATTGGGGCTTGGTTGGTCATTTGATTTTGCAACACTTAGAAATGGTTATTTTAGGGTGTGGGATTGGCGTAGTTGTCGGAGTTATGTTGGGAATATTTATTTCTGAAGAGGGAAGAGAGGGAATTGCAGAGTTAATTCTATATCTTGCTGAAATTATGATGACTATACCTAGTTTAGCTCTCTTTGGCTTGTTGATACCAATTTTAGCCGCATTGCACTTACCTGCTCTTGGACTTCTTCCTGCTGTTATTGCTTTAGTTGCTTATGGACTGTTGCCTATTTTACGAAATACTTATACAGCGATACGAGAGGTTGACCCCGCAATAATTGAAGCTGGACAGGGGATGGGTATGAGCAAAAAGCAAATTATGTATAAGATTAAATTACCCCTTGCGGTACCTGTAATTATGGCTGGTTTAAGAAATGCCATTGTATTGAACATAGGCATTGCAGCAATCGCTGTGGTTATAGGAGTAGGAGGATTGGGTGTACCCATATTTCGAGGAATAAGAAATTTTCGTTTTGATCTTATTCTTACCGGCGCGATATTTGTTTCCATTTTGGCTGTAATAGCTGATACTTTTTTAGGTTTCATTGAGGAAAAGATAACTCCAGAGGGGTTAAAAAAAGCTAGAGGTGTTAACTTATGATAAAATTTGAAAACATAACCAAGATTTACCCAGGTGGCATTGAAGCAGTTAAAGATATAAGTTTTGAGGTTAAGAAAGATGAGTTTTGTATTCTTCTTGGTCCTTCTGGATGTGGTAAGACAACTACCATGAAAATGGTTAATCGATTGATTCCTATTACTAAGGGGAAAATATATATCGATGGGCAGGATATTATGGAGATAGACAAAAATGAACTTCGAAGAGGTATAGGGTATGCGATTCAACAAATAGGTCTCTTTCCTCATATGACTGTTAAGGAGAACATACAGACTGTCCCCGTATTGAGAGGATGGTCCCAGGAAAAGATGGAGAAAAGAGTAAAGGAACTTATGCGTCTTGTGGGGTTGGATCCCTCTATATACCTGGATAAATATCCTGCTGAGTTATCTGGTGGGCAAAGGCAGAGAATTGGTGTAGCCCGGTGTTTAGGTGTCGATCCCCCTCTTCTACTAATGGATGAGCCCTTTGGAGCCATTGATCCTATAAATAGGGAGAAATTGCAGGATGAATTTCTAAAGATACAAATGGAAATAAAAAAGACTATTATATTTGTAACTCATGACCTTAATGAAGCCGTTAAGATGGGGGATAAGATTGTCTTAATGAAAGAGGGAGAGATAGTTGAGTATGATACACCTGCTAATTTGCTCTACAAGCCAAAAAATGATTTTGTAAGGAATTTTGTTGGTGCTGATCGAGTTCTTAAGGGATTACAGCTTATAAGGGTAAAAGAGGTTATGGATAGCTCACCTAAGACAGTAAGAGCAGATGAAAAGATAACCAGAGCTAAGAGATATATGGAGGGAGAGAAAATTAAATGGCTGATGGCAGTCGATGATAACCATACCTTTTTGGGTTGGGTTGGCAAATCAGATCTTAGTGACAAAAATGCGGAAAAAGTTAGAGATATTATAATTCCTACGATTACTTCAGCTACTCCTAATACACCTTTAAATGAGGCTCTTTCACTTATGTTGGGCAGTGCAGTAGGAAATGTGGCTATACTTAATGACCAGGGTAAATTAGAAGGAGTGGTGAGGTTTGATTCTATCCGAAAAATTTTAAAAGATGTGAAGAAGTCTTACAATAAAGAAAAGAAAGGTTAAAATGAAACGTCGAATTGCTTTATTTATTTTTTTAGGAATTCTTATAGGTATAACTATATGGATAACAAATCTTGAGATGCTAAAATTTAGGCCACCTGCTACTTATGGGGAGCTAAGCGTAAGAATAAGTGAGCATCTTAGTATGGTAGGCCTGGCAGAAATTATTGCTATCAGTGTTGGTATTCCGTTTGGCATTTTAGTTAGTCGTCCTAAGTTTAGAAGGATCTCTCCTGTGGTGATGGGTGTAGTCAATGTTGGTCAAACTGTTCCAAGTATGGCAGTAGTTGCTATCGTAGCGGTAATTGTAGGGGGCTTTGGTTTTGCTCCGGCGGTTATCGCTCTTTTTGTATATGGATTGCTTCCTATTGTACGCAACTCATATGCTGGAATAAAAAATATTGATCCTTCAATTATAGAGTCAGCAAGAGGGATGGGTATGTCTAAAAGACAGATTATCTGGAAGATAGAACTTCCCCTTGCCAGACGTGTAATAATGGCTGGGATTAGAACGTCAACAGTTGTAAATATTGGTACAGCTACATTAGCTGCGCTTATAGCAGCAGGTGGATTAGGAATGGTTATACTTGCAGGCTTGCTTAATAATATACCTTTATTGTTGCTTCAAGGGGCTGCTCCAACGGCTGCATTAGCAATAACTCTTGACGCCCTACTGGGAACAATAGAAGAATGGATGACCCCCCGGGGTTTAAAGATTAAAAGAGGGGCATAATATGAAAGGAGTCACTCTCAGTTTAATTCTGATAATTTTTCTATTTTCTTTTTTGACGGGATTCCCCTCTTTTGCTCAAAATCATATAACTATAGGGATTCAAGATTCTATACAACAGGAAATCCTTGGACAAATAATAGGAAATTATTTGAATGAAAACGGCTTTGAGGTGAAATACAATGTAAATCTATCTAATCCATCTTTATATAGTGCACTTACTCAAAAACAGGTTGATCTTGCCTGGCTGGATCCTGCTTCAGTTTGGTTTCTCAAATATCTAAAGACAGATATTTTATCATCTGAGGAGCTTTATAAAAAGATTAAAGAATTAGAGAAGAAGGAAGGACTTTTATGGTTCGAGACAGTCGACCTTGAAAACCAATATGTAGTAGTAATGCAAAGGGAAAAATCGAAGGAGTTGGGGATAACGACTATTTCTGAGTTAGCAGATTATGTGAGGATAAATCAAAAAAAAATTAGAGTGTCAATGAGCTCTGAATTTTTCTTCCGTCCTGACTGTTATTTCCACCTTAAGCAGATATATGGATTCTCTTTTTATAGACCAAATTTAAGCTTAGTTTCTCCGGCTGTAGGTTTTGGTTTACTTTCTGCTGGTCAAGTTAATGTAGTCATAGCTTTTTCGACAGAACCTCTGATCGAAAAGTATAATTTAATCAAGCTTAAAGATGATAAAAAATCTCTTAAATCTTATTCTGTAGGGATTATCGTTAGAGAAAAAATAATAGATAGATTTTCTAATTTATCTGGATTGGTTGATAAATTAAGCAGAATATCCTTATCTACTTCAAAACTAAAAAAGTTAAATTTACGAGTTTATGAAGGGGAATCTCCAAAGGAACTTGCTCGGGAATATCTTATCAAGAAAGGCTTAATTGACATTAAGCGAGAATAAAATTTATAAGGAGGTGGTGATATAGATTAATTTGAGAAATGAGAAAAGAAAAGATGATTTTATTATTTAAGGAGGTAAAAAATGAAAAAGTTATTTAGTTTGATAGTGATATTAATCCTGCTCTTCGGAATGACCACGGTTGGTTTGTTAGCCGCTGAAAAACCTACTATAGTTGTAGGAAATAAAAACTTTACCGAGGAATATTTAGCAGGTGAATTGATGAAACAGATTTTAGAAGATAGAGGATTTAAGGTTGAATTAAAATCTGATTTATCTTCTATGATTATGAGAGAGGGAATGATGACGGGAAATATTGATGTTTGTATGGAGTACACCGGAACTGCTTGGATGGTCCATCTTGCAAAGACATATACTCCGACAGGACATGAAGAACTTTACTATATGACTAAAGCAGGGGATGCTGCCAACAAGATGGTATGGCTACAACCAATGTGGAACCATAATAGTTATGCTCTTGCTGTATGGGCTGACTTTGCCGAAGAAAACAATATAGAATCGCTTTCTGATTTTGCAGCTTTTAGTAATCAGAAGAAGGGGAAAATTAAAACTTTTATCGATTTTGAATTCTCTCAACGTCCGGATGGCTGGCCAGCCCTACAAAAGGCTTATAACTTTAAAATTGATAAAGGTTCTCTTAAAAGTGCAGCTCCTGGAGCTTCTTTAATAGCTTTGAAGAAACATGAGGTTGATGTAGCAATGGTCTTTGCAACTGATGCTTCAATAGCGAAATATGGTTGGGTGGTTTTAAGGGATGATAAAAACTTCTTCCCCCCCTATGATTTAACTCCTGTCGTAAGAGCAGAGATTCTGGAGAAGTATCCTGAGGTTGGAATTGCGCTTAATGAATTGGTGGCTGCATTTTCCAATGGTTCAGGCGTTCCCTTTACTACAGAGAAGTTAGCTAATGCTCAAAGGATATGGCAGTGGTTAAATGGAAAAGTTGATATAGAGAAAAAAGATGCAGCTGAAGCTGCCCATGATTTCTTAGTCGAACATAATTTGATAAAAGGTTAGTATAACTATGTAGTAAAAAAGTGTTTAAGTAAAAGAAAAGGAGTTGATTATTCAACTCCTTTTCTTTATTAATAGTTTAAATAATGATAAAAATAAAGGAAGATAAAGACTTTTCTTGAAAAGGTAAAAAGATATGTTTGGATATAATGGCAGGATATTAGAAGTTGATTTAAGCAATCGAAAAATAGTTATTTCGAGATTAGATGAAAAAAACGCCAGGAATTACATCGGCGGAAGTGGTTTGGCAGCTAAAATTATTTATGATGAAACTTCACCAGAGATAGACCCTTTAAACTCCCAGAACCTTTTAGTTTTTATGACGGGACCTTTCACCGGTACGGTTATACCTACTTCTGGAAGACATGCCATTGCCGCCAGGTCTCCCCTTACAGGAATCTGGGGTGAAGCTGATGTAGGGGGGAGTTGGGGAATAAGTTTAAAAAGAGCGGGCTACGATGGAATTAAAATTAAGGGAGCATCCAAAACTCCTGTATATTTATGGATTCACAGTGGAAAAGTAGAAATAAAGGATGCAAAGCACCTTTGGGGCATGGATACTTATAAAGTAAATGATTTATTAAAAAAGGAAACGAATGAAAGAGCTTCAGTCGCCTGCATTGGGTTAGCAGGGGAGTCGCTTGTAAAATTTGCCTCTATAATGCATGATGGTAAAAATGCTCGAGCTGCGGGAAGATGTGGTTTAGGGGCAGTAATGGGTGGAAAGAAACTAAAAGCCATTGTAGTTCAAGGGGGAGAAAAAACTAAAATTAGAGATAAAGAAGGGCTGAAGAGACTTGTAAAAAAACTTATTCCTCAAATGAGAGAGGAAACTGCTTATCTGGGAAATTATGGGACCACAGGTTCGACAGCGGAGGAAGAGGAAATAGGCGATCTTCCCATCAAAAATTGGCGTCAGGGAAAGTGGGAAGATGGCGCAAAGAAGCTTTCGGGGCAGACTTTGTTGGAGACAATCTTTTCTGGAAATTATCATTGTCCGACCTGTCCTATAGGATGTGGCAAAGAGGTTAAAATTAGAGAGGGGAAATATAATGGAGTGGATGGAGCGGCGGCAGAGTATGAAACAATTGGTACTCTTGGCTCTCTCTGCCTGGTGGATAATTTAGAAGCTGTTTCTCTAGCTAATCAACTTTGTAACCAATATGGAATGGATACTATCTCTACCGGGGCAGCTATTGCTTTTACTATGGAAGCTTATGAAAAGGGTCTAATCGGCTCATCCGATTTGGATGGTTTGGAATTAACCTGGGGGAATGCAGATGCTATGGTAGAAATGGTGAGAAGAATTGGCGAGCGCAATGGTCTGGGCAGGCTTTTAGGAGAGGGTGTGAGAAAAGCAGCTGAAGAAATTGGAGGAAGAGCTTCTGAGTTTGCTATTCACGTGAAGGGATTAGAACTTCCTGCACACGACCCTCGGGCTTTTTATAGTTTAGCTCTTGGTTATGCTACTTCTAATAGAGGAGCCTGCCATCTGCAAGCTTATTCGCATCCCTTTGAACGTTGGATAGCTATGCCTGATTTGGGTTATTCAGAATGTCTACCTCCACATATTGAGAAAGGGAAAGCCGAGTTAGTAATGAAATTACAAAATCTTATGTGCATGTTTGATTCACTAAAGATATGTAAATTTAGCATGTATGGTGGTATTGAACCTCATCATCTTGTAGAATTATTAAATTTAGTAACTGGTTGGGATGTAAATTTGAAGGAATTTATGCGAGTAGGAGAGCGTTTATTTAACTTGAAAAGGTTGTATAATGTGAAATGTGGAATAAACAGAAAAGATGATATCCTTCCTTCTCGATTGCTTACTCAGACCAGAGGAGAGGGAGGAGCTTCCGATACCCTGCCCTATTTGGGAAGAATGTTGAGCGAATATTATAAACTTAGAGGATGGGATGAAAAAGGAATTCCTTTGAGCAGTAAATTGAAAGAGATGGGTTTAAATGTATGAATTCAGTTTTCCTACAAAAGTAATTTTTAAAGAAAGAATAGTAGAATATATAGGGGAAGAGATATATAAGTTTTGTAATGAATTACCTTCTCCTTTGGTAATAGTTACAGTTGAAGAGAAATGGAATGAAAAATTTATAGAAAATATTAAAGAAAATCTTCAAGAAGCAGGCTGTAAAAGAGTAGATATTTTTCGTGGAGTAACAGATGATCCAGGCAGAAAATGTGTTGATGAAGGAATAAAATTCTGTAAACTGTTAAATAGTAAGGGTATAATTGCTTTTGGAGGAGGCTCTTCGATGGATACCGCTAAGGTTATAGCTAAAGAAGCTCAGATTAATTTTTTAGTTGCTATACCTACAACAGCAGGAACAGGAGGAGAGATTTCTCCTTGGGCAGTGATTACCAATGAAAAAAAACAGGAAAAGGAAAGTTTTATGGCAAAATTTCCTGATATGGCATTATTGGATCCTTATTTGACAGAGAGTATGCCTTCTAAGGTGACTTTATTAACGGGAATAGATGCATTTTCTCATGCTTTGGAGTCTTATTTTTCTAAATCTGCTTTTTCCTTAACTGATGCTCTGTCGCTGCAAGCTATTCAGCTAATCGAAGAGAATCTACTTAATGCAGTGAGAGAGGGTAGTGATTTATCTGCCCGAAGCAATATGCTTGAAGGAAGCCTTTTAGCGGGGATGGCAATGTTACATTCTGGTTTAGGATTAGTTCATGCTATTGCTCATCCCATAGGGGGACTGTATCATAGCAACGGATTGGCACATGGTTATATTATTGCCCATCTCCTTCAAAGTGTGATTGAATTTAATAAATCAGCAAATTTAGATAAGTATCAGAAAGTTAGAGATTCTTTAGAAATAATGGGAGGGATTATAGACGAAGAATTATTTTTAAAATTAGGCATGTCTAAAATAAAAGTAAAAGAGAATGATATTCCCTTGTTGGCAAAAAGAAGTGCGGATAATATTAATGCACTTACTAACCCGAGAAGTTTCACTTTGAGCGATATTGAAGATGTTATTAGAAATAGTTTCAAAATAGTATAATATTATTTTATAGTTTTACTTGCATTATAACAATAATTAAAGTATAAGTAGAAGTAATAAATATAAATTCAAAAATTAAAATAAAAAAGGAGAAGGATTATGGTTAAAGGCGGTATAGAGGGAGGAAAATATCGTCTTCTTTCAAATGAAGAGATTGAAATGATTCATGAAACGTCCATAAAAATTTTACAGCAAACAGGAATAAAATCAGAAAACGAAGAAATTTTAAGTCATTTTTCCAAAATTGGTGCAGAAGTAAATTTTGAGAAAGGAATAATAAAATTTTCACCAGCTTTAGTAGAAGATGCTATTAATAAGGCTTCATCCAAAGTTTTTCTTTGTGGGAGAGAAGAGAAAAACGATCTTGATTTGGAAGGTAAAAAGGTATATTGTGGAACTGGAGGCGCAGCTTTAAATGTACTTGATTTAGAAACGGGTGAAAGAAGGGAATCAAGACTTAAAGACATTGCAGATATAGCTAAATTAGTAGACGCACTTGATAATATCCATTTTTATTTAAGGCCAGTAGTAGCTCGGGATATTTCTTCAGAGTTTCTTGATGTAAATAAATATTATGCGGCCTTAAGCAATACCTCAAAACATGTAATGGGTTCAGCTTACACTGTGGAAAGTGCTCTTGAAGTGATTTCTATGGCTGAAGAAATTACTGGAGGAAAAGAAAAATTAAGAGAAAGGCCAATTATTTCTTTTATTACTTCATTTATAAAGAGTCCTTTGCAGTTAGCTGATCCTACTGTATTAGTTTTAATGAAACTTGCTGAAGAAGGGATGCCGGTAGCTCTTTCTACTGCACCTATGGCCGGTTCTACTTCTCCGATAACTTTAGCTGGAACTTTAGCTCAAGTTAATGCAGAACAACTTGGCGGGATGGTTCTTACTCAGTCGATCAACCCAGGCACGCCTGTAATTTATGGTGCTATTCCTACTATAGCTGATATGCAGACTATGAATTTTTTAGATGGAGCCATAGAATTGGGAATACTTGCCGCCGGTGCTGCTCAATTAGCACAATATTATAATTTTCCTTATTATGCTTGGGGAGGTCTTACTGATTCTAAAATTCCTGATATCCAGGCTGGATATGAGAAAGGAATGACTCTTGTTATGGCAGCTTTGGCCGGAGCAAATTATATTCATAATGCTGCTGGTATGTTGGAATCTACTACTACCGTAGCTTATGAGCAATATGTAATAGATAATGAGATTATAGGTATGGCAATGAGAGCCTTACAAGGGATAGAGGTAAATGAAGATACTTTAGCTTTTAAAGTAATAGATAAAGTAGGGCCGGGAGGCAATTATTTAGCTGAAACACATACAGTAAAACATATGAGATCAGAATTATTTTTTCCCAAAGTTAGTGATAGATCTTTAAGAGAGGAATGGATTTCAAAAGGAGGCAAAGACGCTCGCGAGAGAGCAAGAGAAATAGCCAAAAATAGTTTAGCCACCCATAGGCCTCTTCCGATTCCTTCTGATATAGATAAAAAAATTAGAAGTAAAATAAAAGGTTTAATAAAATTTTAGGAGTTATGAATAAATGAAAATCGGATTGGGTCAAATAAAATATGAAACAGGGAAGGTAAAAAAGAACCTAAAAAAAATACAAAAATTTATCTTTAAAGCTAAAAAGGAAGAGGTCGATTTATTAGTTTTCCCCGAGTTAAGTCTTACGGGCTATTCGTTAAAAAGTCGTCTTATTCCTAAGGTGGCTTTAAAATTAGACGGTCCAATAATTGAAAGTTTAAAAGAAGAGAGTAAGGATATTTCTTTGGTAATAGGTTTAGTAGAAGAGTCAAGAAATTATGATTTTTATAATACTGCTCTTTATCTGGAAAAAGGAGAAATAAAACATATTCACCGAAAGATATATTTACCTAATTATGGCATGTTTGAGGAGAAAAAATATTTCATTAGCGGGGAAGAAGTAAGATCTTTTGAGACATCTTATGGACGAATGGGCATGTTGGTTTGTGCTGATTCCTGGCATCCTGTCCTACCTTACATTTTAGCCTTAGATGGTGCTTTTATTTTTATAAATGTGGTTTCCAGTTATAGTAAGGGTTTAGGAAAGAAAATATCTACTCGTTATGCCTGGGAAAGGGTGAATAAATTTTATGCCCAAGTATTTTCTTGCTATGTTGTCTTTGTTAATGCAGTAGGTGCTGACGGCGAAAATAATTTTTGGGGAGGGTCTACTGTCATTAAACCGGGAGGTAGAATATTAGTAAAGCCTGATTATTCCAAAGAACAATTGGCCACAGCTTACATAGATTTAAAAAGAGTACGATATTATAAAAATGTTTTACCAGAATTTAAAGAGGAGAAGATTGATTTAGTTATAAGAGAACTCAAGAGGATAAAGAAAGACAAACTCAAGAATGTCTCTTTTAAATATATTAATAAATATAAAAAAATATCTTATCTTCCGTAACTCTTTTTATGACAAAAATTGCTATTAAAATAGAACAATAGAAAAAATATATTTTTTTCTATTGTTCTATTTTAATTCCCCCTTTATAATCCCTTTAAGCATATTTTTTAAAAAAGCAAGATTTTACCTAATAATGCAATCATGTCTATAGCATTAATATTTTTTATTTTATAAAATGAATCAAGTTTTAAATATTATTAAGGAGGTAATGTTATGGTAGATTTAAATAAGGTTTCTGAATCTTTACAAAGAGGAGACGCAGAAAAAGTAGAAGAACTTGTTAAACAAGCTTTGGAGGAGAATTTATTACCCAAGGATATTTTAGAAAATGGTTTAATCAAAGGAATGGATATTATTGGGGCAAAATTTAAAAAGAATGAAGTGTATGTTCCCGAAGTCTTAATTGCTGCTCGAGCAATGCATGCAGGAATGAGTGTACTTAGACCCAAATTAACTGAAACAGGAGTAAAAAACATAGGCAAAGTAGCAATAGGTACTGTAAAGGGAGATTTGCACGATATTGGGAAAAATTTAGTAAAAATGATGTTAGAGGGGGCAGGCTTTGAAGTTATAGATTTAGGAATAGATGTCTCTGTAGATAAATTTGTAGAAGCAGTAGAAGTGCATCAACCAAATATAATAGGTATGTCTGCTCTTTTGACTACTACAATGATTAATATGGCGGAAGTGATAAAAGCCCTTGAAGCTGCAGGGTTAAGAAACAAAGTAAAGATAATGATCGGGGGAGCACCGATAACTCAAAATTATGCTGATCAAATTGGAGCAGATAGCTATTCTCCCGATGCTGCTTCTGCAGTAGATAATGCAAAATCTTTTGTAGCTTAAGTATCAAATTACTTATACACAACAACCATTAATTTTTAATTTGATATAAGCATTAATTAGAAGATGTGTTTTTTGAGGGGGGAAAATTAATTTTGCCTAATTCATCTGTTTTAGTGATTGGCGCGGGTATTGCCGGAATTACGGTAGCTCAGAGGCTCGTAGAAAATAATATTAAAGTATATTTAATAGAAAAAGAATCCTATATGGGCGGTCAAGCACTTTCTTATGGTTGTAAAGGCGTAGAGAGTTGTAATGAATGTTCAGTATGTTTATTGCAGAGGAAAGTAAAAGATGCAGAAGGATATTTTTCTAATATATTTTTTAGGGCTAATTCTGAAATAGAAAAAGTGAAGAGAGAAGAGAAGAATTTTGAAGTTACTTTAAAAAAAGAAATACCATTTATAGACCCTGATAAATGCCAGGGTTGTGGTCTTTGTGAAAAATTGTGTCCTTCCTCGGCAATATCTGTTTCTCATCCTCAATCTATCCCACGGGTTTATTTGTTAAGCAAAGAGCGATGTTTAAATTTTCAAAATAAAGAATGTTCTATTTGTTTGAATAATTGCCCTTTTGGGGCGATTAGTTTTAATCATAAGATTGAAAAAGAAACATTATCTAATATTTCTGCTATTGTTATTGCAACTGGGTTTGAACCCTGGAATCCCAAATTAAAGGTTGAGTATGGGTATGGAATAAATGAGAATGTAATAACCGCCACAGAATTGGAAAATCAGATTTATACTAAGGGTTATGTTTTTCGACCTTCAGATAAAAAAATAGCGAAAAAAGTAGCAATTATACAATGTATTGGAAGCAGAGATAGAAGTATTAATAATCCGAATTGTTCCCGAATCTGTTGTGGTTATGGAATGAAAATGGCTCGCGTTATAAAAGAAAAGGATGCAGAAGCTGAAGTTTCAATATTTTATATGGATATTCAGCCTTTTGGCAAAGAATTTACCAAATTTTTTACCGAATGCAAAGAAGAATATGATATTCAATACCTTCGCTCTATTCCTTCTCAGATTTCCCAAAGAAAAGATGGCAAAATAATAATTAAATACGAAGATCCCCGCGAGAAAGAAATTATTGAAAATATTTTTGATTTAGCTGTTTTGTCAACCGCCATGAAACCTGAAAAAGAATATGAAAAAATTGCAGAAAATATGAATTTGTGGGTGAAAGAAGATGGATTTTACGAAAGTCTTGATCCCATTCATATAACTAAAACAAATCAAAAAGGAATTTTTATAGCAGGAAGCTGCCAGGGTCCGAAAGATATAAGTGAATGTATCGCTAATGCCGAACACGCAGCTTTAGAGGCTATGATATTTCTTAAATCTAAATAGCCAGTTCCAAGCATATATTATAAGTGATGAGCGTTAAAGATGTATCTTTAATTATCAGATTTTACGAGGAGAAGTTATTATGCATAAGACGAAAAAAATAGGCATCTTCCTTTGTAGTTGTGGGGATACTATTTCCCAAACAGTTGATTACAAGAAAATAATTAAGCATTTCAATGATTTTAATGAAATTTCAGTAATTGAAAAAAATGATTTTATGTGTAAGCCGAAAAGCTTGATTAAATTTAAAAAAAAGATTAAAGATACCAGGTTAGAAAGTGTAATAGTAGCCGCCTGTTCTCCCCAATTAAAAGGTAGTGTTTTTAGAAAAGCCATAGAGGAGGCAGGAATAAATTATAATATGTTATCACTGGTAAATCTTAGAGAACAGTGCGCTATGGTTCATAGAGAAAAAAATTATGCTACCGCATACGCAATTGATTTAATAGAGAGCAATATAAGGAGAATAAAATTAAACCAGGCGATTTTATCAAAAACTACGAAAGTAAATCAAACCACCTTGATAATCGGAGGGGGATTTTCCGGTTTGCAAACTGCAATTAATCTATCAAATTTAGGCTGCAAAACAATATTATTAGAAAGAGAAACTTCTTTAGGGGGAAGCCGTAATCGATCACTTCAATCTACAGAAAATAAAATGGAATTTTCTTTAATGGATTTAATTGATAAGAATATAAAGAAAGTCAGCAGTAATCCATTATTACAGATATTTACTCAAAGTGAGCTGATATCATTAGAGGGAGAGCCGGGAAATTTCAAAGCCGTTATTAAGGTAAAGACTAAAAATAAGAAAACAATAAGAAAAAATATTAATATCGGAGCAATAGTGTTAGCAACCGGTCGCCAGAATTTTTTTCCTGTAGAGAAATACGGGGTTGAACTATCTTCTCGGGTAATTACCCTTTCGGAACTGGAAAAGTTATTGAATCGTAAAGAAGATTTAAAAAGTATTAATACCGTGTGTTTTATAAACGGAATAGTAAATGATGACCAAAGATTAAAAGGTGATAAGCTTTTATTACGGGCTTTAGAATTGATTAATAAATATCAGATACAAGTATATATTCTTTGTAAAAACGTATATGTGGCTGAAAATGGTTTGGAAGAGTTGTATCAGCAAGCGCGAGAAAAGGGAATAGTATTTTTAAAATACGAAGACAAAAAACCTGAAATATTATTGGGAAAAGAAGATAAGAAGATAAAAATATTATTTCTCGATGAACTTTTAGTAAAAGATAATGTTCATTGCAAAGAGGGAGAAATTATAATTCCTTGTGATTTATTAGTATTAGAAGAAGAAATAATACCTGCAAGTGGAGCTGATAAGCTATCTGAGATGTTGCAAATTAATTGTGATGATGAGGGATTTTATCAACAAAGAAATATTAGTCTTCAACCAATTTTCACCAATCGGAAAGGTATTTATACGGTAGGGTCATGCAGGGGGTTAAAAAATATTAACAGCACTTTAGATGATTGCGCAATGGTCTCTTTGGAGGTGTATGACCTATTAAAAGAAAAAGTTATTAAATATAATCTTGACCGTGCCGTGGTAGATAATGATAAATGCACCCTTTGTTTAACTTGTTTACGAACTTGTCCTCATAAAGCCATACAATTAGAAAATGATGCAGAACCAAACCAAATAAAAATTACCGTTAACCCTCTTGCTTGCGAGAGTTGTGGAATATGTGTCAGCTGTTGTCCCGCAAGCGCAATTTCTTTACCCGGATTTGAAAACAAACAGGTAACATCTGAAATAGCGGATTAAATAGGTCAGATACAGATAGTTAAAATTATAAGTTTTGCAGTTAATAATTTTAAGGAAGGATTAACATTATCTATGGATTTAAAGAAAAAAAATGATTTTATTCCTAAAATAATAGTATTATGCTGTGAAAATTCAGCTTATCGGGCAGCTGATATGGCGGGGACATTAAAACTGACTTTTCCTAAAAGTATTAAAATTATTTCTTTCCCTTGTATTGGAAGAGTTGAGGAAATTCATATTTTACATGCTTTGGAAAATGGCGCTGATGGGGTAATGGTGATGGGTTGTTTAGAAGATAGCTGTAAATTTTTAGACGGAAATATCCGAGCCAAAAAAAAGGTCATATATTTAAAAGAATTATTATCAGAAATAGGGGTAGAAGATAGCCGTATAGAATTTTTTAATATAGCACCTAATATGGGAGCAAAATTTGTAGAATTAGTTAGCAAAATGAATAAAAAAATCAAAGATTTAGGTCCTTTATTTGAAAAAAGATAGTATTTTCTAAGGAGGAAAGCAAATTTGAAAAAAGATATTAAAATTAACCAACTTGATCCTCAATTTAAATATAAAATTGCTAATGCGCCGGGCGGTGAATCATTAATGAATTGTTTTGCCTGTGGGAAATGTAGCGCAGTATGCCCGATAAGTGAAGTTAATGAAGAATTCAAACCTCGGAAGATTATTCACATGATTTTATTAGGTATGAAAGAAGAAGTCTTGAGTAATGAATTTATTTGGCTATGTGCAACTTGTGATGCCTGTTCTTTTAGATGTCCTCAGAAAGTTAGAATGGCAGATATAATGAGTGTAGTTAGGAAGATAGCTGAAGATGAAGGATATGTCCCCTCTAATTTTAATAAACAAATGGAAATTGTAAAGAGTTTTAGTAAATTATATGAACTTAACTCTAAATATAGTTTGTGGGGGAAAATTAAAGACACCCTAAATAAGGATAGAGAAAAGACAAAAGAAAAAGTATCTTCTAATTATTTTGAGGAATTTGAATTATGCATCAATTTGGCATTAAATTTTATCAAAAAAAATCCTCAAAGTCTTCTTTTATCTAATGTATTAGAATTAATAGATAATAGATTTAAATTGTATTTTGCGGATATTAAAGATTTTTCTAAGAAAGAAGATAAAGAAGAATTTATTAGATTGCTTGCAAAATATGAAAATTTATTAGAAGATTTTGCCTCTTCTTCATTAGAAGGTTTAATTATTAAAAATTCGAATAATATTGTTAATGCTTATAAAAATTTGGAAGAAAAGAATAAATTAGAAACATTTCTTCTAAAAATATCTAAGAAGTTTCCTGAAAGTAAAATTAATTTAAAAAATAATGAAGAATGATTATCACGGAGGTTTGGAATGGGAAAGCATGCTAATAATCATGTTTTAATAGTAGGTGGCGGTGTAGCAGGAATTCAGGCAGCATTAGATATAGCTGAATCAGGATATAAAGTTAATTTAATTGAAGCAGGTCCCAGTATTGGCGGTGATATGGCAAAATTAGATAAAACTTTTCCCACCAATGATTGTTCAATGTGCATATTATCTCCTCGCTTAGTAGCTGCAGCCAGGCATCCTAATATTAATATTATTACTTCCACACAAGTTAGGGAAATTAAAGGAGAAGCAGGAGACTTTAAAGTTAAAATATTTAAAAAAGCCAGATATGTTGATTTAGCTAAATGTACTGGTTGTGGAGCTTGTACCCAAGTTTGTCCTATAAAAATAGATGATGAATACAATCAAAATCTTTGTAAAACTAAAAATATACACATTCCTTATCCCCAGGCAGTTCCCTTAGCAGCAATAATTGATCCTGAACGTTGTTTGTATCTTACTAAAAATAGGTGTCGGGCTTGTGAAAGAGCTTGTACAGCTAAAGCAATAGATTTTTCACAAAAAGATAAAGAGATTATTCTTGAAGCAGGAGCAATTATTTTTGCTCCAGGAACAAAACATTTTAATCCTAAAGAAAAACCCGAATATGGATATGGACGATATCCAAATATTATTACCAGTATGGAAATGGAAAGAATTTTAAGTGCCTCCGGGCCTACATCCGGAGAGGTAAACAGAATATCAGATAATAATTACCCTCGAAAGATTGCCTTTATTCAGTGTGTAGGTTCTCGTGATACAAGTTGCGGCAATGAATATTGCTCTTCTGTTTGTTGTATGTATGCGACCAAAGAAGCCAATATAATTAAAGAACATAATAAAGATATAGATGTAAGCATTTTCTTTATGGATATGAGAGCTTACGGAAAAGATTTTGAGAAATATTATGAAAAAGCAAAAAATGAACTAAATGTTAAATATATAAGAAGTATGCCTTCTTCTATTGAGGAAATTGGAATAAATAATGATTTATTATTAAAATATGAGACTCCGGAAGGGGAAACAAAAAAAGAAATCTATAATATGGTAGTTTTATCTATAGGATTAACTACTTCTCCTGAATTTAAGCATCTATTTAGAAAGTTTAATATAAAATTAGATGAGAATGGATTTTGTAAAACATCATTTAACAACCCTTTAAAGACTTCAAGAGAGGGAATTTATGTCTGCGGTACTTTCCAGGGACCTAAAGATATTCCCGAAACAGTAGTGCAAGCAAGTGGGGCAGCAGCAGAAGTTGCTGAGATCTTGTCTGTACCACAAAAAAAAGAATTAAACAATATAGAAGAAATAAAAGAAAGAGATATTGGTAACGAAGAACCTCGAATTGGAGTATTTGTATGTCGTTGTGGAATTAATATTGCTAGCGTAGTTGATGTTCCGAAAGTTGTTGAATATTGTAAAAGTTTAAAAAATGTGGTTTTTGTTATGGAAAATATGTATACCTGTTCTCAGGATTCTCAAGAAATAATTAAACAGAAAATTAAAGAACATAATTTAAATAGAGTTTTAGTTGCTTCTTGTTCTCCTCGAACTCATGAATCTTTATTTCAGCAAACTTTAAAGGAAGCTATGTTAAATAAATATTTATTTGAGATGGTTAATATTAGAGATCAATGTTCCTGGGTTCATGCTAAAGAACCGGAAAAAGCTACTAAAAAAGCTAAAGATTTAATCAAGATGGGAATAGCTAAAGCAAGTAGGTTAGAACCTTTAGAAGAAATTAGCTTAGAAGTTACCCCTCGGGGTCTGGTTATTGGCGGAGGTTTAGCTGGCATGGAAGCGGCTTTATCCTTAGCTGAACAAGGTTATCAAGTCTATTTAGTGGAAAGAGAAAATGAATTAGGCGGTAATTTAAAGAATTTATGGTTTGATCCAGATGGAAATATTATAGAACCATTTTTTAAAAACTTAGAAACTCGAGTGGACAGTCATCTTAATATTAAATTATTCACTAATAGCACCATCAATAATATTGAAGGATCTGTAGGAAATTTTAAGACTACAATTCATAAAAGACAAAATAATGAAATTAAGGAATATAAAATAGAACATGGTATTATTATTGTAGCTACTGGTGCAAAAGAATATCAAGGTAAGGAATATTTATATTCAGAGAATAAAAATGTATTTACTCAATTGCAATTATCGGAAAAACTCATAAAAAATAAAGTAAATTTAGAGAATAAAACAATAGTAATGATTCAGTGCGTTGGTTCCCGAGATGAAGAACATCCTTATTGTAGCAGGGTTTGCTGTCAAAAGGCATTACAAAATGCATTAAAAATTAAAGAAAAGTTTCCTGATGCCAATATTTATATGTTATATAGGGACATTAGAACTTATGGCTTTAATGAAAAATATTATAATGAAGCCCGTAAAAAGGGAGTAATATTTGTCCGATATGAAGAAGAAAATAAACCTCAAGTAGAAGAATATATTGACAAAAAGGGAAGTAAAAAATTACTGATTTCCATGCGCGATATTTTACTACAATCTGAGTTAAATATTGAAACAGATTTTATAGCTTTAAGTACAGGAATAGTGGCACCTGAAGATAATTTTAGAATGGCTCAAATGTTGAAGGTTCCTATTAATAGTGACGGATTTTTTCTTGAGGCACATGTAAAACTTCGACCTGTTGATTTTTCTACAGAAGGAATATTTTTATGTGGTCTGGCACATGCGCCTAAAAATATGGAAGAAAGCATTTGCCAGGCTAAAGCGGCGGCATCCAGAGCAGGTAAAATTTTAGGAAAAGATTCAATTATTGCTAATGGAATAGTTGCATCAGTGAATGAAGAAATTTGTGCCGGTTGTGGACTTTGTGAAGCCGTCTGTCCTTATGGGGCAATAGAAGTAGATAAAAAAGATAAAGTTGCCAAGGTAAATCCGGCTTTATGTAAAGGTTGCGGGACTTGTTGTGCTGCATGTCCTTCCGGAGCGGTTGAATTAAAAGGATTTAGAAAAAAACAAATATTGTCTATGATAGACATATTTGCGGAGGTATAAAAATGTTTGAACCGAAAATTCTTGGATTTTGTTGTAACTGGTGTGCCTATGCAGGAGCCGATTTAGCGGGGATAAATAGAAATCAATACCCTCCCAATATTAGAATAATAAGAGTAATGTGTTCCGGAACAATTGACCCACTCTATATAATGAAGGCTTTTCAAAAAGGGACAGATGGAGTATTTATTGGAGGTTGTCATATTGGAGATTGTCACTATCAAAACGGTAACCATCGAGCCAAAAAGAGAGTGGCTGTTGTTAAAAAGATATTGAGCTATTTAGGGATTGATCCTCGGAGAGTGAGGCTGGAGTGGGTTTCTGCTGCGGAGGGCCAAAAATTTGCTCAAGTAATGAATGATTTTGTTGCTGAGATTAAGAGATTAGGGCCGAATCCATTAAAGAAGAGGTTTAAAGTATGATAAAGAAAGTGCAGGAATTAGCTAAAGAGTATTTTGTAAACGGAAAAGTTGATGTAATCTTTGGTCTGAGGAAAAAAAATAGCCACGTAGCCCCTCATATTTTTAAAAAAATAGAGGAATTAGATTATTTGGTAGTTTCCCCTAAATATCCACTTTTATATAATTGCAGACCAAGTAAAAAGAATGTTATCCGGTTGATAGAGGAAAAATATCCAAATATAAAGATTGGAGTTATAGCTAAAGGGTGTGATGAAAGGGCTTTAATTGAACTTGCAAAAAGAGAGCAAATAGATATGAAAAATATTGAGATTTTGGGTGTTGCCTGCACTAGAGAAGAAGCAATAGAGTGCAGATGCCCAAGACCTTACCCTAATAATCCCCTTATAGGAGAGAAAGTCGAAGGGGTTTTTGAAGATAAAAATGTTGAAGACCTTTTAAATAAAGGTTTGTCAGAACGATTAACTTTTTGGCAATATCAACTAAGTAAATGTATAAAATGTTATGGCTGTAGAAACGCTTGCCCATTATGTTTCTGTCAGGATTGTGCTATGGAGCAGGAGGAGTGGTCGAAGACAGGTGAAATTCCTCCTGAAATTCCTATGTTCCAGTTTATAAGATTTTATCACCTTGCAGATAGATGTATTGAATGTGGAGAATGTGAAAAAGCTTGCCCCATGGATATTCCTCTACTGACTATTTCTAAACAAGTAAGGGAAGATGTTAAAGAATTGTTTAATTATGAATCTGGTTTAGATGTAAAGCAAAAATCACCGTTATTAACTACCTTAGATGAGATACCGATGAAAGAAGGAGTTAGCGAATAATGGAATATAAAAATGTACTTACAGTATGTCCATATTGCGGTTGCGGGTGTAATTTTTATCTGCAGGTTTTTGATGGAGAGTTGATTGGTATCCTTCCTTGTAAATCCCATGTAGTTAGTCAGGGAAAGCTTTGTATCAAAGGTTGGAATGCGACTGATTTTGTAGTTAGTAAAGACCGGTTAACTAAGCCATTAATAAAAAAAGATGGAAAATTTGTCGAAATATCATGGGATGAGGCTTTAAATATAATTTCCGAAAAATTTAGAAAGTATAGTTCTGATGCTATTGCTGTTCTTTCATCTGCGAAATGTACCAATGAAGAGAACTATTTAATGATGAAATTTGCTCGAGCGGTACTTAAGACAAATAGTGTTGATCACTGTGCTCGATTATGTCATGCCTCCACCGTTGTGGGTTTAGGAAAAACTTTTGGTAGTGGTGCAATGACAAACTCTATAGGAGAGCTCGAAGATGCAGATTGTATTTTTGTTATCGGCTCAAATACAACAGAACAGCATCCACTTATAGCACGATATTTAATGAGAGCAAGAGAGAAGGGGGCAAAAATTATAGTTGCCGATCCCCGGCTTATTCCTTTAACTCAATTTTCCGATTATCATCTCAGACAAAGACCGGGAACAGATGTTGCTCTGCTTAATGGATTTATGAATGTAATTTTAAATAAAGGTTTAGAGGATAAAGAGTTTATTGATAAGCGCACCGAAGGATTCAAAGAATTAAAAGAAATAGTTAAAAAATATAATCCGGAAGATGTAGAAAAAATAACCGGCATACCTAAAGAACTTATTATTGAAGCAGCCAGAATATATGCAAAGGCTAAATCTGCCTCTATTGTATATTCGATGGGTATAACACAGCATACAACAGGTGTAGATAATGTTGTTTCTTGTGCAAATCTTGCCATGTTAACCGGCAATGTTGGCAAACCAAGTACAGGTGTTAATCCTTTAAGAGGGCAGTCGAATGTTCAGGGTGCATGTGATATGGGTGCTTTACCTAATGTCTACTCCGGATATCAAAAGGTATCTGATGAAAATGCCCGTACAAAATTTGAAAAAGCTTGGAATACAGAACTTCCTTCAAAGACAGGATTGACTATTATAGAAATGTTAAATGAGGCTGCAAAGGGGAAGCTTAAAGCAATGTATATTATGGGTGAGAATCCCATGCTTTCAGATCCGGATATCAATCATGTTAAAAAAGCATTAGAGAATCTTGAATTTCTTGTTGTCCAGGATATGTTTCTTACCGAAACGGCTCAATTGGCTGATATTATACTTCCGGCTGCCTCTTATGCAGAAAAAGATGGTACATTAACTGCTACGGACCGTAGGGTTCAAAGAATAAGAAAAGCAATTGAGCCTATCGGCGAAAGCAAATCTGATTGGCAGATAATCTGTAAATTAGCAGGAAAGATGGGATCTCAAGAATTTAAATATTCTTCACCTGCTGAAATTATGGATGAAATAGCCTCTGTAACTCCCATCTATGGAGGTGTAGTATTTGAGCGAATTGAAGATATTGGATTGCAGTGGCCCTGCCCATCCAAAGAACATCCGGGGACGCCTTATCTACATAAAGGAAAATTTAGTCGGGACAAGGGAAAATTTTTTGCAATAGAATTCAAGGAACCTGCAGAGCTTCCCGATGCTGATTATCCGTTTATATTGACTACAGGGAGAACTATCTTTCATTACCATACGGGAACAATGACCAGAAAGACGGAAGCGCTAAACAGAGAGGTTCCCACAGGGTATATAGAAATTAATTCCAAGGATGCAGAAAAATTAAATATTACCGAGGGAGAAAAAGTTTTTGTGAAAAGTCGTAGGGGAAAGATTGAGGTGAAAGTGTTGAAAACCGGAAAAGTTCCCGAGGGGGTAGTTTTTATTCCTTTCCATTTTACAGAAAGCCCTGCTAATATGCTGACTAATTCAGCTTTTGATCCTGTAGCGAAAATTCCGGAATTAAAGGTATGTGCAGTAAAGGTAGAAAAAAGAAAAAATATATAACTAAAATAAAGAGAACACAAAGAGAAAATTACAAAAAATAACACTTGATATAACCTAATGTATTGTTAATAAAGAATTATTTTTGGAAGAATAAATTAAGCAGTAGAAAAGGATTGTTTTATTATGATAATAGCTAAAAGAAAACCAATAAAAGATATTTTGAAAATGATTGATAGAGATAAAAAGATATTATTGGTAGGATGTGGTACTTGCGTAACAGTTTGTTCAGCAGGTGGCGAAAAAGAAGTTGGTATTTTATCAAAGTTAATAAAAATAGCTTTTCGTAAAGAAGGTAAATCTATACAAATTATTGAAAGAACTATTAAAAGACAGTGTGAAAAAGAATTTGTTGAAGAAATCCGAGAGGAAATTATTTCTTGCGATGCTGTTCTTTCTATGGGGTGTGGAATAGGAGTACAGACAATTGCTGATATGTTTGAAGATATTCCGATATACCCTGCACTGGATACAAGTTTTGATGGGATGCCTGAAGAGCAAGGAGTCTGGGTTGAATTATGTTCTTGTTGTGGTAATTGTATTTTAGATAAAACCGGCGGTATTTGCCCGATAACGAGATGTGCCAAATCACTATTAAACGGACCTTGCGGCGGCTCTCAAGAAGGAATATGTGAAGTAGATAAAGATACGCCTTGTGCCTGGCAATTAATCTATGACCGTTTAAAAAAACAGGGCAAATTAGATTCTTTAACAGAAATTGAACCTATTCGCGATTGGTCAGCAAGTAAAAGTGGCGGAGTAAGAAAGATTATAAGGGAGGATATAAAACTTTGAAAGCAGAAACAAATTTAGAAAAATTATTCAATCAAGACGAATTTGTAGTAACTGCTGAACTGGGACCTCCTAAGAGTGTAAGTATTGAATTAATTGAAAAGAAAGCAAATTTTCTTCGTGATTGCGTAGATGCAGTAAATATTACAGATAATCAAACCGCAGTCATACGAATGTCAAGTCTGGCTACTTCTGTAATTGCAAAAAAAAACGGATTAGAGCCAATTTTGCAAATGACCTGTCGAGATAGAAATCGTATCGCCCTTCAAAGTGATATTATAGGAAGTGCTGCTTTAGGAATAAATAATGTTTTATGTTTATCTGGTGACCATCAAACTTTAGGGAATCATCCCGGAGCAAAGAATGTATTTGATATCGATTCTATTCAGTTAGTTTCCGTGCTTAAACATATGAGGGATGAAGCCATTTTTCAAAACAATGAAAAAATTAAATATCCTCCTAAGTTATTCATAGGTGCAGCGGCAAATCCATTTGCCGATCCTTTTGAATATAGGGCCATTCGTTTGGCCAAAAAGATAAAAGCCGGAGCAGATTTCATTCAAACCCAAGCAATATTTGATGTGGAAAGATTTAGCAGATGGATGGAGGATGTCAGGAGAAGAGGATTACACAAGAAAGTTTATATTATGGCAGGAGTTACCCCCTTTAAATCATATAGAGCAGCTTGTTTTATGACTAACGTAGCCGGAGTAACAATACCAGAGGAAATTTTGGAAAGGATGAAAAATGCAAAAGACCAAAAAGCTGAAGGGATAGAGATATGCTTGGAGATTATTAAAAAAATAAGAAAGATAAAAGGAGTTCGGGGTCTTCATATTATGGCAGTAATGTGGGAAGATATTGTTTCTTTAATAGTTAAAGAAAGCGGATTATATCCTCGGCCAAAAATAATGTAATTAATTTTAAAAAAAAGGAGATTAGAGATGATAATTATTGGAGAAAAACTAAATTCAGCAAGGAAAAAAGTAAGAGAGATGATTGAGAATAGAGATGTAGAATATATCCAGGATTTAGCTAAAAAGCAAGTAGAAGGCGGCGCTGATATTTTAGATGTAAATTCTTCTGCTGCAAGTGGCAATAAAGAAGAAAATATGGAATGGTTGGTAAAAACAGTGCAAGAGGTGGTAGATATCCCTTTATGCATTGATAGTCCTAATGCAGAAGAGATTGAAAAAGGCTTGGAAGTTCATAATTGGGACAAAGGCAAAGCTTTAATTAATTCGATTACCGGTGAGAAAGAAAAAATTGATAGATTATTACCTACAATAGTAAAATATAAATGTGCGGTAGTAGCACTTGTTATGGATGAACGAGGTATTCCTGATAATTCCAAAGCCCGGGTTGAGATTGCCGAAAAATTAATAGAAGTATTAACTGATGCCGGAGTTCCTTTAAAAGACATATTTATTGATCCGTTAGTAGTGCCTATCGGAACTAATGATAAAAATGGCTTGATAACGATGGAAACTATAAGAAGCGTTAAGGAAGCTCATCCCGAAGTTAAAATAGTCACGGGTTTAAGTAATATATCTTTTGGTCTTCCGGAGAGAAAGCTAATTAATCAAGTCTTTATGATTTTGACTATGGGCTGTGGTATGGATGCAGCAATTATTGATTCTACAGATAAAAGAATGATGGCTATTATTAAGACTGCTACTACTCTTCTAGGAGAGGATAATTTTTGTAGTAAATATATCCAAGCCTATAGAGAAGGAAAATTAACTTTCGAAAAATAAGTTAAAAAGAAGTGTATTACAATAAAAAAATAAACATTTAGGAGGAAGTAAAATGAAATCAGATCTACAGATTGCCCAGGAAGCTAAGTTAAAGCCGATTACTGAAATTGCAGAATCTATCGGAATAAAAGAAGATGAATTAGACCTCTACGGTAAATATAAAGCCAAAGTTTCACCTGATATCTTAAAGAGACTCAAAGACAAACCTCAGGGTAAATATATAGTGGTAACTGCCGTTACCCCTACCCCACTGGGTGAAGGTAAAACAGTAACCTCCATCGGGTTAGGCCAGGGTCTGGCTAAAATAGGTAAGAAAGTAGTTAACACCTTACGAGAACCCTCGATGGGTCCGGTCTTCGGCATTAAAGGAGGGGCAGCCGGGGGAGGATATGCCCAGGTAGTCCCCATGGAAGACTTAAACCTTCACTTTACCGGAGATATCCATGCCGTAGGAGCAGCCAATAACCTGCTCTGTGCCATGTTAGATACTCACCTGCAGA
>JAYEJO010000012.1:0-6228 GCA_034660595.1 Candidatus Caldatribacteriota bacterium
ATATTTTTGGCAAAGCGCTTACCTATTATGCTAATTACCAGGTAGGGCATACATTGGTGGGCGCCAAAGCTCCGGTAATAATACCCTCCCGGGCAGATAAAAGTGATGTGAAATTAAATTGCATCGCCGTTTCTATCTTGTGCAGCCGCTAATCAGATTTAATTTTAGCATTGATAGTGTCATTTTACATCTTATGTCATTCTTTTGAAAGAAGAAATCCATCATTGTAGGGGCATATTGCAATATGCCCTTGTTTATGTCATTCCGCATCAAGTGCGGAATGACATAGTATTTTTTTCTTTAGAAGCCACTGCTAAAAGGGCGTGGTAAGGAGGGAATATTTATGAAATCTTATAAAAAAGAATTATGGTTCAATGCCCCGGGAAGTAGTAGTGGCAGTTACTGCTGGCAGATTAGATTTCGGACCATGGGAACAGATATTTTATGGAGAATTTGACGGCCGAAGGCGCAAAAGAGTATTGATAAAGATTGTCGGAGAATAAGATTCAAGCTAACAGAAATACGATATACCACGTTCCTAGAATTTTGTAGAAACACGGCGTGCTGTGCTGCTACCAATACCCTTAAAAACAAAAGGTTATAAATAAAAAATACGACAAAGGACTGTCCCCTGTCGTATTTTTTTTATAAAAAAAAGGGTTTTTAAATAATTTGTAGTATAGAAAGAATAGAAGATAAATTAAAACATATTAACAAAAACTAAAAATATAAAGAAGGTGTGGCTTATAATGAAATACGATTTCTTATTTAAAGGCGGGCGAATTGTTGACCCGGCTAACGACAGAAATTTTATTGGGGATGTTGCGGTAAAAGGAGATAAGGTTGCTGAAGTGGCTAAAGAGATAGATAATTCTTTAGCTGAGCAAGTAGTTGATATTTCTGGAAAAGTTATCATACCGGGAATAATAGACACTCACTGTCATATTGCTCGACCGGATGCTAAAGGAGCAGGTTACCGAATGTTAATAAATGCTGGAGTGACTACTGCTTTCGATTTTGAAGGGCCTATAGAAGTTATTAAACGGGAGATAACTAAATATGGATGTGGGCTAAATGTAGCAGTTTTAGAAGCAATCTATCCCGGGAATGGCATAAAAAGCAAAGACGCTACGACGGATGAATTACAGAAAACCATAAATAAATATTTAGACAGTGGAGCAATAGGAATAAAAATATTGGGAGGTCATTATCCACTCACTCCTGAAGCTACTTATAATATTTTCCAGATAACTCATCAGGAAAAAGGATATATGGGTTTTCATGTAGGAACGACTCAAACCGGAAGTAATATCCAGGGGTTAGAAGAGGCAGTTAAACTGGCCGAAGGAAAACCCCTGCATATTGCCCATATTAATGCTTATTGTCGCGGTTATATTGAGGATCCTTTATTAGAACTAAAAAGAACTATGGATATTTTAAAGAAATCACCAAATATTATTTCTGAGAGTCATTTAGCCATACATAATGCTTGTTATGGAGGAATTAATGGGAATGGTGTGCCTCGAAGTTATGTACTCCGTAACGCTTTATGGGCTAAAGGATACCAAGTGAGTAAAGAAGGATTAGAAGAGGCTTTCCGAGTAAAGTATGCAGGAGTATATGCTTTAGTTGGTAGTAAAATGGAATATATTTATGGCGATGAGGCAATTAATTATTGGAAAAAAAACGAATATAATGTGGGAATTTGTTTTCCAATTAATCGTAGAAGGTCTGCTGAAGTATGTGTTACAGAAAGAGATAAAAGAGGCAATTTTGTGGTAGATGCCATTAGTAGCGATGCGGGAGCAATTCCGAGAAATTGTATTCTTACCCATGGTTTATCATTAGTGAGATTTTGTGCTTTAACTTTAAGTGAACTGGTTCAAAAAATAAGTTTAACCCCTTCACGAATGCTGGGGTTAAAAAATAAAGGTCATTTATCTATCGGAGCAGATGCTGATATTACCATTTTTGATCCGGATAGTGCTAAAGTTGAAATTGTGTTGATAAGGGGAAAAGTGTGTATGGTCTCTGGAATTATATTTAATAATCCGGGTAGATTGATTGTTACAGAGAGAGGGGCTAATAAGCTGAAAAAGCAAGAAATGCCTATCGAGATAATTAACTTAGAAGATAGTTTATATTTTAAAGGCAAGGGAGGTGAAAGAAAATAAGTTAAATATTAGAAAATTTTTACTACTATTTGTATAAAATAAAAATTAAGGAGGTAATTTAAATATGAAAAGTAAAGTCTTTTTAGGTTTAATTCTCACCTTATGTATTATGATGTTGTTTGTAACCTCTTCTTCTGCAGCTGAACCAAAAATGGGCGGAGTTTTAAAAGTCGTCCTCGATGCCGATCCCCAAACTCTTGACCCACATGCTTCCAGTACAACTTTAGTCTTCGTAGTCGGATATCATATGTTTGAAGGCTTATATTCCTTAGATGAAAATTTAAATCCTATTCCCATGTTGGCTGCTGATTTACCCAAAATAAGTGATGATAAACTTGTTTATACTATTAAACTAAGACCCGGCTTAAAGTTTCACAATGGTAAAGAGGTTACTGCAGAAGATGCGGTTGCTTCGGTAAAGCGTTGGGGAGGTATGAGTAAGTATGGTAAAGCTATTTTCAAGAATGTTGCTTCTATTGAGGTCAAAGACCCATTGACCATTGAATTAAAACTTACCAAACCTACCGGGATTACTTTAGTCTCCCTGGCTATGCCTAACGGCGGGGCATTTATTTACCCTAAGGACGTATGTGAAAAATATCCCGATAAACCGGTGGAAGAAAATATTGGGACAGGTCCATTTAAATTTGTAGAATGGAAACCTCACCAGTATATAAAGATGGTTCGCTTTGACGATTATAAGCCGGTTGAATTTCCAGCCAATGGTTTTGGTGGTAAAAAGGTAGCATATGTTGATGAAATTCAATTTATTCCTATTTCAGATGAAGCGGTGCGTTTAAACAGTGTTGAAGGCGGAGAGTATGATTTCGCCGACTTTGTACCGGTAGATGAATTTAATAGGCTTAAAAATCATCCCGACATTCAAGCACTGCCTTCTGCTCCCAGAGCCTGGTTTGCTTTTCAATTTAATAAGCGAGCCGGAATAATGAGTGAGGTAAAAATGCGTGAAGCCTTTTTAACCGCTCTGGATATGGGCCCAATTTTAGCTGCCGGATATGGAGATGAAGCATTCTGGAGGCTAGACCCCAGTATTATGTTGAAAGAGCAAATATGGTGGTCTGATGTAGGTAAAGAGAAATATAATCAGGGAGATATTGAAAAAGCTAAAAAACTTTTAGAGGAAGCTGGATATAAAGGGGAAGAAATTGTTTGGATGTCAGGTAGGCTCGAATATAATTTATCTTTAGCTGCTAAAAATCAATTAGAAAAAGCTGGTTTTAACATTGATTTGCAAGCTATGGAATGGGCTACTCTGGCAGATAGGCGAAAAAACCCGGAATTATGGGATATATTCAGTACGGGTATGACTACCAAGCCTGACCCCACTATGTTTACTCCTTTGAATCCAGCCTATGCCGGCTGGTGGGAAAGTCCAAAACTTATTGAATTAATGGACAAATTAGCAACTGAAACTGATTTTGACAAACGATATAAATTAATGGAAGAAATTCAAGAACTTTTCTATACCGAGATTCCCACCATTAAAGTAGGAGATTATGCAAACTTTAGGATTGCAGCTAAAAATGTCCAAGGTTTTAAAAATATGAATGAAATATTCTTCTGGAATGTATGGAAAGAGTAATAAGAGAATAGTTAAAGATTTAGAAGTCGGATATAAGATAATTGTATCCGACTTCTAAATTTAAATTAAAGTTGAAGATATTTTAGAAACGAGGAATATAATTGACTAATTATATACTAAAAAGAATTTTAGCTTTAATTCCCATTATGTTCATTGTCGGTCTCTTTGTTTTTTTTATCATACATTTAATACCCGGCAATCCGGCAGCCATGATGTTAGGTCCTGAGGCAACTCCCGAAGAAATTGATGCTTTTTCCAGGATTATGGGTTTAGACCGGCCAATTCCCATTCAATTTGTAGAATGGATCTCTAATGTGGTGAGAGGGGATTTTGGTACGTCTCTTTTTTTTCAGGGACAGCCAGTTACCAGGGTAGTTTTCGAACACTTCAAAGTAACTTTAACTCTAACCTTTTTAGGAATTATTCTGGCAATTATTTTTGGAATAATAACCGGGGTAATTGCTGCTATTAACCATAATAATCTTTTAGATAGGACAATAATGGTGATAACTTCTGCCGGAGTCTCTATTCCCAATTTTTGGTTAGGGTTAATGCTGGTCTTATTTTTCTCCATTAGACTTTCCATATTACCCCCGGCCGGATTTAAACCTTTAAGTGCAGGAATAGGTGAAAGTTTGAGATATTTAATTCTACCAGCTATTACCTTGGCTTTTGGACAAACTTCTCTAATCGCCAGAATGACCAGGTCTAATATGCTGGAAGTTTTAAGGAGTGATTATGTTAGAACAGCGAGGTCTAAAGGTTTATCGGAGTTAATGGTAAATTATAAACACGCTTTAAAGAATGTTTTAATTCCGGTTATAACTATTATCGGACTTTCTTTTGCCAATTTAATGGGTGGGGCAGTAGTAACCGAGCAAATTTTTAATATTCCCGGAGTTGGCCGCCTATTAATAAAGTCTGTTTTTACCAGAGATTATCCAGTTATTGAGGGTATAGTTCTATATATTGCCGCTATGTGGGTTATTATCAATTTAGTAACCGACGTCTTATATGTAATAATCGATCCCCGAATTGAGTATTAAGAGGTGCTAAATGGCAGATTTAATTTCTTTAAAAAATAATAAAGATGTTCTGCAAGAACAAGATAAAGAAAAAATTTTATCGCGGTTAAAAATTTATTACCGAAATGCAGCAGTTTTATTTGGAATAATTATTCTTTGTTTGTTAGTTATTATTGCTATTATTGCTCCGATAATAGCTCCTTATGATCCGGCAGATATGGAACCCAGCATTAGATTACAAAGTCCAGATAAGAACTATATATTTGGAACAGACCGTTTTGGCAGAGATCTTTTCAGTAGAGTTGTTTTTGGTTCACGAATATCTTTAGTAGTAGGAGTAAGTGTCCTTTTTTTTACGACTTTATTTGGTTCAATTCTTGGACTACTGGCTGGTTTTTCTCGCAGGGTCGATGAAATATTAATGCGTATTTTAGATGCCTTTATGGCTTTTCCCTCTATTATTTTAATGATTACTATGATGGCAGTCTTGGGTTCTAAACTAAGTAATGTAATTATAGCTCTTATTATAGTATACACCCCTCGTATGACCCGGGTGGTAAGAAGTGCAGTTTTGGTGCAGATGGAACAAGAGTATGTGGAAGCAGCCCGGGCATTAGGAGCTGGTAACTTAAGAATTGCCATTTTACATGTTTTCCCTAATTGTGTAGCCCCTATTATTATTCAAGGTACTATGATTTTTGCTTATTCCATACTATCTGAAGCAAGTCTCAGTTTTTTAGGTGTGGGAGTTCCACCTGAATTTCCCAGTTGGGGGAACATTCTAAGTGATGGAAAGGTTTTTCTTCGAAGAGCCCCTTGGATAAGTTTTTTCCCGGGCTTGACTATAGCTATCTGCGTTTTAGGGATTAATATGTTAGGAGATGGTTTGAGAGATGTTTTAGATCCAAGACTAAGAAAATAAAAATCATCTTCCTTATAAATAAATGCTTGTATGTCATTCCCATTTTCTTCTATACCCGCCCCATGAATCCTTGCTTCACGGGGTCATTTCCATCTTTTCCCTATCTTTCCGGCCTTCTTTTCTGTCATTCCCTCGAAAGCGGGAATCTAATATTCCTTTACATTAAAGGATTGTTCTTTCTCGTACTATTTGAGTGCAAACAGCAAAAATCCAATTCCATTTCTCGAAAAAGAGTATGTTAAGTATGAAGACCTTGATATTTATATATTTAGTCCTAACAACCATCCCCTTGACAATTAAAAATCCTGCAAAAACGAGAAAAGATTTTCTTGAATATTACTTCTAACTGTGATAATATTTACGCTTGTATGTTCAACGTAATTTTACAAAGTAATAAATAAAAGGAAATTAAAATAATGGAAGCTGTAAATATAAGAAATATCGCCCTTATTGCCCATGTAGACCATGGCAAGACTACTCTGGTAGATGCTATGTTAAGGCAGA
>JAYEJO010000013.1:0-1322 GCA_034660595.1 Candidatus Caldatribacteriota bacterium
CTGGAAGGGAGTCTATCCCTGAAAAAAGAGAAGGATAAAAAAAGACAACCAGCTATAAGCCAAAAAGAGGAAAAACCGCAAAGAAGGAAAAGGAGACCTGATAGGTTAGCTCCAACAGACCCAAACAGGTTACGCTCATCTACAATCTTTTGTCCTGTTTCCCATAAAAGGGGATCCTGTGGGTAATAGGACAATAGACTTACCCCAAATACAAGGGTTATAAGAAAAAAAATTACCCCCCATATCTCTGTTCTTATAGGATGATTAGATGGTGCTTTAACCATCTCCTTCCCTTTTTTCATTAATAACGCTCCTGCATTAAAAGAAGGAATTATGCCTAAGGTTTCTCTATTATCTTATCAAAAATACTCCATGCCGCAGACATGGCAGGATTGTCATCCGGTAACGAGGATGTTGGATTACCCTTCATATCAAAATCATAAAGATCATCGTCTTTCGGTATAGTACCAGCCAGATCCAGCCCAAACTTTTCTACTGCCTCTTTGAGTGAGTCATTTAACCCGTCACGGGCCTGATTTATTATTAAGTATTTTTTCCTTACCTTAACCTTTAATTCATCTACTAATTTATTAATACGGGAAGTAGTCTCAATACCCCTTATAGAGGAATCGGCAACAGTAAGAAGGATATCAATATTATTTGTTGTCAACCTGCTGATATGCTCCATGCCGGCCTCGTTATCCATCACCATGAAAGGATAATTATCAATAAGCTGACCTAAATACATAGTTAATAAACTATTTGCAGCACAGTAGCAGCCGGCTCCTTCCGGTCTTCCCATGGCGATAAGGTCATAGCCTTCTCCTTCAACAATTGCCTCAGCTAATTTAATTTCCATAAAAACCTGCTTGGTCATTCCCTGTTTAACTACTCCGTCTTTCATTTCTTCTCGCCCTGTCCCTAAGGTTTCTTTCATGGAAACACCAAGCACTTCATTAAGATTTGTATTTGAATCTGCATCAACTGCTAATACAGGTACCTTACCTTTTTTAACCAAATATTTAATTAAAAACCCTGCAACAGTGGTTTTTCCGGTTCCTCCCTTTCCAGCCATGGCTATTGTATATGTCATTTTTCTCCTTTTTTATTTATAAAAAGATAGATTTTTCTCTAACTTTAGTTCTATTAAAACAGTTATGTATTCAAAGGGTGGATTTGCTTCAAAAGCCTAAAGCATTAAAAATTTTTTAATTTACCAATTTTATTCTAAACACTAAGCGTATAGCTGTCAACGTTGGAGTTCGGATGATTAGTTTTCAATTTTTGCCATTCTTATCTTGACATTTTTACCAATTACGGTA
>JAYEJO010000014.1:0-6163 GCA_034660595.1 Candidatus Caldatribacteriota bacterium
GTTATCTTTGATGCCGGACCAGGTCATGTAGTTAAAAAAGAGGGGCCTCCATTGGAAGCCGATGAGAAGAGAGAATCACCACTTTTGTTGGTACAGAAGAAGGAAGATGGGAAAATTTATCTAAAGAGTGGATTTTCTGATAGATCTGCTGCGGGATTTTCTATTCTGTTAGTGGAAGACAAGGTCTACCAGGGTGACAAAAAGGATAAAAAATTCTATCAGGAGAAATTAATACTTTCGGAAGAGAAATTAGACAAAAACGGTGAGCTTATAGTGGATAAACCAGAGGTTCCCTATCTTATCGTCTTAGATGTGCCGGGTTATGTCACTGAAATTAAAGGATTGTAAACAATTGGTTAGTATTTTTTAAAGATAATAATTGAGAATGAGACTCAATATTAATATTAAATAAAAAGGAGAATATCATGAAAAAAATTAAATTTCTATTAATGCTTGTTTGTATATTTGTATTAGCAATTAGTTCTGTAAGTTTTGCGCATTTTCAATTGATTCTTCCATCAGATGATTGTATTGCTGAAGGAGAATCAAAAGAAATAGATCTTCAACTAATTTTTACCCATCCTATGGAGGCATCCCACACTATGGATATGGAACAGCCGAAGGATTTTGGTGTATTTCATAAGGGGAAGGCGAAAAGTCTGCTTAAGACTCTCGAACCTTTGGATTTTCACCATGGAGCAAAAGCTTTTCAGACTACCTATAAAATTGGCTTTGGTGATTACATTTTCTATCTTACACCTGCTCCTTACTGGGAGCCTATGGAGGATAAATACATTACCCAGATTACTAAGGTAGTGGTCAATGGTTTAGGTATGCCCACGGACTGGGATGTAGAAATTGGCCTGAAAGCTGAGATAGTTCCCCTAACCAGACCTTATGGACTATGGGTTGGAAACGTGTTTCAGGGGATTGTTAAGATGGATGGTAAGCCGGTTCCCTATGTTGAGATCGAAGTGGAATACTTAAACGGTGCTGCCTTCAGTGGATTCGTGAGCGGTGCTGTTGAGGTCCCTGCTGATCCCTTTGTTACTCAGGTTATTAAAGCAGACGGGAATGGCGTATTTACTTTTGGTATTCCCAGAGCTGGTTGGTGGGGCTTTGCTGCCCTGATGGATGGTGATAAAATTAAAGATAAGGATCATGAAGTCGGAGCGGTTATGTGGATTAGGGCTCACGAGATGAAATAATTATTCTAACCTGCGTGGAGTTTTTTTTGAGAAGAGAAACTAAGGACTATAAGTTCTTAGATAGGATGAGTGGGGGTTCTCTTTTTCCTGGATGTATTTAAAAGGGAAGAGGACCCCCAAGAAGATTTTAGATGATATACCGATGCCTTTAAAAGGTCTTGATGGTTAGTTATAGAGAAAAAGAGTAAACATAAATGAATAGCAATGGAGAGTTGGCTAAAAATAATATTGGGGATGTTTACAGGTATGCCCATGGGTTAGTTCATATTAACTGTAGAAGGGTGTCATTTTATTATCCAGACTTTTGGAAAAGGAGGAATAGAAGTTATATGTAGAAGGGAGTAATAAATTTTTTTTTAAGTCATAATTGCGAATGCGTCTCATTTGCAAATGGTTCGATAACATATCACGTAAAATCAAAAAATATAGGAGATTTTATTATTATGAGAATTAATATTAAAATGGATAAAAGGCTAAGAATTGTAATGTTAGTTGCGTTAGTATTAGTGGCGTTATCAGTACAGGTTTATGCACACGATCTGTGGCTAAATTTAAACGATTACGCTCCAGTAATCGGTGGACATACTAGACCAATAGTTTATTTTGGCTGGGGCCACAAATACCCAGTAGATGATATGTTTGACAGTGCGTTTTTAAGTAAATTTCAATTGATTAAATCAAATGGGGAAGTAAAGGATATTAAACTGGGGGCTGGTGGTTTTCTGGCTACCCGCCTGGATATTGAGGAACCGGGAAGTTACTGGGTAGCCGCCGAGACATTCCCTGGGTTCTACACCCTTTCTCAAGTGGGCGACAGGATTGCACACCTTATGAAGCCGAAAACCGGTATCGAAAATGTACTACTGAGTATGCAGTACCAGATGTTTGCCAAGACATTGCTAAATGTTGATGCTGCTACTGACAATATGACTAAACCGGTAGGGCATATTCTTGAGATAGTGCCACTGCAAAACCCGGCTACACTACAAGTAGGTGATTACTTAGAGGTACAAGTGTTATTTAAGGGTAAGCCGCTTCCTATGATACCATATACCAGGCTTGAGGGTACCTATAATGGGTTCTCTACCGACGGTGCCTGTGCTTATTCAACTTGGATTATGGGCGGTATGACTCGGGTTAAGCTTATCCATTCTGGTTCGTGGATGTTAAAAGTGGGGTATACCATTCCGTCTAATCCGGAACTTCAAGATAAATGTGACGAGCTGGATTATTATGCCACTATGTCCTTTGCTATCAAATAGCGATAAACCATAGTGAAGTGTTAAGCAAAAAAGCCGGCTGTGGATGGAACTAATAGTTTTTCATAGCCGGCTAATTAAACTAGGAAATCACGACCGAAAAGAGCGAATTGGCCAAAATATCAAGTTTAGAAAGAAGTGAACTAAAATAAAAAGAGGATTTATAAGATCAATAAATTTTATCTGGAATGTACCTTCAGGATAAAAATAAGTCCAAAAGGAGATTATAAAAATGGGATTTTCAAGCAAGTTTTCAATAGAGGCGAAGGCAGCAATTGCTTTTATCATCGCCCAGATTCTTTTTAAGATAATATTTGAATTTGAGGGAGCAAAGATCTTTGCTGAATCTCACCCTATGCCAGCATTTACCATTATAGTAATTTTCACTATCGCCTGGGCTGTTATTTGTTTATTATGCTTGGCTAATCTAAGGATAGGTTATCTTTTCGCTGTTATATTAGGAGTTCTAAATCTGTTTCCATTAGTGTTATTAGTATTGGGAAAGTCTCCCTTTCCTTACCGCCCTTACTTTAATGCTTGGATAACTTTATGCTTGATTTATTTCAGTTATCAAACTTATAAGTCATTAAAATGAGATGTTAAGAATGATAGACACAGAACCTATTTTCAATAATCTTGAAGTTTATAATAATTCAATTTTTCCTATGCAAATAATTATGCTAGCTGTGGCTATGGTATTAACCTATTTTTTATTTGCCAAACCTAGTGCTAAGATGGACAAAATAATGAAAGGATATTTAGCATTTGCATTTGCTTGGACTGGGTTAATGTTTCCAATTTATGGATTTTCAAAAATAATTTTTACTATATATTTTCTCTGGCGTTGTTAATAGGATCAATACCAAAAGTTAATAAAAAAATTTTCATTTTGCTTATAATTCCAGCGGTAAGCTATGGTTTTATTGTACCAATAACTCTTGGAGTTTGGGCAGATTCTTTACTACTTGTTTCTGGCGTACATAGTCTAATTGTCTTGATAAAAAATTGGAAGTTGATTGAAAAATAAAAAAGGTTGATAGAATTCAGGACTTTCGATTGTTTCACAACCTTGAAAGGTGTGGTAGTAATATGAATAAAGAATTTGGTATTATAAAAATAGTAAAAGAAGATATTTTAAGAATATTAGGGGAAGAAAGAAGTAGGGTTTCATTGGAGATTCTTAAAGAAGAAATTAAAGTTTCCCTTTCTTTTATCTATGAAGCGATTGAAGAACTTGAAAGAGAAGGATTGATTCAATCCCAGCGGAATTTTTTTAGATTGACAGATAAAGGAGAAGAAAATGCCAGAGATATTTTAAAAAAACATCTTGTCTTTGAAGATTATTTCAAAAAAACCAGAACTGAAGAAGAAGCTCATAAAATAGCTCATATTCTTGAACATTATGTTTCTGAAGAGGTTTTCAACAATATAAAAAAGTTATCTACATTTAAAGAAAAAGGTATTTACTTAACAAAGCTTAAACTGCGTAAAAAAGGGCTAATTACTAATATTATGATTTCGGACAACGGACTATTTGAAAGAGTAGTCAGCATGGGGATAGTGCCAGGAGAAGAGGTAATGATAACGGGTGAGGTGTCCAACGCTATGGTCATTAAAATAAAAAATAAAAAATTTGCTTTAGATAAAGATATAGCAAAAAAAATTAAGGTGTTAGAATATGGTGAAGGATAAGAAAAAGGTTAAAGAAGGCAAAGAGGAAACAAAGAGGCCATTCCTAAATCTATTGTAATTATAAAAAAGTGAAGCTTTGCATAGTGTTTAAAATAATTTTTAATACATTTAGCGATTTGAATTTATTGTAAGAAGAAGTGGAATGAAACAATAAAAAGAGGAGTTATAGAATAATATGGAGAATCTTAAAATACTCCTAATTGGGCAGCCAAATATAGGGAAGTCTTCACTACTTAATGCTTTGGTCGGTTCAGTAGCTACAGTATCTAATTACCCTGGAACTACTGTTGAAGTGACTAAAGCCAAAAAGAAAATTAATAGCACAGAAATTGAGTTTTTAGATACCCCAGGAATATACTCTATTTCTGATAGATCAGAAGAAGAAAAAATTACTGAGAAGACTTTATTCGAAGAGGAAGTGGATGGGGCAATAGTAATTGCTGATGCAACTTCTCTGGAAAGAAGCCTTTATATGGTATTGCAAATATTAGAGGCCCAAATACCTGTTGTTTTGGCTCTTAATTTTATAGAGGATGCCAGAAAAAAGGGAATAAAAATTGATGGCGAAAAATTGGAAAGATACTTTAATGTCCCAGTTGTCTTTATAAACCCCTTAACTAAAATGGGAATAAATAAACTTATGGATGTTGTATTAAAAATTAAAAGGATAGTAAGACAAAAGTTTAAAATTAAATACGATGACCATATTGAAGAAGCAATATATAAAATCTCTGTTCAAGTTAAAGGGAAGCTGCCAAAAAGATTTGTTGCCTTAAGAGTTTTAGAAGAAGATGAAGATTTTTATAAATATTTAAAGGAGAAAAAAATAATTGAAGAAACTAAAAAAAGTTTAGTAAAACATCCAAAAATCGCAGAAGATATATCTATAACCAGATACGGAACAGCTTCATTTATAACAGAAAAAGTTACTCAAATGGCTTCTTTAAAAAAAGGAAAAATTTTGCAAGAGAAAATAGACAATATTTTATTGCATAGAATTTGGAGTCCATTTATTACTGGTTTATTTTTTCTTGTTATCTTCAGGACTCTATTATTTCTTGGTAATTTGATTCAAAATATTCTTATGAACTTAACAGAAGGATTTTTGTCTTCTTTTGATATAACAAAATATTCTTTTATTGCAATGATATTAGTTCAGGGTTTAACTGGACTTGCAGCAGGTGTTTCTATTGCCTTACCTTACGTATTCTTGTTTTATTTTTTATTGGGTGTGTTAGAAGATATAGGAGTTCTTTCTAGATTTATTGTTAATATGGAAAGGTTCTTGAAAAGAATAGGGCTTCCAGGAAAATCATTTATTCCCTTAGCCTTGGGCTTAGGCTGCACTGCACCAGCAATTAGAGCTACGAGAGTCCTATCGTCTAAAAAAGAACAATTTCATAGTGCCTCCTTGTTTGCTTTCGTACCTTGTTCCAGCAGAATTGCCATAATTATGGGGGTGGTTGGATTTTATGGAGGGATAAAATTGGCTTTTTCTGTTTTTGCTACTGTATTTATAGCGGGCTTAATATGGGCTTTTGGGATAAAAAAAGTTATCCCTTTAAAGAGTGAACATTTGCTTTTAGAGCTGCCTCCTTATAGGAAACCTTTTATTAAAAATATTCTTGCCAAAAGCTGGATTAGGATGAAGGATTTTGTATATATAGTTATACCATTGTTAATACTTGGAGGAATAGTTTACGGAATTTTGGATATATCTGGTTTTACTAATATTATAGTAAAACCACTTTCGCCAATCACTAATCTATTAGGATTGCCAGCTGTAGCCATTATTCCTTTGATATTTGGGTTTTTGCAAAAAGATTTAACCGGGGGAATGTTGGTGTCAGTTTTGGGCAGTGAAATATCATCAGTTTTAACTCCTCTTCAAATATATACTTTCGGCGTGGCTTCTACTATTGGGATTCCCTGCATAATTGCCTTAGGGATGCTTACTCGCGAATTTGGATTAAAAAAAGCAATACTTTTAACAAGTGTATCAAT
>JAYEJO010000015.1:0-1316 GCA_034660595.1 Candidatus Caldatribacteriota bacterium
CTTAAATGTAAAGAATCCGGAGAAGCAAAAACAATACTACTGGCACATAGTGGACATGGACATGTGGATATGGCGGCTTATGAAGCTTACTTTGCCGGAAAATTAAAAGATTATGCCTATCCTCAGGAAAAAATCGAAGAGGCCTTACAAGATCTGCCTAAGGTAGAACAGGCGGTTCTGTAACGGAGGACAAAACCTGGCAGGGGATGGTTGTCCTTTGCCAGGTTTTGGATTTTGTCAGATGGCCGTTACCTGTCGAAGTTCTAAACAACTAACTATGAATTTTTTTATATTCTAAATAAGAGTAGACAAAAGTAAAGATAAGAGTGACAAAAATAGAAGATATTGCCAGGATAAAACTATAGGGTTTATTGATAATCCCGGCAATAATAAATATGAGTCCGGATAAAATAAAAGCAAAACTCCCCACGCGATGAGTCTTCTTCCACACCGTTTCATCGGCCAGGGTCCAGGGAATTCTTATTCCGAAGGTGTAGTTGGGTCTGATTTGTCCCATATAATTTCCGATAACTATAAATAATATTCCTACTCCGATAGGAATAATTCTGGCTACACTAACCGGATGACCCAGGGCCGAGAAGATTGTTATCCAATGAACCACTATAAAAAATGGTACCAGTATATTCATTAATATTTTATAGGCCTTCTTATGTTTTTTATAAGATTCTCTTCTGGGGTCTATCTCCGGAACATATATCATTAACATATAGATGCCTAGGGGGAGTAGGGAGGTAAACCAGACGAAACTCTTATTATTATAAGAATCAATTTCCCCCCTTATATTCCAGTGAGTAGGAATTTTCTCCGGCAAGCTGGAATAGATAAAAATGGTAGCTATTATAGATATAAGGATTAAAATTATCATTCCTTTATGGATTTTAAAAGTCATTTCAATTCTCCTTTTTCTCTGAAATTATAAAACCATTTAATTAATTCCTGGAGGGCAGTGGTATTTATTGAATATAAAATATTCTGTCCTTGTTTTTCTCCCAGAACCAGATCGCAATTCTTTAATATGTTAAGATGATGGCTAATAGAGGGTTTGCTGATTTTAAAGTGATCAGCAATCTCCCCGGCAGTCATATCTCTTTCGGTCAATAATTCTAAAACTTTTCTGCGCGTCGGGTCGGAAAGGGCTTTAAAGACGCTATCCATATCCACTATCCTCTCCAGAATTCTGTATATTTAGATAATTAGGTAAATATCTAAATAAAATTATAGCATATTAATTTAAAAATGCAAATCCTCACCACATTTTCTTTCTTTTCTTTCCCCCCAATCAATGTTAAAATAAT
>JAYEJO010000016.1:0-6122 GCA_034660595.1 Candidatus Caldatribacteriota bacterium
CCCAGATTACTAAATTATATTCCAAAGAAGATTTGCTTAACCGACAGATTGTGGCGGTAGCTAATTTTCCTCCCAAAAGGATAGCCGGGTTTAAATCAGAAGTTTTGATTTTAGGAGTAATGAAAGGGGATGGAGAAGTTATTTTGCTTCAACCTGACCGAGAAGCTCCTTTAGGTTATAAAATAGGATAGAAAAAGATAATTAGAAAACTTTAAAAGTTTAAGGTATTTTAAATGGAGAACACCATTGATAATGAAAAAGTTCATCGGGCAGCAGAATTAATTAAAGAATCTAAATATACAGTTGTACTAACCGGAGCGGGAGTAAGCACCGGGTCAGGAATAGCAGATTTTAGGACCCCCGGTAAAGGTATCTGGGAGAAGGTAGACCCCTTTAAAGTTACCTCTATAACTGCGTTTAAGGAAAATCCACAGCGTTTCTATCATTTCTATCGACCTCGTATCGAGATGTTGTCTCGGGTTTCTCCTAATCCTGCACATAAGGCTATTGCCCGGTTGGAAGAGATGGGTTATGTCCAGTGTCTAATTACTCAAAATATCGATAACCTGCACCAGAGGGCAGGCTCGAGGAAAATCATTGAAGTTCATGGAACTTTAAGAGAAGCTGTTTGCCGAAAATGTGGAAAGATGATCTCTTCGGAGTTATTGTTAGAAAAAATAGAAACAAGCGAAGAGAAAGTCCCTTATTGCGAATGTGGCGGGGTATTTAAACCAAATGTAGTCCTGTTTGGAGAAATGCTTCCTAATTTAGATAGTGCTATTTACCAATCTATGCGGGCAGATTTAATGCTGACTATCGGTTCATCACTTAAGGTTAGCCCGGTGAATATGTTACCCCAATACTGTCTGGATAGAGGAGGTAAATTAATCATTGTTAATTTTATGTCTACCCATCTGGACTATTTAGCTGAAGTGGTGGCCAAGGAAGATGTCTGTGATTTTTTACCGGCAGTTGTTGAAGCTTTGGAAAAAAGCAGTTAAAATTAAATATAGACCGTCCCTTTTTTATAAGGGTTTTTATAAAAAATTTGACAAAATTGTTGAAAGGGGTAAAATATAGTAGGAAAAGTTAATATAAATGGCTGGTCCTTCTTACTTAAAAGAGATGCTAAAAACAATCCATTAGTCCTCTGAAAACAGAGATTGTTTATGAGGGATCTCTTGTGTTTTAATAATGTTATCGTTAAAGAGGTTGGAATCACTGATTTTGTTTCTACCTCCTATAAGAAACGTTATTGGACTAAAGAGAAATAATAACGAAAAGGAGGTAGGAAATATGGAAGGTAGTAAATTATACGTAGGAAATCTTAAATATTCTGTAACTAATGACCAACTAACAGAATTGTTCTCCGCTTACGGTGAAGTTAAGAGTGTCAACATCATCGAAGGAAAAGGCTTTGGATTTGTAGAAATGTCTTCTCCTGAAGAAGCTGAAAAGGCCAAAGATGCTTTAAATAATACCGATTTCGAAGGTCGTCCTTTAAAGATTGACGAAGCCCGTCCACCGAGACCAAGAAGTGAATATCGCAGATACTAATTTAGTATTTTACAATTAATATATGAAAAATGGGACCAGCCATTTTAAATGTATTTAAAAAATGGAATAATACAATAGGGGAGCTTGTTAAGGCTGAGAGTGTTTTTGATAAACAGACCCTTATAACCTGATCTGGGTAATGCCAGCGGAGGGAATTAAAACAACAACGTTTTGATTAAACCGCAGTTTTGATTAAAAGATCAGGTCTGCGGTTTTTTATTTTGAAATAAATTAATTTAAAAGAAAGGGAGATTTATAATGAAAAAAAACCAAATAAGGATTATGACGGAGATTGGTATGGCGGTGGCGTTGTCTGCTATTTTTAATTTTATTACTTTGTGGAGGATGCCTCAGGGGGGGTCGGTTAATCTCGAAATGCTGCCGATTTTAATTATAGCTTTTCGCTGGGGAGCTGGCCCGGGTATGATGGCTGGAGTAGTATATGGTTTAGTTCAATTAGCACTTGGTCCTTACATTATTCACCCGGCACAACTGGTATTAGATTATCCTTTACCTTATATGCTGGTCGGATTAGCAGGAATATTCTCAAACAAGATTAATTTAAAGGCAAAGGGCAGCACATATGGCTGGTTATTTTTAGCCGTCTTTACCGGTGGACTGGCAAGGTTTGTTAGCCACTTCCTTTCCGGGGTTATATTTTTTGCTCAATATGCTCCGGAGGGTCAAAGTCCATGGGTATATTCAGCCATATATAATATTAGTTACCTTTTGCCATCACTGTTGTTAAGTTATATAATTATAATACCATTAATAAAGATTCTGGTAATCGGTGAGAGTGAAAATCAAAGATAAAAGGATAATTTATGTCAACGAATAAAGCGGTTGTTGCCTTAAACGGAGAATTAAAAGGGAACAAGGAAGAATATAAAAAACTAATCGGAGGGAAAGATATATTCTTTATTGCCGCTGATGGCGGAGCCTTGTTATTAGAGAGTATAGGCTTTTCCCCCGATGTGATTATAGGTGATTTTGATTCGCTTACTGAACTGCAACGTCAAAATTATGAAAAAATGGGAGTTAAGATTATAAAATACCCTGTTAAAAAGGACGAAACCGATGGTGAACTGGCACTCCAATATTGTCAGGAAAGAGGTTTTAATAATATTATTATCATTGGCTTTTCAGGTGGGCGATTAGATCAGCAGTTAGCCAACATCTTTCTCTTGGAATATGCTTTTAGAAATGGTATATCAGCATTTATCAAGGAACCAGGGCTGGAGATGGGGATAATTGGAAAGGAAAAAGTATTTTTTCAAAAAACAGGTGCCGGCCTTTCTTTGATTCCCTTAGATGAAGAGGTTAGCGGTGTTACTATAACGGGATGTAAATATTTGCTTGAATCAGGAATCCTGTTAAGATATAAGACCAGAGGTATCAGTAATATAATTGAGCAGGAAAAAGCTGTTATTACCGTTCGCAAAGGCCTATTATTATATGTTCTGAATAAGAATATGTCTTCTTTTTCTGTTATTAAACAGAATTTATTATGGGATAAATACAGTGATTCAGGGGATAGTTCTCTGAATCAATAATTTAAAAAATAAATAATACTATAGGGGAGCTTGTTAAGGCTGAGAGTGTTTTTGATAAACAGACCCTTATAACCTGATCTGGGTAATGCCAGCGGAGGGAATTAAAACAACAACGTTTTGATTAAACCGCAGTTTTGATTAAAAGATCAGGTCTGCGGTTTTTTATTTTTTATTAAAAAAATAAAATAATAGAATAAGGGGGATATTAATTTGAATGGAATAAAACCTATTAAAAAAGAGGAGAGAAATCTTGCGGGAATAGACTTTATCTTGTTATGGAGTGGAGCGGCTATCTCACTGGCTGAGATTTTAGCTGGAGGAATCCTTGTACCCCTTGGTTTAGGGGCAGGAATTTTGGTAATTTTGTTAGGGCATGTTATCGGTAACACACCTTTTGCTTTAGGAGGAATAATTGGTAGTGAACAGGGTATTCCCTCTATGGTCTCTGTGCGGCCATCTTTTGGTAACAGGGGTTCTTATTTGCCCGCTTTTTTAAATGTGGTTCAATTAATCGGTTGGACCGCAGTGATGCTTATCATTTGTGCAAAATCAGCGGAAGTAATAAGTCAAAAGCTTTTTGGGTATTCTAATTTTCATTTATGGATAATTTTAGCCGGAGTTATTACCACACTTTGGGCTTTTTTTGGTCATAAGACATGGAAATGGCTGCATAAAATATCAGTATCTGCCTTGCTTTTACTGTGTGTAGTAATGACTTATGTAGTTTTTAAGGAACATGGTTTTACGGAATTAGCGCGAATGCCTTCAAATTCCGATTTATCTTTTGCTATCGGTTTGGATATTGTGATTGCTATGCCCATTTCCTGGTTACCTCTGGTAGCTGATTATTCCAGATTTTCCCAAAATACTTCCACTGCCTTTTGGGGTACCTGGTGGGGGTATTTTTTGGTCAGCTCCTGGATGTATTTTGTAGGACTTTCTGCTGCTCTGGCAACTGGTAGTGCTGACCCCATTCCTATGCTTCTTAATCTGGGCTTAGGAATTACCGCCCTGATAATAGTTCTATTTTCTACTTTTACTACTACTTTTTTGGATATTTATTCTACTGCTGTTTCTGCCTTGAATGTTTTCCCTCAGTTAGGTGAAAGGAGAGGGGTTATTATAGGAGGAGTTTTAGGCACTTTGGTAGCTCTGGTATTTCCCATAGAACAGTATGAAAATTTTTTGCTCTTTATTGGAGCAATGTTTTGTCCTCTCTTTGGAATTGTTTTGGCTGATTATTTTATCCTTCGCAAGAGAAAATATTTTGTGGAAGATATCTATAAAAAAGGAAAATATTGGTATTATCGGGGAGTAAATGCGAAGGCGGTAGTATCCTGGATAATAGGTGTAGTATTATATCAACAATGTGTAAAATATGGTTTATGGATAGGCTCATCTATACCAAGTATGATTGTAGCAGGCGCTTTGTATCTAATAGTTATGAAAAAGACCAAAAAGGAGATAACTAATGAATAGAAAGACAGATATTAGTAAGATAAATTTAGGGAAAAGAATATTTGAAATAATAGAGAGGATTCATCAAGAAAGACCCTTAATCCATAATATTACCAATATGGTGGCGATGAATGATTCTGCTAATATTATTCTAGCCATTGGTGGTCTTCCTATAATGGCCCATGCCCAAGAAGAAGTGGGGGAGATGGTGAAGGCAGTAGGTGCTTTGGTATTAAATATCGGCACTTTGACTCTGGAACAGATTGAAGCAATGATAATTGCTGGACAGGCGGCAAATAGTTTGAAAGTGCCAATAATTCTCGACCCAGTGGGAGCAGGTGCAACAAATCTTCGTACCGAGAGTGCTCTAAAGCTCCAAAAAAAAATCAAAATTGATATAGTTAGAGGTAATTTTGCTGAAATTTCTATCTTGGCGGGGTTAAAAGGAAATATAAAAGGGGTAGAATCAGTAGGCAGTGAGAAGAATTCAGCAGAGATAGCTTGTTCTTTAGCCCAAAAATATAATCAGGTGGCAATAATTACAGGGGAAAGAGATATAGTTACCGATGGCAAGAAGGTGGTAGAAATAGATAACGGTTCTCCTATGTTAAGGACCATAACGGCAACCGGGTGTATGGCGACTTGTTTGATAGCGAGTTTTGCTGCGGTATGTGACGACTATGTTTTGGCTTCAGCTGGGGCGTTAGCCTGTTTCGGCCTGGCAGGGGAAAGAGCTGCCTTAAAATCGGAAGGTCCAGGAAGCTTTAAAATAAATTTATTTGATGAAGTATACAATTTGAATGAGGAGATAATTAGTAAAGGTTTGAAGGTGAATGTTTATGAATTATGAACTTTATATAATTACTGATCAGAGGATTTCTCATGGCAAATCCCATCCGGAAGTAGCAGCAGCTGCTATTTCCGGAGGAGCAACAGTTATTCAATTTCGGGATAAAGAAATAAGGAATTCAGAAGCTATTGAAGTTTGTTGCAAGATTCATAAATTAACCAGGGAAAAAGGCATCCTTTTTATAGTAAATGATCGGGTTGAAGTAGCAAGAGCAGTAGATGCAGAAGGAGTTCATTTAGGGCAAGAGGATATGTCTTTCAGTTTAGCCAGAAAGATATTAGGCAAAGAAAAAATAATTGGGGTTTCGGTAGAAACTGTTGGGCAGGCCATAAAGGCAGCTAAAGGAGGGGCAGATTATTTAGGAGTAGGTCCTATATATCCAACTGCTACCAAAGTTGATGCAGGAGAGGCACTGGGGGTAGCCAGGTTAAGAGAGATCAAAAAGGCGGTTAACCTTCCAGTTGTAGCCATTGGTGGAATTAATGAGGACAATTTAGAAGAGGTATTGAAAGCCGGAGCGGATGGGGTGGCGATTATTTCAGCAGTAGTTAGCGCTCCTGATATAACCCAAGCTTGTCGAAAATTAAAAAATAAAATAGAATATATTAAGAAGCGTAAAGTATAAAACGCAAAACGTAAAACTATAGCTCAAAGCTAAAAACTAAGAAAAAAGTTTTAAATTTTGAATTATGGTTTTTCACTTT
>JAYEJO010000017.1:0-6068 GCA_034660595.1 Candidatus Caldatribacteriota bacterium
CCGTAGAAGCGTTTCTTGAGGTTGTCTGGAGTGATTTATCATATTTTTTAAAATAGGCGCTTAAAAGGGCATAAAATGGCTTATTTTGGATGTGGGCGGAAAGCCTTATTTTATAAGGGTTTGAGTGAGGTCAAATTTGAAAGTATTATAAAAAAGAGGAATTTCTAAAAAACATGTAGAATGTATTAGTAAAAGTATATTTTTATTATTTACACATTTGTGTTATAAATATTATAATAATATATTTTAATTTATGAGGTTTATTTTGTTTGCTAAAAAAGAACAAAGAAAGGATAAAGGAAAATCTAACCTATTATCATTTATAATAAAAGATCCTGAATATTATAATTTTGAAGAAACCGTTTTTAATATTTTTGCTTTTATTACTTCTTTGGTGGCTATTTTACTCGCCTTTAGCCTTCCTTTTGCCGGATTGAAATTCTTCCACATCCTTCTTGTATGTATTTTGGGAGTTATCACTTTTATCCTTTATTATTTATCCAGATTTAAACATAAGACCTATCCCGTAATATTAATAATATTATTAGATATATTTTTGAGTATTTTATGGTTTACGGGAGTTGGTTCTGAGGGTTTTGCCGGGTTATTTTTCATTACCGGAATTATGCTTTCCATCACACTTTTAAAAGGAATTAAACGGTATGTGTTTTTCTTTTTAAATCCTGCAATCATTATAGCCTTGATAGGGATTGAATATTATCATCCTGAATGGGTAGGTACATATAACAGTCTTGTCGAAAAATATGTTGATTATTTATTAAATGTTATATTTCTTCTGGTTGGGGTAGGATTTTTTATCAAACTTCTGGTGGATGCTCTGAGAGAAAGAGGTAAGCAACTTGAAGAAGCCAATAAAAAACTTCAGAAATCTGCTTACTATGATCAATTAACAGAAGTTCCTAACCGGCGATTGTTCTATGAGAATTTGAATCATACCTTAAATCTCGCCAGGCGGAATGAGCAAAAATTTGCCCTCCTGTATTTGGATTTGGATAATTTTAAGGAGATTAATGATAAATTGGGGCACGACAAAGGAGATATTTTTTTGAAAAATGCTGCCAAGACAATATCGGGATGTTTGCGAAAGTCTGATATCTTAGCCAGAATGGGTGGAGATGAATTCGCTATCATTCTCCCTGAGACGAAGAGCGAGAAGGATGTCAGTATTGTAACCCAAAAAATTATAGATGAGATAAGTACAGGTTCGGATTTAGAAAGATATGGTACCTCCATCGGAGTTAGTATAGGTATCAGTATATTCCAAAATGAGGATATCGGTGCCAATGATCTTATTAAACAGGCTGACAAAGCAATGTACCGTGCAAAAAATTCAGGAAAAAACAAATATGAATTCTACAGAGTAAAGGAACAAACAAAAGCCAATTAAGTAATTTATTCTAATAGAGAAATAATTTAAAAAACCTCTTTATTTAATTTTTAGTTTTAAAGATGAGGAGTGGGAGAGATGAATGATAAGGAAAGTTCGAGAGTTTTAAAAGATGCCATTATAGATGTGCCGGGAATAAAAGTAGGACACAGTCAGGATTTAAAAGCCGGGACCGGCTGTACGGTAGTTATCTGTGAAAAAGGAGCGACAACAGGAGTTGATGTGCGGGGAGGAGCTCCGGGAACTCGAGAGACCGACCTTTTAAATCCGGTAAATCTGGTAGATAAAACCCACGCTATCTATCTTGGCGGAGGCAGCGCTTTCGGGTTGGATGGAGCATCAGGGGTGATGAAGTATTTGGAAGAAAAAGGAATAGGTTTCGATGTGGTGCTAACCAAGGTTCCTATTGTCCCGGGTGCAGTTCTCTTTGACCTTGCGGTAGGTGATTACCGGGTAAGACCTGATGCTAAGATGGGTTATGATGCCTGTCTTAATGCTTCTGATACGGAAGTCAAACAGGGTAATGTTGGAGCCGGGACCGGGGCCACGGTAGGGAAGGTATTTGGCGGACTTCGCTGTATGAAGAGCGGTCTGGGCACAGCCAGCTTTAAGTCTCAAGAGCTAATAATTGGAGCCATAGTGGCAGTGAACTGTTTTGGAGATGTAATTGACCCGGAAAACGGAGAGATTATTGCCGGGGTCTTGAGTGAGGACAGAAAAAATTTTGCCAACACTATGTCTTTTTTAAGAAATTTCCCTCAAAAGACCAAAGATAATTTTTCAAAAAATACCACTATAGGAGTTATAGCTACTAATGCAAAGCTAACCAAGGCCGAAGCAACCAAAGCAGCGATGATGGCTCAGGATGGTTATGCCCGGACTATAAGCCCCGCTCATACAATGTTTGACGGGGATACTATCTTTTGTATGGCCACCGGTGAGGTAGAGGCAGGAGCGAATGTAGTGGGGGCAATTGCAGCAGAAGTGATGGCCCGGGCAATCGTAAAGGCGATAAAGAATACAGAATCTCTTTTTAAACTTAAAAGTTATAAGGATTTAAAGGATTTATTTTAAAAAGTTTACAAAAGGTGCCTGGCACCTTTTGTAAACTTTTTTCATTTATTGCAATACTGGTGTAGGATGATATAATACAGATATAAAAATAAAAATTGGAGGGAAGAAATGGCTGATAAAGCGAAGAATTTAAAATGGATAATTATTGGCATAATCTTATTAGTGGTAATAATTGTGGGGGCGATTGCCTCAATTTATATTGATTTAATATGGTTTAAGTCAGTTCAATATGTTACCGTTTTTTGGAAGATACTACTAACCAAAGGGGTAGTTATGCTGTTTTTTGCCGCAGCATTTTTTATATTGTCTTTTATAAATCTTTCTTTTGCCCGACGTTTTGCTCCGGAGTTTCAGGTGGAAATAAGCCAGGATGAGTTTGAAAGGCCGGAGATCCAACTATATAAAAGTCTGCAAAATATTCAGATAAATAAAAAATTTGTTTTATGGTTTTCCCTGATTATTGCGCTGTTTATGGGATTTTCCGAAAGCTCCAGCTGGGAGAAAATTTTAATTTATCTAAACCGAACTTCATTTGGAATAACTGACCCTGTCTTTAATAAGGATATCGGATTTTATATGTTCAGTCTGCCCTTCTGGGAATTCATCAGAAACTGGTTATCCTTTGCTCTTACCATTATTACCGTTGTAGTGGCCGCTATTTATATTATTAAAAAAGCGGTAAAATATGAATATAAAAAACTTATTATTGAAACCCCGGTCAAGGTACATCTTTCCTTGCTTATCGGCTTCATATTAATTTTAAAGTCCTGGCAGTATTGGTTAAATGCCTTTAAAATTCTCTACTCTACTCGTTCGGTTATCTTCGGAGCAGGTTATGCTGATACCCATGCCACTCTATTTGCCTTGAGAGTTTTAGCGGTTTTGGCTTTGGTTTGTGCAGTACTATTTTTTGTAACTGCCAGGAAAGAAAATTGGAAATTACCGGCCTTGGGATTGGCGGTGTTGGTTGGCGCCTCTATCTTGCTGGGGGGAATTTATCCTGAGATTATGCAAAGGGCAGTAGTCTTACCTAATGAAGGCACCAAGGAAAGACCTTATATATTAAATAACATTGAAGCTACCCGGGTTGCCTATGGTTTAGATAAGATTAAGGAGGAGGAATTTCCGGTAAAAGAAGAGATAAGTTTTGAGGATATTGAAAAAAATGAAGAGACGATTAGAAATATCCGACTCTGGGATTGGAGACCTATAAAACAGACTCTAAAACAGATTCAGGCTATCAGGTTATATTATGATTTTAATAGTGTAGATGTAGATCGTTATTATTTTAACGGAAACTATCAACAGGTGATGGTCTCTCCCCGGGAATTAGATAAAAACAAGATACCGGAACAGGCCAGGACCTGGGTAAATGAGGTATTAACTTATACTCATGGCTATGGAGTAGTGGTAAATCCGGTTAATAAGATTAGCGGAGAAGGCCTTCCAGAACTGTTGATTAAAGATATTCCTCCGGTTTCCAATGTAAATCTTACTATTACCAGACCGGAGATTTATTATGGAGAGATTACTAAAGGTTATGTAATTGTGAAGACCAAAGCCAAAGAGTTTGATTATCCTAAAGGAGATGAGAATGTTTACAGTACCTATGCCGGTAATGGCGGGATGCCGGTCTCTTCTTTATGGAGAAGGATTCTTTTTTCTATAAAATATTCTAATATGCAGATTTTACTTACCACTAATTTTACTCCTGAGAGTCGAATTATGATTAATCGTAATATTCAGGAGAGGGTTAATAAGATAGCTCCTTTCCTGGGTTATGACAGAGATCCTTATATGGTAATTTCTAAAGAAGGGAAGCTGTTCTGGATACAAGATGCTTATAGCATATCCAGTAATTATCCTTACTCTACTCCTGTTACAGGGGGTTACTTCAACTATATTAGAAATTCGGTTAAAGTGGTGATTGATGCTTATAATGGGACAATGGATTTTTATATTATAGATCAGAAGGACCCTGTAGTTGAAGTCTATAAAAATATATTCCCGCAACTGTTTAAGAGCTTTGACCAGATGCCTGAGGATTTAAAGCAGCATATCCGTTATCCTAAAGACCTCTTCCAGGTACAGGCTGAGCTTTATTCTACTTACCATATGATGGACCCCGATGTATTTTATAATAAGGAAGATTACTGGAATGTACCCAATGAGATTTATGCTGAAAATGAAATCAGGATGGAACCCTATTATATTGTAACTAAACTTCCGGGTCACGAGAGGGAAGAATTTATTTTGATGACTCCCTTTACTCCTTCTACTAAGAATAATATGATTGCCTGGCTGGCTGCTAAAAATGACCAGCCTGAATACGGAAATTTAATCGTCTATAAATTCCCCAAGGAAAAATTAATCTTTGGTCCGATGCAGATAGAAGCACGGATTGACCAGAATTCGGAAATCTCCCAGCAATTAACCTTATGGGGACAGAAGGGCTCTACGGTTATCCGAGGAAATTTACTGGTAATCCCTATAGAAAAATCGATAATCTATGTTGAGCCTTTGTATTTGCGAGCCGAGATGGGTGAAATTCCCGAACTGAAGAGGGTAATTGTTTCCAATGGTTTCGATGTGATGATGGGAAACAATCTGGAAGAAGCTTTAGAGAAGCTTTTTGTACGAACTTTTGGGATAAGGGAAATCGTAATAACCGGCGAAGAAAAAACTCTTAAAGAATTAATTAAAGAAGCAGCAGGATATTACGAAAACGCTCAAGAGTTTGCCCGCGAAGGCAATTGGAGCAAATACGGAGAAGAATTGCAGAAACTTGAACAGACTCTGAAACTGTTAGAAGAGGCAAGCGAGAGAGAATAAACCTAGCGTGGAGCGTACAGCGTTTAGCGTATACAATTAGTTAGCTCGTTAGTTAGTTACTTGGTTAGCTGGTTAAGAAGATGCGAGAAAGAAAGAAGTAGGGGGCGGATTTATCCGCCCCGTTTTATTTGGTAATTTTTCGGGCGGGTTCGATGAATTGAACCCCTACATTTCCATAGACAGGCGAGACGCCTGTCCTACGTGGGGATATAGTTTCCCATATTCTTAACTCATTACTAATTACTCATTACATATCACGCATTTTATCCGTTAATTTTATAATCTCTGCTTCTAAATTCTCCAAATCCAATAAGGCAATGGTACTCTTTCCACTAAGCCAGCCTCCGCATTCACCGGGGTTTATAATAAGGGTCTTTCCGATTTTACGTAAATCAGTTCGATGGGTATGGCCGTATATAATCACATCATATTTCTGGCTTTCTGCCAGAGCATCTATTAATCCTTCTTTATGCAGCATAACTATATTTTTATGATTTAGGTTCATCTGATAAGGTTCAGGGAAAAGCTCTCCGATTCCCTTAAATTTTTCTTGAAGATAAAGTTTATCTCCATCATTATTTCCAAATACTCCTTTTAGAGGACAATTTAAATTTTTAAACTCTAAAAAAGTAAAGGGAGAGACGAAATCACCGGCATGTAAGACCAGTTCAACTTTTTCCCGGTTGAAAATCTCCACTGCTTTTTTTATCCGGGGCAGATTATCATGTGTATCAGAGATTATACCAATTTTCAT
>JAYEJO010000018.1:0-6057 GCA_034660595.1 Candidatus Caldatribacteriota bacterium
TAACTCCTCTTCAAATATATACTTTCGGCGTGGCTTCTACTATTGGGATTCCCTGCATAATTGCCTTAGGGATGCTTACTCGCGAATTTGGATTAAAAAAAGCAATACTTTTAACAAGTGTATCAATAATTTACGGTTTGTTAGTTGCCGGATTGGCTTGGAGGATATTTTCAAAGATAATTTAAAAAGAGTGTGAGAAAATGGCTAAAATGGCAAATACAATTATCTATTATTTGACAAAAGTTGAGAAATTTAGACTAGAGAGTAGCAAGTGAGGAATTTAGGTTTAATAATTGGGAGAGGTTAATTTTGTAATGATTGAAATATTTTTTGATGTTGAAACAAAAAAGCTATTCAGTGAAATTAATACCAGGGATCCTGGCGATCTTGGTGTTTCTGTAGTGTCAGTATACAAACGAGAATTAGATAGTAACCAAAAAGAGATTCAAGGTGAAATGTGTAGTTTCTGGGAACATGAGTTTACTGATATGTGGAAGATATTTAAAGACGCTGACAGGATTATTGGATTTAACTCGTTAAAGTTTGATGTCCCAGCTCTTCAACCTTATGCATTATTTTGTTTAGCGAAACTTAATCATTTTGACATTATGGAAAAGGTACGTAAATCATTAAGAAGGAGGCTTAGTCTTGATAACCTTGCGCATAGTACTCTAAGGGAAACAAAAATTGATACAGGAACCAATGCAGTTCGGTATTGGAGAAGTGGAGATAAGGAGAGTTTGAGAAAGCTTAGGACATATTGCGAAATGGATGTACAAATTACACGCAAATTATATGATTTTGGCATGAAGAACAATCATCTTAAATTTACTGACAAATGGAATAATCTGAGGACATTAGCTGTTGATTTTTCTTATCCTATTAATAAAACTTACTCTGGTAAGCAGATTAGCTTATTTTAATTGATATTCTTCTTTTGTGATGAAGTGGCCGCCAGTGATTTCTTCAGATATTTTTCGATAACCCCGGTCGAACTCCAAATGCAAATTAATTCGGTTAGGGCAAGAAGCGCCAATCAGTTCTTTTCTTAGAATATAAGCTGGGCCATCATCCTTATATGTGGGGGCAAGATCATTATATTTCCTGATAAGTGTTCTAAATTTTTCTCCGCATTTATCACATTGAGAATAAATCCAGAGCATTCCTGAGGAATCTTCTTCTCTTTTTCCAAATAATTTTTTAAAAAAACCGAGACTCATTTTAATACCTCCTTGAAAATCTGTAAATAAAAAGAAAAAATATTTAAGCAGATTTAATATTTAATGTGTTAATTTAATTGTATAGGGATTTTATTATTCCGTAAACCCCAATTTGTATCTCGATTACATTTAGTTAGCCAGTTTACTGGTTACACAGCTTAAGAATTAACTGGTTAACAGGTAAACAGGGTAACCGGGTAACTATAAACGCAATATGCCTCTTCTTTTTTTCTTTATTAACTCTACGCTATACGCTCTACGCTATACGCTAATATGGCTATACGCTCCGCGCTAGGCTATATTCACTGACGACTAATTTATTATAACATAGTATAAATTTAAATAAAATCAGAAAAAATTTAAAAATTTTTTTAAAAAAAAGAAGGAGTTTTTATTTTTTTGTCGAATATATATCAAGGTAGTATTGTATTTAAAAATTTTATAGGTTTAAGGTGAAATAGTGGAAGAAAATATGACAGATAAATCAGAAGTTTATTTAAAAGATTTAGAAGAACGTTATAAATATTATTATGAAGTAGAGAGAGATAAAGAATTATCCGGTGTAAAGGTAGATATATTTGCTAAATCTTCTACCGAACATTTTCGTGAAGTTTTAACCAAGAGTTTAAAAATTGACCAACATTACACTAAAGAATATGCAGTAGTTAAGGCAGAAAAAAAATCTGTAGATAAAAATGAAGTAAAGGAATTTTCTCAATTTTTAATATCTTCCATTAATAAATTAAGTCCTCCTTCAGTAGATACTATGTCTACGATTTTAAATGGTATATTAGTTTCTACTTCTGGTTTTTCAGAAGAAGCGGTAAACTTTGCTAAAAAGTTTAAATTCTCCAAGTCTTTTTTATTAGGCATTAAGGGATGGTGTGATATAAGACTTATTTTAGTTGATTTAAAGGAAGAAAAGTTATATTCTAATAAAAAAGGGAACGAAGTGCTTTCCGCTTATAAGATTAAATCTAAATCCGGGCTGGGAGGTGATAGAACTTAGAAATATTAAAGTATTTATATATAGATATAAGTTGCTGGGATAAAAGAATAAATTTATACTTTATCTACAATATTATTTATTTTATTTGAAAGGGAGGTTTTTATAAATGAATCTTTTAATTTTAGTATTAATTGCATTAGTTGCTTTTGCTATTGCCCTTAAAACCTATGGAGGTTATTTAGCAAAGCTTGTAGGATTAGATAATAGTAAAAAAACTCCAGCTCATACTATGACTGATGGAGTCGATTATGTTCCGGCAAAAGCACCAGTTTTAATGGGGCATCATTTTGCTTCTATTGCAGGAGGAGGACCAATTGTAGGACCTATTGCTGCTTCTTGTTTTGGTTGGCTTCCTTGCTTTTTATGGATGGTTTTAGGTAGTATATTTATTGGTGGTGTACATGATTTCATGTCACTTATCTCCTCGGTAAGACATGAAGGCAAAACAGTAGGAGAAGTAATAGGAAAAAATGTAGGTAAGAAAGCAAAAATATTATTTTTAATATTTATTTGGTTGGCTTTAGTATTAGTTGTAGCTGTTTTTGCTATTCTGGTGGCTAATACCTTTGCGGCTAGTTCTTCAGTGGCTACTGCTTCGGTGTTAATGATGATTATTGCCGTATTTATGGGATATTTACTTTATCGTAAAAATATGCCTCTTGGTACAGTAACTGTAGTTGGAGTAATTGCATTAGCTATTGCTGTTTGGATCGGCATAGCTGCACCTTTCCTATCATTTAATTTTAATATCTGGATTTGGATATTATTAGTCTATATCTTTTTCGCTTCATCTATGCCTGTTTGGATCTTACTCCAACCTCGAGATTACTTATCTTCATTCTTGCTTTACACCGCTTTGGGTGGAGCTGTATTAGGTATACTTTTTGGGGCTCCAACATTACAACTCCCTGCCTTTACTTCTTTTAAACAGCCGGTGGGTTATCTATTCCCCATGCTCTTTGTGGTAATTGCTTGTGGAGCAATATCCGGTTTTCATTCCCTTTGTGCTTCAGGAACAACTTCGAAACAGTTAAATAAGGAATCAGATGCTAAAGTTGTCGGATACGGAGCGATGTTGCTTGAAGGATTATTAGGAGTTATAGCTTTAGGTGCAGCTGCTATATTAACTAAAGAAGGATTAGCCGATGGATTAGCTAATTGGGGTGGACCGGTTGGTGTTTTTGCCCATGGCATGGGAAGCTTTTTAGCTAATTTAGGTATACCTGAACAGATAGGAATAACTTTTGGGGCTTTGACTGTGTCTTCATTCTTACTTACTTCTTTGGATACTGCGACGAGATTAGGAAGATATGCCCTAGAAGAACTTGCTGCTGAATGGGCGCCAGCTATTTCTAATAGATATGTGGCGACTATTGTTACTATCGCAGCCGGTGGAGCACTCGCCTTAAGCGGCAGCTGGAGTGCTATCTGGCCGGTATTTGGTTCCGCAAATCAGCTTCTTGCTGGTTTAGCCTTATTAGGAGCAACTGCCTGGTTAGCCCATATGGGTAAGAAATATGTGGTAACTTTATATCCTATGATATTTATGATTATTGTTACTATTTCTGCCCTGATTAATCTGCTGTTTACTAATTTTGGCAAGGGGAATTATCTGTTAGGATGTGTATCAATAGTTTTAATAATCCTGGCTGGTTTTGTAGTTAACGAAGGAATGCAGGCAATAAATAGATTTAAAACTCTAAAAACTCAAGTTAAAGAGACAAAATAATAATTGAAGTTTAATAGTAACAATAATAATTAGTTAAATTTTTTATAAATTTAATAATTTATGCTTACGTCCCAGCAACTTATTTTAATAAGTAGAATAAAAATAAGGCTAACAGGTTTTTTAATTTTGTTAGCCTTATTTTGTTGAAACAGAAAGGATGAAATTAATGGAATGGCGATTAATAAAAGATAGTTATCATACGGGTTTTATGAATATGGCAATCGATGAGGCGATAATGATAGCTCATCGGGAGGGTATAGTTCCTCCTACTATCAGATTTTACCAATGGTCTCCACCGGCTGTATCTTTGGGGTATTTTCAGGACCTAAAAAAAGAGATTGATATAGATGTTTGTAAGGATCTGGGAATCGACATTGTCCGTCGGCCAACGGGGGGCAAAGCAGTTTTGCACGATAAGGAATTGACCTATAGTTTTATAATTAAAGAAAATCATCCTTTGGTTAATGATTCTATATTAGAGACCTATAAGAAGATTAGTGGTGGGATGATCAGAGGTCTTTTTTATTTAGGAATCAAGGCTGAATTAGTTCCTCTGAGAGAAAAATTGAAGAGCTTCTCCTCAGGTAATGAAATTAAATCTAAAATTCCCCATTTAGATATTAAATCAATCTGTTTTTCCGTCCCCTCTCAATATGAGGTACAAGTTGAAGGTAAAAAGATTGTAGGTTCTGCTCAAGTAAGAAAAGGAGGAATAGTTTTACAACACGGCTCTTTATTGATAGAATTAGAAAAAGATAAATTGTTTTCTGTATTTAATTTTCCCTCAGTTCAGATAAGAGAAGGGCTTAAGACAAGATTTAAAGCAACCAGTTTGGAAGAGATTTTAAAGAGAAAGATAAATTTTTCAGAATTATCTGAAATTCTCCCCCGGGGCTTTGAAGAAGAGTTTGGGGTAAGATTAGTGGAAGGCAAATTAACCGAACAGGAAGAAAAAATTTCCAAAGAACTTTTAGAGAATAAGTATTCGACCTATGAATGGAATTACGAAAGGAAAAATAGCCAGCTTGATTCCCAAAAAATAAAGGAGTAGGTAGATGAATAAACTTAAGAGTAAATTTATTATAATTGAGGGAGCCATAGGAGCAGGGAAAACAAGTTTAGTTCTATTGTTAAGCAAAAGATTTAATGCAAGACCTAATTTAGAAGTGGTGGAAGAAAATCCCTTTTTATCTAAATTTTATAATGATATAGAAAGATATGCTTTTCAGACTCAGATATTTTTCTTGCTGAGCCGTTACAAACAGCAATTAGAATTAGCCCAGCAAGATTTATTTAATCAATCAGTTTTTTCTGACTACCTATTTGCCAAAGACAGGATATTTGCTCATCTGAATCTTTCCGGAAATGAACTTTCTATGTATGAACATCTTTATGAAATTATGGTTAAGGGTATCCCGCAGCCTGATTTAATTATTTACCTGCAAGCAAGCACCGAGATGTTAATGAAAAGAATAGCACTAAGAGATCGACCTTTTGAACGAAAAATGTCTTTTGAATATATGAGAAGATTGAATTTGGCTTATGAAGAATTTTTTTCTTATCCCGATAATTACAAAAAAACAAAATTAATTAAAATAAACACTAATGACCTTGATTTTGTTGGTAACACTAATGACCTTGAATATGTTATAGATGAAATTTACAAGGGGGATAGCTTAAAATGAAAAAATTTATTATAGTTTCAGGAAATATTGGCTGTGGTAAATCAAGTTTAACTGACCTGTTAAGTAAAAGATTGGGTTGGAAGGCATATTACGAAGTAGTAGAGAATAATCCTTATTTAGAGGACTTCTATGGAGATATGAAAAAGTGGAGTTTTCATCTTCAGATATTTTTTCTGTCTAAGAGATTTCGCCACCACCAGGAGATATTGAAAAATCCTGCCTCTGTAGTTCAGGATAGAAGTATTTATGAGGATGTGGATATATTTGCTAAAAATTTAAATCAGCAGGGATATATGGAGAATCGCGATTATGAAAATTATCAGGAATTGTTTAAAATAATGACCCAATTTCTTACTCCTCCGGATTTAATCATCTACCTTCAAGCTTCAGTTCCCACTCTTTTAAAAAGAATTT
>JAYEJO010000019.1:0-6029 GCA_034660595.1 Candidatus Caldatribacteriota bacterium
TTATATTTTAAGTAAAGTTCCCGTAGGTAACAGAGAAGTTACCGCTGTTATTGAGGGTTATTCCAGCCAGACTAAAACAGTAGAGATTGTAGAAGAGGAAGTTGTTGTATTAGATTTTCAACTTATACCTCAACGGGTGGTAATGGTAGAGCTATATGTGCAAGTGGGTTGTGCGCCATGTGGAACTGTGGAACCTATATTAGAACAGCTTGCTCAAGATTACGGATCTTCTAAAATGATTCTTTTAGAAGAACATCTTGGGTATCCCTATGTAATTTCTGAGGTCAATGACCGCTATGATTGGTATATTCCTTCAGGCAAGGGGACACCCGATGTCTTATTTGATGGATTAAATCAAAGGAGGCAGGGTGTTTATAGTTATAATGAATATAAAAACATTGTAGATAATGAACTGGACAAAGGAGCCAACATCAGCATTTCTGCTGTAAAAGAAACTGGCAGTTCTTCAATTACTCTAAGCGGAACCATCAAAAACATAAGCTCTTCTCTTTTGGAAAATCTGATTATTCAGGGAATGGCTTTTGAAGACCGGGGAGAGAAGGGTCTTCGCTCTCTGGTTTTAGATATCTTTGATGGGCAGACAGTCAGCTCTATTGCTCCTGATGAAATAATCAGTTTCTCTTTTACCTCCGATGAACTAAGTTGGTTGAATGAGAGTAATGTCCACGGAGTTATCTTTGTTCAGGCACCGGATAGTCCGACCAAGGAGATTTTACAGGCAGCTTATGTGGAATAGCATTTAGTTAGTTGGTTAGTTAGTTACCTGGTTAGCTAGTTAAGAAAATAAAATAAAGAAATCAAAAGATAAGATAATATTGAGTGTGTAGTATATAGTAAAGAGAAAACAGAGTATCGCGTATCGCATAAAGCTAGCGTAGAGCGTATACATTTAGTTAGCTGGTTAATTAGATATTAGACAATCAATGAATTAATGAACCAGATAACCAGTTAACCAACTAACTAGCTAACCAATTAATATATATCACAAAGGAGAAAAATCATGGTTCGTAAAAACAAAATTATTATCATCTTGATAGCAATAGTAATTGTAGTAGGAGCTTTTTTAATATTTTATAATATTCAAAACAAATCTTCCCAGCCGCCCACTATTTCTTTCTCAGAAGAAGAATGGGATTTTGGAAAGATAAAAGAAGACGAAAGACCGGTTCATATCTTTACCATAAAAAATACCGGGAGAGAGGAACTTATTATCAGCCGAGTACGGTCCTCCTGTGGCTGTGCCGCCACTATGCTCTCTTCTGATAACATACAACCGGGAGAATCAGCTGAACTAAAGGTAACTTTTAATCCTACCGGCTATAATGGTCTGGTCAAAAAAGATATCTATATCGAATCCAATGACCCCCAGCTCCCCAAGACCAAACTTACAATAACTACTGAAGTAGAACCTATCCCTTCTCCTAAGGCTTTCCTTTCTAATTCTCAATGGGATTTGGGATTGATTTCCCAGGGTGATTTGCCTACCTTTACTTTTACTATTGAAAATAAAGGAGAACTGGATTTGATAATTGATAAGGTAGATGTCTCTGAATATATCCAATATGATACAGAAATACCCCTGACAATTCTGCCGGGAGAAAAGCAGGAGGTAACTTTTACTTATAATTCCAGCCAACATGAGTTAGGTGAGGTAAGGGAAAGTGTGCGTATATATTGTAATGATCCTCGAAGAAAGGCCTTTTCGCTGCGTGTTGATGGTTACATAAAAGAAAAACCCGCTCCCACAGTAAGTATTTCTCCGGTAGGAACAAGCTTTGATTTAACCGCTGATTCCGAAGGCGAAACTATAGGAAGGTTTGTTCTGGAAAATTCAGGAGAAGAGGGGATAAAAATTACCTCCATAAAAACTTCAGCAGATTACCTTATCCCTTTAGTATCTGAAATTGAGTTAAACTCAGGAGAAAAAGAAAATTTACAGGTGATATTATTAAAAGATAAAGCCTCAGATAAAATACAGGAAGGCGAAACAAAGGAATATCTTTATTTAACTGTTGCCATTCCCATTGTAATTAATAGATAGTGAATTGTTTCACTGAGATTGATAAAAATTTTAATTTAGAAAAAATACGGCATAGAGGATAAATATTTTTAAGGCGATAACATAAATATCGCCATATATAAAGGAGAACACAATAATGGAAGCAGCTATAAAGATGTTTAAAGCTTTATCTGATGAAACCCGTCTACGTATTTATTTGCTTTTGCTGCAAGGTGAATTGTGTGTCTGTGAACTAGTAAATATATTAAATATGGAACAATCAAGAATCTCGCACAGTGTTAGGATTTTAAAAGAAGCAGGTCTTGTGGTTAATCGGCGAGAAGGAAAGTGGATTATCTATGCAGTAAATCCTGAGACAGAAAATAATAGAATAATTCAGGGTTTAAGGAATGAATTAAAATTGCCGGAACAGGATTTGAAAAATATTACTAAATGTAAGAAAGAAAAGATAAGAGAAAAGTTTAAGTGCAATTGATTTCTTGATTTGTTAGTTAGTTACTCTCTTTAACATTCTAAATAGAAAGGGAGTGTGAGTATGTGCGATACTATAGTAGCTTTGGGTTCTGCTACCGAAGAAGGTTTTACCCTTTTTGGGAAGAATAGTGATCGAGAACCTGATGAAGCCCAAAATATCCTTATAGTCCCCCGCAAAAAGCATAAATCAAACGACACTGTTCAATGTTCCTATTTGACTATCCCCCAGGTTCCAGAAACCGCCCGGGTATTACTCTGTCAACCTTTCTGGATGTTTGGGGCAGAGATGGGAGCCAATGAATATGGAGTGGTTATAGGTAATGAAGCAATATTTACCAAAGAAAAACCGGATAAAATAGGTCTGACCGGTATGGATTTAATTCGCTTGGCCCTCGAAAGAAGCCGAACTGCCCGACAGGCATTGGAAGTTATTATTGAATTATTGGAAAAGCATGGACAGGGAGGCAATTGCGGTTATCGATTTAAATTAAAGTATATGAACAGTTTTTTGATTACCGACAAGAAAGAGGCCTATGTGTTAGAGACAGTGAAAACCTGGTGGGCCTGGAAGAAAATTAAGGATGTTTGGAGTATATCTAATATAATATCTTTACAGAAAGATTACGATTGTTGCTCTGAAGGGTTGATAGATAATGCAATAAAAAAAGGTTACTGCAAAAAAAGAGAAGATTTTAATTTTCGAAAATGCTATTCCGCTAAATTTATGACCTGGGCTGCCAAGGGGACTGAACGGGAAAAACGCTCCCGGGCTTTGCTTTCACAAAGAAAGAAGAGATTGACTACCAAAGATTTTATAAATATTTTACGAGATCATGGTGACAACTCCCAATGGACTCCCAATCGTGGTTCTGGTGCTACTTTATGCCTGCACGCAGCAGACAAACTATTTCACCGAACCCAAACAGTCTGTTCTTTAGTTGCAAAAACTGGTGAAGGCGGGCAATTTTTTTATACTACCGGGGCATCTAATCCTTGCATAAGTCCCTTTTTCCCCATTTTTTCTCCTGGTACCACTGTTCCTGCTGAGTATGGCGAGGGGAGTGAAAATTATAATTCAAATTCCTACTGGTGGGAGAGTGAACGTTTTCACCGAAAGGCTTTACTAAATTTTAATTCTGCACAAGTTGAAATCCAGCCTTTAATAATTAATTATGAAGAAGAAATAATTTCCTCTATTGAAAACAGTTTAAGTACATTAAATCAAAAACAGATTAATGAATATTTTATCCGAGCCCGAGCCATAGTTAAAAACTGGGGTTCCAAGTTAGATCGTCTTTCTTTGGTAAATTTAGGGTGGAGTTACAGCCATTATTGGCAAGGATACAATAAAAGAAACGGAATTATTTGAGTTTTAGTGGTATGATTAGTAAAATAGGTATTATAAAATAGATAAAAGGAGAAAAAATTGAAGATGAAAAAGAACAAAGTTAAGTGGTTGGTTATTTTATCAGTGGTGAGCATAATCTTATTTTTAGTGGCAGGGCAGGGTTTTGCTCAGAGTTTATCAGACATACTTAGAAAGGCGGAGAATAATTATAAAAACTTTAATCAGGATTTTAAAGACATAACTATGGTTTTTGACGCGAAGATATACACACCTGAAGGAGAAATGACTTCAGAGATGAAATTATTTATCAAGGGAGAAAAATCCCGGTCAGAAACTTTGATGCAATTTCCTGAATCTGCAAATATGCCAGAGGGAATGGACAATATGTTGGTGGTTGTTATTTCCGATGGTCAGGATACTTGGATGATATCACCCTTTGTCGGAAAGAAAAAACTTACTACTGAAGAAGCAGAGGAGCAGATGCAATATCAAACAGGGATGAATTGGTGGCAATCTATATCAGATAAGGCAAAGTATATAGGAATAGAGAAGATTGAAGGCAGAGAATGTTATCTCCTGGAATTAGAGATAGAGAGAGAATCTCCCTATAAAAGAATATGGGTGGATAAAGATAAATTATTTTTAGTACAAGCTGAGGGAGATAGCAGTGATGGAAATAAGGTTCGTACTACATTTTCCGATTTCAGAAAAGCCAAAGGCAGTTGGGAATTGCCTTATAAGATAGAAGTGTTTATAAATGAAGTCCAAACAATGACTGTTTTAACTAAATCTTTAGAGATAAATAAGGGATTGTCTGATGACTTGTTCGACGTGAATAAAGTAGAAGTATCAGGTCCAAATATGCAGGAGATGATGCAAAATCTGATGCAGCAGGGTAAAGATAATTAGAAATTTTCTGAGCAAGCTGAGGTAGTTTCTATAATATCTAAAAAACTTCTCAAAATGACAAGAGTGACAAGTTGGAGGTCTTCAATGAAAATATTAGTAGTATTTTATTCGAGAAGCGGCAAAACTAAAAAAGTAGCCGAAGCTATTTCAAAAATATTGAAGTGTGATAAGGAAGAGATTTTTGATGTTAAAAGCAGGGAGGGAATTGTAGGCTTTTTAAGTGCCGGGACTGATGCTAACTTGAGAAGGTTAACCGCAATCAAGGAGATAAAGAATAATCCTTCTTTATATGACCTGGTTATTATCGGAACCCCTGTCTGGTCCTCTAATATTTCTACCCCTATCAGAACCTATCTTTCTTCATACAAAGATGATTTTAAAGAAGTAGCTTTTTTCTGTACCCGATTAGGTTCAGATGCCAAGAAAGTATTTGCAGATATGGAAGGTGCTTGCCAAAAGACCCCGATTGCTTTACTTGCACTGACCTCACGAGAAGTGACAAGGGACCAATATATGCAGAAGGTGAAAGAATTTATAAAAAACTTGAAGGAAGAGATAGTAAAATAAAATGAAAGTAACCGAAGAAAAATTTGAAGAATTAGTAGCAGAGGCAATAAGCAGCCTTCCCGAAAAATTTAAGGAAAAGATGGAAAACATTGTTGTAGTAATTGAAAGCTTGCCTTCACGGGAACTCCTGATGGAGATGAAGATTAAATCACCTTACGGACTTTTGGGTCTTTATCGGGGAGTCCCCTATACCAGAAGGGGTATCTGGTATAGGAATGTCATGCCCGATAAAATTATTATCTTTAAAAAGCCTATAGAATTACGCTGTAGAAATAAAGAAGAAATAAAAGAATCTGTTAGAAGAGTGGTTGTTCATGAGATTGGGCATTACTTTGGTTTGGGAGAAGCAGATTTGCGAAAGATTGAAAGAGAGAAGTATATGAATTCTTAATATGATAGAACTTTCAGGCAGATTAGAAAAATTTATAGGTAAAATTCCCAAAGTCGAACTGCACCTTCATTTAGAAGGAGCAATTCCTCTGGAAACTTTATTTGGTTTTATCCAAAGACGAGGGAATAATAAATCAATTAAAAACTTGAAAGACTTAAAAAAGCGTTTGGTCTATTCTAATTTTACCCAATTTCTTAAGATTTGGCTTTGGAAGAACAGTTTTATTACTGAATATGAGGATTTTGAGGAATTATCTTATCAGGTTCTAAAGGGCCTTAGTCAGCAAAACGTAAAATATG
>JAYEJO010000020.1:0-14247 GCA_034660595.1 Candidatus Caldatribacteriota bacterium
TTTTGTTGTTTTTGGGTAAGTTTTTACTTGTGCTTTTAAATAAGTAATTAATTTATTAATTGACATAGATATTTTTTGTGCATGATTGTAAATAGTTTCGAAATCTTCTTTATTAATATAGTTTAGGTCTAAAGAAATGTATAAATCGTTTTGTACTTCAGATATCGAAGCTCGAGATATTATTAAAAAATTTATAAATTCTTTTGTCGATCTCCTATTAAATCCTTCAGCAATATTGGACATGATAGAAACTGAAGCTCTTCTTATTTGAGAGGTTAAACCATACAATTCTTCTTTTGGAAATCTTTTAGATAAAATATAAATCCTATTAGTAAGTTCTCTCGCTTCCTGCCAAATAGTCAGTTCTTCAAACGATTTTATAGTTGACATATGAAGTTCCCTTCATTATATTCCTACTTTATTTCTTTGCAAATTCTTAACTAATTAACCAGGTAACCAAGTAACCAACTAACTGTTTTTATAAATTAAATCTCTCCCCCAGATAGATTTTTCGGGTAATTTCGCAATTAGCTACGTGACGGGGAGTTCCCGAAGTCAGTATTTTTCCATTATGCATAATATAAGCTCTATCGGTAATTTTAAGGGTCTCTCTCACATTATGGTCGGTAATTAATATCCCCAATCCTTTATCTCTTAGATAAGAAATTATTTCCTGAATATCATAAACCGCAATTGGGTCAACTCCGGTAAAGGGTTCGTCAAGCAGCATAAAAGAAGGCGAGCTGGTTAAGGTTCGGGCTATTTCTACCCGGCGCCTTTCTCCTCCGGAGAGCATATATCCTTTATAATCAGCAAGATGTTCTATTTCCAGCTCCTTTAACAAAGAATAACATCTTTCTCTCCGTTCATCTCTCTTGACTCCTAAAGATTCTAAAATGAGAAGAAGATTTTCTTCTACGGTAAGCTTGCGAAAGATTGAAGGTTCCTGGGCTAAATAACCCAAGCCCATCCTTGCTCTCTGAAACATAGGAATTTTGGTAATTGCCTTGCCGTTAAAAGATACTTTCCCTTTATCCGGGGCTATTAAACCCACTATAATATAAAAGGTAGTGGTCTTACCTGCCCCATTTGGTCCTAGGAGACCTACTACCTCGCCTTTATTAATCTCCAGGCTAATATCATCAACCACTCGTCTTCTTCGGTAAATTTTTACTAAATTTTCTGCTCTTATTCCCTGCATGATTAACTCCCTTATTGGTTAATTAGTTAGTTGGTTACCTGGTTAATTGGTTAAGATAAAATTAGTTAGCCAGTTGGTAAGTTAGCCAGTTTGCCGGTTTACCGGTTGTTTAAATTCATATATGTGGGTAGCAATGCTCTGGATTCCTGCTTTCGCAGGAATGACAGAAGAAACAGACGGGCTTGATAAATCAAGCCCCTACCTTGACAGGCAAAACGTCTGTCCTACGGTTTCATTTAGATTATTGAGGGCGTATGCAATACGCCCCTACTTCTCTTTGGAAATTTGAAACTTGCAACCTGTAACTTGTAACTCATTACACATTACTTATTTCGGGCAGACACAAGGTCTGCCCCTACTTATAACCTTAATCTTATCTTTTTTCTTCTTCTTTATCTTTTTTTTCACTATACGCTAAACGCTGCACGCTCTACGCTAACTAAATACTATTCACTAACGACTAACGACTATTTCAGACTGCTGTAAAAAGAAGCTCTGCATAGGCTGCCAGATTGTCATCCACATAGGCCTCTGCCTTGGCTTTGCCAATCCCTCTTACCATCTTTAAAATTTCCACTTTAATTATCAGTTGGTCGCCGGGATAAACCGGTTTTTTAAAGCGAGCCTTGTCGATACCGGCGAACAAGGGAATCTTCCCCTTGTTTTCTTCTTTGGAGAACATCAGGACTCCGCCGGTCTGAGCCATAGCTTCAAGTATGAGCACCCCGGGCATTACCGGATGTCCGGGAAAATGTCCCTGGAAAAAGGGCTCATTTATGGTAACGTTTTTCACCCCTACGATTTTATTTTCTTCCTGCTCCAATATTTTATCCACCAATAGAAAAGGATAACGATGGGGTAAAAGATTTAAAATTTCTCTTATGGATAATTTTGCTTTCATTGTGTTTTATCTTTTTCTTTCTGTTCTTCTTCTAATTTTCTCACAATTTCTGCTATTATGTCCTGAGTAATATCCTCTCCTCCGTAGAGAGCAATAGGATAATTTAAAATATCGTTTCCAGCTGGCACTTTTATCTCACTATTTATTATTAACTCATATTTTCCTTTATCTCCTACCGCTTTAATTGCTTCAATAATATCTGAATAACGAGCTGCCTGGTACGATTTTATCTCAGCAAGAATTTTCTCTTTGATGGGATTCCATTCTTTATTAAATTTATCTTCCAATTTTTTAAGTCCGGTTTCATCCAGTCCTTTGCCCTGTGCATTCAATTCTTCCTGGCGTTTTTGGAGCTCTTCCCGTAAAGTTATACTAAGTTGATTAATATTTTGAGTATAAGGGTGACCGGATATAACTTCCGCTAAATTGACTAAGCCTATTTTTATCTCTGCTGCCTGAATATTTTGAAAACTTAAAAACAAAAAGATTACTGCTGTAACCAATAGAATAAAAATTGCTTTATTCCCTATCTTTTTTTCTACTACTTGCATTATTTTCCTCCTTGAAATTTATATATTATATCGTATTGCGTATCGCGTATCTATTTAGTTAGTTGGTTAGCTGGTTACTTGGTTAATTAGTTAATTAAGAATTAAATTTTAAACTAATTAACCATCTTCACATCTTGCATTTAATGCTGGCGATTAATTCATATATTTGTATTCTTAACTAATTAACCATGTAACCAAGTAACTAGCTAACTAAATTAATTGACCAACCGGTCAATTAATTTAGAATGTATGCCCTATACTAAAGTAAGTCTGTCCTATGCCTTCTTCGCCAATTCCATAGTCCAATCGGATTGGCCCGATAGGCGTATCAAATCGGATACCTATTCCTTTGCCAAATTTTAAATCAGACACATCTATGCTCTCTCCGATATCCCAGGTATTACCCCAATCTGCAAAAAGTACTGCTTGAAAATTTTCAGCCAAAGGCAATCTGTACTCAGCATTAAATACCAAAGATTTATCCCCGGAAAACTCTCCGTAATCATATCCTCTTACTGTGTTCATTCCTCCCACTTTATACTCAGCAAAAGAGGGCAGACTGGTGTCGGCTATCCCGCCTATGGCTCTTACGGCCACCACGCCTTTACTTAATTTATCAGTTATCTTTTCAATAACCCTGATATCGACTACATCTTCCACAATCTTCATGGAAAGATAGGTACTAAGAGTTAAATTATATTTGGTAAAATCATAATCTCCTCCTAAAAATCCTCCCGCTTTTTCTATTGATATATTACCGTATAGGCCGGAAGTAGGATTAAATACATTGTCCCGGGTATCGTAAGTAAAAGTCGGAGTAAGACTGTTGGTCAGCCCTTCATCACTATCATCTGGCAAAGAACCGGAAACTAAATTGTAGGCCACTTTTTCCGTCTTTAATTCTAACCCTAAGTTAATGGCATCAGAAATCCTGCGGCCAAAGATAAGTTTACCTCCTAATCTTTCCTCTTCATATTCAGAAATAATTTCTCCTTCTTCTTTCTCTTTTTCTTTACTGGTGGTATCATAGACTTCAAAGCCGAAAGAAGTAGGGGTGTTCGCTAACCAGGGTTCTAAAAAGGATACTTTATAAGTAGTCCTGCCACCCAGTTCTACTTTGGCCTGTACTTTCTGTCCCCCTCCAAAAAGATTCTTTTCTTCGTAGCTGGCAAATCCCATAAGTCCCTCTTCAGAATTATATCCCGCTCCAATACCAAATTTCCCCGTATTCTTCTCAATAACTTTAATAACCAGGACTATTGTATCTTCTTCGCTGCCCGGCTCTAATTTCATACTTACATCTTCGAAATATCCTAAGTTATAAATTTTTTGCAAAGATTTTTTTGCTATATCGAAATTAAAGAGGTCACCGGGTTCAATATTAATTTCCCTGACGATTACCTTTTCTTTGGTCTTATCATTACCTTCAATTACTATCTTTTCCAGGCGGCCTTCGGAAATATTTATCCATAATTTTCCTTCTTCATCAAAATTAATATCTTTAATGTTGATTAAAAGATATCCCCGGTCTTTATAGAGCTGAGAAATACGATCAACATCGTTCTTTAAAATCTTCTGACAAAAAACTTGCCCTTCTTGTAAAACCATTACTTCCCGAATCTCTTCTAAAGAAACTATAGTATTCCCTTCAATACTAATCTCCTTAATAGGCAAATTTTCTACTACTACAAAAACTACTTTATAACCATCTCTAAATGATTCTAATTTTATGCGTACATCTTTAAAGTAACCCAGGTCATATACTGCTTTCATGTCTTTTTCCACATTTTCTTTGGAAAATACGTCACCCAAATTAGAAGCAATTTGGGAAATTATTAGATCCGTAGAAATATTTTCATTTCCTTGAACTACTATAGCAGTTATCTTCCCTTGATTGTTTGCCTGGACTACACTTAAACTACCCAGAATAAATATTAAAGTTAAAATTCCTAATAAAAGTATTTTGCTCCGTTGGTTCTTTTTCACTTTTTGTTCCTCCCCTTGAATATTTTTAACATTTTATTAAAATTCATATTGTAATTCAAATTTTAATTCAAATTCATCATCTTGTGCACCCATTGAACCTATTTGAGTGCTAAAAGTCAGGTCATTTTTTAGTTTATATTCTAATTCCAGGTCACCTATTCCCATTTCAAATAGAGGAGCAGAATAAGTTAAATAGAAATTTTCTGAAAAATACTTTCCTACCTTAAAGGCTAAAGTCTCTAAAGCCAAACCGGGGAAGAAAGTTAAATCAGAATCCTGCTCTTTTTTAAAGATGGTCTCTATTTTAAACTCATCTAATCCTAAAGAATTAGCAATTTCATCTTCTATCTGGTTTAAAAATCTTATACTCAAACCTTGAGCAATTAAATTAATCATTTCTTCTTTTAGAATTATCCCCATTTCTCCCTCAGTTAATCCAGCATAGTTTTTATTAAACATCAAAAGAGAGATTATTTCACTTTCAGTTAAGACAGGGGAGGAACTAAGGATAACCGTTGGTTGAGCAAGAATCCCGCTCACATTTAAAAATACATCTATATCATCAATTTCAGTCTTTGCTCTTATATCTAAAATCATATCTTCCCCTATAGAATCAGTAAATATTACTTTACCCTCAGATACCCTAAATTTCTTATCTAAAAAGGCGATATAGCCCTGTTTAACCTGTAGTCCCCCGTTTAATTTAGGAGCAGATAGAGCGCCTTGAACTTTTAGACCTCCCGCTAATTTCAGATTAAAATCATTGGTTTTAACTATGAAATCATCTAGAATTTTTACCTCAAGATCTATATCTCCTTTAAGGTTAATTAATTTAGATAAAAGCTCAGATGGATTCAAAGGGATATCTTTATTGCTGTCCTTCCAATTTAATTCTCCTTGAGAAAGAGTTAAAATTCCTTCTATGCGGGGAGAAGCAAACAGGCCGGTCACCTTTGCTTTTAAAACAGCCTGGGCCTGGAAAATATCCCGGTATAGAATTTCCTCCTTATTACTCCATATATTAATACTTAAATCCTGAGGTTGCAAGTTTTTTAAAGCGAATTCTCCGGAAGTATAAATCCTGTATTGGTCAATCCGGAAATTCATATCTTCTATCTTAACTAAATTATCTTCTAATTGGAGTAAGACATTTAAGTCATTTATTTTAGCTGGAAATTGGTAAAGTTCTATTTCGCCACCTGCAAGAGCAATACTTCCATTCAAAATCGGTTGGTTTAAAGTCCCGGAAAGTTCTAATTCGGCATTGGTCAAGCCCTGGATTTGTTTAATATCTTCTTTAAAGAACATACTAATAAAACTTAAATCAGTATTTTCCAAAGTAAGGACAAAATCTATGGGAACATCGGTTAAACTTGAGGTAACTTTTTCTTTGCCAATAGAAGAAAACTGATAAGGAATCTTACCCTTTCCTTTTATTTGATGACCTTCTTTATCCAGAACAAATTGTTTAACCTCCAGGATATCCTGGTTATAGAGGGCTTCAAAAGCAAGATTATCAAAAATGAAGTCCTGAAATTTCCCCTTTTCAATCTTTGCCGAGAAAGATATATCGGGTGAGTCAATATCTCCCGATGCTTCTGCATCAAAGCTCACCAGGCCTTTAATTTCATCTTCTATGCCAAAAAGATTAGATAACTGGCTTAAATCTACATTATCTGCTGAAAATTGAATATCTAAATTTTTATTATCCTCATCAAGATTAATCCATCCCCCGGCTGTAAGCTCCCCTTTTCTCTGGCTCAGTTTTAACTGATTAATCCTTACTACAGAACCAATTTTTTCTAATTTTACTTCTATGGAGTTTAAAGGTATCTTCTCTAATTGGGCATCTTCAATTAAGGCTGACAGATACAGATCGGGAGAAGCATAATTACCTTTTATCTCCAGAGAGCCTGTAGCTTGTCCTCTGAATTTACCTATTAAATCCGATTCTATAAAATTAGACAATAAGTTTGAGATATCCTGATTTAAGAAATTTACTCTCAAGTTTAATGGTGATTCTTCTTCTAAATTTATTTCTCCCTGGGCATAGAGCCGGGTCTTTCCGGAATTTAAAACCATACTTTCAATTCTTATCTTATTATCTTCTAAAGCAAAGATAAGATTCCCGGATTCTGCTTCAAGGCTGACTAAATTAATATCTTTTAGCCCTAATTCACCGTGTGCGTTTAGTTTGGGCCAAATGCCTTCAATGACAATTTCTCCCTGAGCCAAACCGGATAGAGGAAAATTATAATTAAAAAGCTTTGCCAGATAGTTTATGTCTGCCTGTTCCACCTTTAAGGCAAGGCTCGTCTCAATATCTTTTTCCTCGGAAAAATCAATATTTCCTTTGCCCTTAAAGGCAACGCCTTCATTTTTAAAAACAAGTTCTTCCAGCTTTAAATTATTGTCCTGATAATCTATCTTCCCTTCCAGATAATCAAAAGGCAATCCGGATATCTGTCCTTTTTCAGCTTCAATTTTACCTTTAAACTTTAAATTATCGGGCAGGCCGCTCAACTCACCGGTAAAACCGGCCAAACCTTTAATCTCTTTAAAATTCAAGATTTCTCCCAGCTCTTCTAAATTAATTCCGGCAGTATTTACTTTTAAATCCAGATAGTTATTTTCAGCGATTACACCTTCTGCTTTTAGAGAAAGAATTCCTGCTTCATTTTTAATCTTTGCTTCAGTAGAAAGATTTGCTTTCTCACCCCGGGCAATAATCCCTCTAATCTCAACTTTTCCCGATAACAAACCTTTTTTCAGATAATCCAAATGGAAGGATTTTAGAAAATCACTTTCCACGTCTAATTGAGCGAGGTTAAATAAAAGATCATATTCGGGCAGCTCGCTTTTCAGATTAATTTTACCAGCGCCCTCAATAAGGCCTTCTCCAACCTCCGCTTTCATATTTTGAAAAGAAAAACCATCCCGGTCGTAATTAAATTCTGTCTTTAAATGGGAAAAATCATACCCTTGAATCTCCCCTTGTTCGGTTAACAGCTCACCCTGCACTTGAAAAATTTCCTCTGAACCACTTACTTCAAATGACAGGTTAGACTTTCCTTGGGCTTGAAACTCCTGGGACAGAGATATATATTCTTTTAGACCCTCTTTCAGGTCACTTAATTTAAAATCATCTGATTTAACCTTTATATTATAATTAAACACATCAATATAAGTAAGATTACCGGTTAGGGTAAATGGGGAACTCTTATAAAGTGCGGTTGCCTTTTCTATTATGGTTTCTTTAGAATCAAAGGTCGCTGAACCCTCAGCTTGTTTGAGTTCTATACCATCTAAAAAATCTGGAAATAAATCAACATCCCTTGCAGAGGCCCGGCCATACCAGATAGTTTCTCCTTTAGTGGTATCTGAATCACTGGCCAGGTGGAGATTTAAATCAAACAACCCTTTTTTTAAATTGAAGGGTTTGGTCTCCGCAAAATAATATTGAAAGTGGGTAACATCGGCATTTTTAAAAGTAAAATCAAGGGAATAATCTGCTTTGTTAGCAAAGAAATATCCCTTTAGGGCAAGAGGAGCATTATTTTCTTCTTTTAAACCAGAACAATCAAATTCAACTTTGGGTAAATCTCCGAGATAAAAATAACCATTTAAAGATTTTACTTTAGTTAAAAGTCCCTCTTCTTTAGTTGTATGGTAATCTATATAATCCAGATTTCCATCCTGAAAATTCACTCTTCTGAGGGAAACTGCGAAATAGTCACTATTAAAATTAAACTTTTCCATAAAATCAAAATCGCCCTGATTGTCTCTGACCAAAGTCATCCGGGGTTTCACCAGGGTGAGATCTTCAATATTCAAAACTGTCTTCTTTTTTAGAGCAGAAAGAAAATCCAGATCATAATTGACAATTACTTCTTCGGCTTCAAAGATTTGGTCCTGGTCGAGCAATGACCTGTTTTTATATACCTTAAAATCAGATAAAGTTATAGATTTAAGAGAATAACTTTTGACTCTCCCAATATAAATTCCCCGGTCGATAGCATTTTCTATCGTGGAAATTATTTGATTTTTAAGTTCATCTTTAGCCTGATTACTCCGAATAGTGAAATATCCTCCCGCAATCAGGACAACGAGAATCAGAGTAATTAATATTGCTTTTGGAAATAATTTTTTTGATTTTTTGTCAGACATGTGATAATTCTCCGAATAAATTAGTTAGCTGGTTAGTTGGTTAATTAGTTAATTGGTTTAATACAAATCCACCAACCAGGTAACAATTGTAACCAGTGGCCGAATATATTAATCGTTAGTATTACTAGCGTATAGAATGCTTGTTACCCAGTTACCCGGTTAGCCAGTTACCAGTTGTAAGATACGAGATAAACCCGTAGGACAGGAGTCTCGCCTGTCTATAATGGCATTATAACTTCTGATTTATCAGGGTACGACAATCTTATCTAAAAACTATAAACCATTCACTAACGAGTAACATCTGTATTAACTGGTAAACCGGATAACTGGGTAACCGGGTAACTAATACCAACCAGGTAACCAAGTAACTAGTTAACGGTTAATCAGTTAACCAATTTATTATATCATATATTTTATATAGGTTAAATGTAATTTTTATTTATTTGTTTCTTTTTCTTCCTTTTTCATCTTCTTCCAAACTGCTAAAGCTTCTTCGGGAGTGTTCACTTTTATATCACCAAAGACATGAGGATGCCTTCTGACGAATTTTTTTATTGCTCCGGTCAGCACATCAGAATAAGTAAATAAGCCTTTTTCTTGGGCAATTTCAATCTGCATAAGTATTACCATTAGCAGGTCACCTAACTCTTCACACAGATTATCTAAATCATTAGATTTAACTGCTTCTGAAACCTCTTCAGCTTCTTCTAAAATATTGGGAGCCAGAGATTCCAGAGTCTGCTTTCTGTCCCAAAGGCAGCCTTTCGGTCCCCTTAATTTAGCAATAATATCCATCATCTCTGCAAATAATTCTTTCTCTTTTTTGTACATCTGTTCCTCCAAATTTGGTTAGTTAGTTAGCTGGTTAACTGATTAACCGTTAACTAGTTACTTGGTTACCTGGTTAGCTAGTTGGTATTAGTTACCCAGTTAACCTGTTTACCAGTTTACCGGTTAATACAGATATTACTCGTTAGTGAATTGTTTATAATTTTTAAATAAGCTTGCCGCACTCATTTCGTTCATAATGACTAAGATGGATTCCTATTTCCATGGGAATAACATAAGGAAGAAACGGAAATAGCTTTATAGACAGGCGAGACGCCTGTCCTACGGGTTTATCTCGTATCTTACAACTGGTAAACTGGGTAACCGGGTAACTGGGTAACAAGCATTCTATACGCTATACGCTAGTAATACTAACGATTAATATATTCGGCCACTGGTTACAATTGTTACCTGGTTGGTGAATTTGTATTAAACCAATTAACCAAGTAACCAGCTAACTATTTTTTACTTCGCTAAATGTATTACAAACTCCTTTAAAAATTTTAAAATTTCTGCAGATTTAACTCCGGAAAGGTCAATTTTAGAAATCCCGGACAATCTGTGTTCTTCTTTTATTAATCTTTGCCGATAAAAAGAAGGCAGCCTGCTTAATTTTGCTTTTATCTTATCATTCTGTAAATATCTGATAATTAACTTCTTTTCCTTTACTACCAGGGAACCAATGCCTAATTTTCTTAAAAATATTTTCAGATATATTATCTCTAATAAATTCCTTAGCTCCCGGGGAAAAATTCCATATCTATCCCTTAACTCTTCTTTTGCCTTCTCCAAATCTTCTAAATCTTTGATCTCAGCCAATTTCTTATAAATCAAGACCCTCTGTTTTAAATCAGGAATGTATCCTGCGGGGATATAGGCATCTATCTTTATGTCGATAACCGGGGTGATATCTTCTTTCTTTTCCTTCCCTTCTTCCTCTTCCCGCAATTCCTTAATCGCTTCTTCCAATAAACGGCAATAAAGATTGAATCCTACCTCGCCTACAGACCCGTGCTGTTCTTTACCCAGTAGATTCCCTGCTCCCCGAATCTCTAAATCACGCATGGCTAATTTAAAACCGGAGCCTAACTCGCTAAACTCCTTAATCGCCTGTAATCTTTTTTTTGCGGTATCAGAAATAGAGCGGTAGGAAGGATAAAGAAAATAGGCATAGGCACGCCGGTCAGTCCTCCCAACTCTCCCTCTTAGCTGGTAAAGCTGGGATAAGCCAAATTTATGGGCATCATCAATAATAATAGTATTCACATTGGGAATATCCAAACCAATCTCTATGATGGTAGTGCAGACCAAGATATCATATTTCTTTTCTAAAAAATCAATCATTATATCTTCTAACTGCTCTTCTGCCATCTGTCCATGAGCGATTCCGATTCTGGCCTGAGGAAAGAGCCGATTCAAATCCCGGGCTATTTTCTGGATACTCCTTACCCGATTGTGAACAAAGAATATCTGCCCCTCACGGTCTAATTCTCTTCTTATTGCCTCTGCTATCACTTTATCATCTCTTTTGCAGATATAAGTAGCGATAGGGAACCTGTCCTCGGGAGGAGTATTTATTACACTTAAATCTCTGACTCCGATAAGTGACATATGGAGGGTACGGGGAATAGGAGTGGCAGTCAGAGTAAGAGAATCTATGCTTTCTTTTAATTTTTTTATTCTTTCTTTATGAAGAACTCCGAAACGCTGCTCTTCATCCACGATTAGTAAGCCTAAATCCTTAAATCGGATATCATTTTGGATTAACCGATGGGTTCCTATAATAATATCTACCTTTCCTTCTTCCAGGTCATCGATAACTTTTTTCTGTTCCTGTTTGGTTCTAAAGCGGGAGAGCATATCTATATTTAGGGGAAAGGAGTTCATTCTTTCCCGAAAAGTATCATAATGTTGTTGAACCAGGATGGTGGTAGGTGCTAAAATTGCTACCTGTTTTCCGTCTAATACCGCCTTGAAGGCAGCCCTTATAGCTATCTCTGTTTTGCCATAACCTACATCTCCGCAAACTAATCTCTCCATAGGTTTGACGATTTCCATATCAGCTTTAACCTCAGATAGAGTTTGTAATTGGTCATAAGTCTCTTCAAAAGGAAAAGACATCTCCAGCTCTTGCTGCCAGTTATTATCTCTGGAAAAAGCAAAACCCCTGATTTCTTTGCGGGCAACATATAAATTATAAAGCTCCTGGGCTAATTTTTGAATTGACTTTTTTGCTTTTCCTTTAGCCTTCCCCCAGGAGACTCCTCCCAAGCGGCAAATCTTGGGAGTTTTATCTTTGATGCCGATATATTTATGAACTAAATCAAACTGGTCTACCGGGACGTACAGTTTGTCCTCTTGAGCGTATTCGATTAAAAGGTAATCCTGCTTTATTCCTTTAACAGTTAAATTTATAATTCCTCTATATATGCCTATACCGTGATCAATGTGTACTACATAATCTCCGGGAGAGATATCCATCGCAGTGGAAAAGGGCTCACTCTTACGTCTGGTTGGTCTATATCTTTTATTCCTTTCCTTACCAAATATTTCCCGGTCGGTTATAAAAACTGTTTTAAGATTTAGAAGTCTGAATCCATAATTTAGGTAGCCATAAGAAACAAAGATTGTTGATTTTGAGTGAGCATATTCTTCTAAACTTCCTGTAGTAAATCTTTTTACTCCTCTTTCTTCTAATATCTCCCCTAAACGCTGGGCCCGCCCTTCATTCCTGACCAGAATAATAATATACTGTTTTTCTTTCTGCCATTTTTCCAAATCTTTAGAGAGTATATCTAAATTTCCAAAATAAGAACTGATTTCCTGTCCTTCGAAAATAAACTCTCTGATGTTTTCTTCGTTTTCCTCCGAAAGATAGGTGAAATTAATTATTTTTTTAGATTTTAGCTTATTACATATCTCGGAATAGGTGATAAAATAAGAAGCAGGTGAGAAGATTAATTTCCTTTTATCCTTCTCAATTTTTTGGTAAATTTCTTCAACTTCTTCCTGAAACTCCTCCGCTTTTTCTTGAATTAATTCCGGCTCGTTTTGTAATACTATCAGGTCCTCTGGAAGATAATCAAATATAGTGCTGTAATTATAATTAGATGAACCATCGGTAATTAATTCCCGGGAAGGAAGAAGGGTATAATCTGCTAATTTAAGTATCGACCTTTGAGTATTCAAATTAAAATACCTGATTGATTCTATCTGGTCTCCGAACAATTCTAATCGAAGAGGGTTTTCACTGGTTACCGGGAAAAAATCGATAATCCCTCCCCGGCTGCTAAATTCGCCTTTTTCTTCGACTATCTCTACCGACCGATAATTTTGGTCTAGGAGAATTTTTAAAAAATCGTCTTTTTTTAAGACATCTCCCACTTTTAATTTCCAACTTGTCTTTTTAAACTTTTGGGGAGAGGCCAATTTGGGCAGAAGGGCTTTAATATCAGCAATTAAAATAATCCTCTTTTTATTCTGGCCGCTCGCGGAAAGATGTTTCAGGATATTAATTCTTTGCTGGATTATCTGGGGATCAGAACTAATGTCTTCATAAGGCAAGACATCAAAAGAAGGGAAAAGAAAAATATTCTCTTCCTCATCTTGAGGTTTGTTTAAAAAAGTGCGTAAATCCTGGTATATCTTCAAGGCATTTTCCTGAGTATCGGTAATAATAAGGTAAGATTTTTTTAATTCTTCTCGTGAGGTTAAGGCAGAGATAAAGAAAGAACGGGCACTGTCCTTGAGGCCGGAAAGTAAAACTTTGTTAATCGACTTCCCTTTTATTATTTTTATTATTTCTCTAAATTCCGCGGATTGATTCCACAGGGAGAATATTCCCGGTAAAGACATTAAAATTCCTTCTCTTCCGTTAAGAAACGGCTTTGACAAATTTTTTTATTTCCTGTAGGGGTCGGATTTATCCGACCCGTCTTCATAAAACTCTTCAAATTTTATATTTTCTGCTAAAGGATTATTTTGAATATATTCCCTTATTTTTAATAGAGCATCTTCATTTCTTATGACATGTTCATAATAATTTCTCTGCCAAAATTTCATTTTAGTATTTCTGGAAACTAAAGCCTTAAAGGTCCTTATAATTTCCGATAGATCTTTTTTTGTTTCGTTAAATACAAAAATCATATGAAGATGGGTGGGCATAAGGATATACCAATCAATTGTCAAGCCAGAAAATCGTTCTGGCAAAGATAATAAAATTTTCTCTAGTATTTCTTCGTATTTCTTGATATATGGTTTCCTTTTGTAAGTGCAAATAGTAATAAAATAATAGCCATTTGATTTGTAATCATAACTTTTTAACCTTATATCTTTTCTCCTTGACAGTCTTACTACGGGCTCGATGAATCGAGCCCCTACATTTTTATTATCGTTCATGTTTTATATTATCCATTTGGTTTAATTTGTAAAGCTTATTAATTCCTAACTAGTTAACCAGGTAACCAGGTAACCAATTAACGACTATTTATTATTTCGCCAATACCGAAGCTAAATCATAAAGATTTTGTTTAATGATTTTTTGCTGGCTCAGGACTACCTCTAAATCAGTTGCTTCAATCTTATTTCCAATTAACCCGACTATTTTAGAGGTT
>JAYEJO010000020.1:14347-21504 GCA_034660595.1 Candidatus Caldatribacteriota bacterium
TTATTATTTCGCCAATACCGAAGCTAAATCATAAAGATTTTGTTTAATGATTTTTTGCTGGCTCAGGACTACCTCTAAATCAGTTGCTTCAATCTTATTTCCAATTAACCCGACTATTTTAGAGGTTTCACCTTTTAATAGATGTTCTACCGCTGCTGCTCCTAAACGACTGGCTAATATCCTATCAAAGGCAGAAGGTGAACCTCCTCTTTGCAGATAACCTAAAATGGTAATCCGTGTTTCGTAACCAATCTTATCTTCTAAATAGTTTCTTACTTCATCGGTTTTTCCTACTCCTTCGGCAATAACAATAATACAATGGGTCTTTCCTCTTTGATAACCCTCTTTTAATTTTGAACTGATTTCAGATAAATTGTAGGGTATTTCCGGAACAAGAATTACTTCAACTCCTCCGGCAATTCCGCTCATCAAGGCTAAATAACCTGAATTCCTCCCCATAACTTCCACCACAAATGCCCTCTGATGAGAAGAAGCTGTATCTTTAATTTTGTCAATGGCATCTATAACCGTATTTAAAGCGGTATCTACACCTATAGCCATATCTGTTTTAGGCAGATCATTATCGATGGTAGCCGGAATTCCGATAGTCTTTAATCCTAAAGCGCTTAAGTCTCGAGCCCCTCGCAGGGTACCATCGCCCCCGATAGTTATCAACCCATCAATATCAAATTCTTTAAGTTTTTGAAGAGCAATATCAAGACCTTCTTTGGTTTTAAATTTTTCACTGCGGGAAGTTTTAAGGACAGTCCCTCCTCTTTGCATAATTCCGCCCACCGATACCCGATTCATAGGGTAAATTTGTCCTTCCATTAAACCGGCAAAACCCCTTTCCACAGCAAATACCTCTAAATTATGGAATATTCCGGTTCGTACCACTGCCCGAATAGCAGCATTCATTCCCGGGGAGTCCCCCCCGCTGGTAAGAACAGCAATTCTTTTCATTTTCATAATTTCTTCCTCCAATGCATTTGGTTAGCTAGTTAATTAGTTTAATGCTAATTTTAGTATACTCTCATCCCTCAACCAGGTAACCAGGTAACCAAGTAACCAAGTAACTAAGTAACTAAGTAACCAACTAACTATATACTGCTTAAAATTCTAGCTGCTTCTTCCGGAGAAGTAGTATTAATATAAAATCCGGTTCCCCATTCGAATCCGGCTATTTTACTTAATCGGGGAATTATTTCTATGTGCCAGTGATATTTTTTATCTAAATCCGGACATTCTCTATTAGAAAACCCTTTAGGGGGTGCAGTATGAATTATAAAATTGTAAGGGGGATTATTTATTTTTTTCTTTATCCTGAATAGAATTTCTTTCATTATTCCGGCTAAACTAAAAATATCATTATCGCTGATCTCTTCATAACAGGCATTATGACATTTAGGGAGTATCCAGGTTTCAAAGGGGAATCTGGCAGCAAAAGGCGAAATAGCCACAAATTTTTCTGTTTCTTTTATCAATCTTTCTTTAGATGTTATCTCCCGTTTTATATAATCGCAGAAAATACATCTCCCCTTAAGGTCAAAATATTCTTTTGCCCCTTTTAACTCTTCTTTTATTCTTTGAGGGATAATAGGGGTAGCGATAAGCTGGGAATGAGGATGTTCCAAAGAGGCTCCACCATCAATCCCGTAATTTTTAAATATTAAAATATATTTTATCCTTTTATCTTTGGATAAATATAAATATCTTTTTCGATAAGTTTTTAAGATTAAAACGATGTTACCGATACTTAAATTATCAAAATCTTTATGGTGATGCGGAGTTTCAATTATTACTTCGTGTGCCCCCAAACCGTCCATTTTCCAAAACATTCCGGCCTTTTCCAGGACAGCTTCCCCCTCTTCCATCCTTAAAGCAGGATACTTATTGTTTACTACTCTTACTTTCCATCCCGGGCTGTTTTCCCTGGTACCCTTTTCCCGAAAAGCAAATATTTCAGGGGGTGTTTCACCTTCATTCCCTTCACAAAATACACAGTAATCTTTTTTCTTTTCCTCTGTTTTTATTTTGTAATCTAAGGGTCTTTTTCCTCTTTCTGTAGAAATTATCACCCAATTATCGATTATAGGGTCTTTTCTCAATTCAGTCATCTTTAGTTCTCCTCAATTAGTTAGTTGGTTAGATGGTTAATTGGTTAGCTGGTTAGGATAAAGGATAGTTAGCCAGTTACCCTGTTTACCAGTTAATTTAATTCATATATGTGGGTAGAAATGCTCTGGATTCCTGCTTTCGCAGGAATGACAAAAGAAACAGACGGGTTTGATTTATTACACCCCTACATCTGTCATTCCCATAAAACATGCAATTCTAAACTTATTACTTGTCACTCATCACTTGTTACTGTATTTTAATTGGCAAACTGGTTAACTGGGTAACTGGGTAACTAATATCCTATACGCTATACGCTAAACGCTGTACGCTCCATGCTATATTGACATTGTATCTAATTACACTTGTTTTGTCCATAAAAAAAGAGACACGCTAATATATGTCTCTTTTTTTATATTATTATTTTTCATTTATTTTTTTTACAACTATTCAAATTTTATTAATTACGGTTCAACCGATTTTCTGTTATATTTTCTCATAGCTTTTTCAAAACCATCTTCTATTACTGTCTTTATTGCCTCGGTAGATAGTTGTATTACTTCCTTTATTTTATCCTTTTCATCATTGTTAAAATTAGAAAGTACATAAGACACACAATCAAAATTAAAGTTTACCGATGGATTGCCAATCCCTATTCTCAAACGGGGGATGTCTTCACTGTGCAAATATTGCATAATCGACTCTATCCCCTTGTGGCCTCCGGCACTCCCTTTTTTACGAATCCTTACTTGCCCCAATTCTAAATTCAGGTCATCGTAAACTATTAATAAATCCTGAAGAGGTATCTTATAATAAGAAACTACCTTACTTACAGCTCTTCCGCTTAAATTCATAAAAGTTTGCGGCTTTACAAGCATTGCTTTATGATTATTTATGGTCCCTCGGGAAATTAAAGAATAATAGGATTTTACTTTCTTGAATTCTGTTCCCATATCCCGGGCTAAACTATCAACTACCCTAAACCCTATATTGTGCCTGGTAAATTCATATCTTAAACCAGGATTACCTAAGCCAACCACAATCTTCAATAAAACTCACTATCCTTTAATTGTTCTATTCTTTTTTAGGTGCAGAAGAAGGGGGTTCTTCCTTTGTTTCTGCTTTTTCTTCTTCTTTAGCTTCTCCTTCTACTGCTTCTTCTCCTTCTGCTACTTCTTCTTCCTCTTCAACCACTTCTTCTATCTTGGTGGGAAGGACAACTGAGGCAATAATTCTATCTGCATCGGTTAATACTTCAACCCCTTCCGGAATTTCCACATCTCCTACAGCAATATGATCGCCTACATTCAGACTGCTGAGATCAGCTTTAAAACTATCCGGCACTTGAGAAGGTAAACATTCTATTTCTACTTTTCGTAATTCAACCTGCAGAATACCTCCTTCTTTCACCCCGATAGGTTCGCCGATTAATTCAATATCAACTTCTAAAGTTAATTTTTCTTTTAAAGTTACTCCATAAAAATCAACGTGAATTATCTGCTTTTTTAACCAATTGTACTGAACATCTTTAATTACCGCCAATCGGTTAACTTTTTCCTTCCCATCATCTATCTCTAAATCTATGAGTCCGTGCGACTTAGCGGATAATAATTTTGACAATTCATTATTTTTAACCTTTAATACTGAATTTTCTTTATCATGAGGAGAATACAACACTCCAGGGACAATTCCTTCTTTTCTAAGTTTCTTATTAACTTCCTTCCCTGTATTATCTCTTAATTCTACTTTTAATTTTGGTCTCTTCACCCTATTAACCTCCAATCTCGTATTGCGTATCTATTTGGTTAGCTGGTTAGTTAGTTAATTAGTTGATTAGTTATTCAAGAAATTAACATCAAACCATTTAACCCGGTAACTATAGACAACTTAATAAACTGTGTCTATTAAATATTAACTAAAAATTGTAAACTGATTTTCTTTATCTAAAAACAAAAAACGAATAACGAAAAACCAGTTTTCTATCTTAAATCTGTTTTTCTAACTAGCTAACTAGATAACCAACTAACCAGCTAACTAATTTAATTGGTCAATTAAATTTTATTTAAACAAAGTGCTTATTGATAAATTATTATGAATTCTGTTAATAGCTTCAGCAAATATCTCTGCTACTGACAAAACCTTAATACCGGGTAAATTCTTATCATTATCAATGGGAATGGTGTTAGTTACCACTACTTCCTTAAATAGACCATCATGGAAAGATTTTTCTATCCTTTCTTTTGCCGGACCGGCAAATACTGGATGGGTAGCACAAATATAAACCTCTTCTACCCCCTCATTTAATAAGGCCTGGCTTCCTTTTATTATTGAACCAGCAGTATCAATGATATCATCGACTATAATGGCAGTTTTACCTTTTACTTTTCCCACTATATGCATTATCTCAACATCATCAAAAGACGCCCTATATTTATCGATAATAGCAATTGGTTTTTTAATGTACCCGGAAAATTCCCTTGCCCTTGCCGTTCCCCCTACATCAGGAGAAACTACTACTACCTTATCTAAGTCCTTCTCTTTAAAATAACTCGATAATATGCTTACAGCTTCCAACTGATCTACAGGAATATCAAAAAATCCCTGGATCTGCCCAGCATGTAAATCCATGGTAAGCACCCTGCTTGCTCCCGCAGAGACCAATAAATTTGCCACTAACTTTGCGGTAATGGGCTCACGAGGCTGGGTCTTCCTATCCTGTCTGGCATAACCATAATAGGGTATTACCGCAGTAATCCTTTCCGCTGAAGCCCTCTTTAGAGCATCTATCATGATTAATAATTCCATTAAATATTCATTGGTGGGCGGACAGGTAGATTGAATTATAAAAACATCTTCACCTCTTACGCTCTCCTCAATCTTAACCTTAATTTCACCATCAGGGAATCTGAAAACATCTGCCTTTCCTAAAGGAATGTTTAAATATCTACATATCTCTTCTGCTAAATCTTTATTGGAATTACCGGCAAATATTTTTAATACTCTTTTATCATAAGATATCAAAGTTCTATCATCTCCATCTCTTTAAATTTCTCCTTATAGGATTTTAACCTTTATCTTCCTTTTTTTTCTTTCGCCATCTGGGAATATTCGTTTGTCTGGAGCGGGCAATGGCTAAATTGCCTGCAGGCACATCCTTGTTAATAGTTGAGCCAGCTCCGGTATAAGAACCTTTACCTAATTTTACCGGCGCTACCAATGAATTGTTGCTTCCGATAAATACCCTGTCTTCGATGACAGTTTTGTGTTTTTTCTCCCCGTCATAGTTACAGGTTATAGTCCCGGCTCCAATATTGACCTTTTTGCCAATTACAGCATCGCCCAGATAAGTTAGATGCGAAGCCTTACTACCTTCGCCTATAACAGTTTTCTTCAATTCTACAAAATTTCCTATCTTTGCTCTTTTTTCTACGACAGTTTCGGGTCGCAGATGGGCATAAGGACCAATATTTGCTCCTTCTTTAACGATACTGCGCTCTATTATTGAAGCCCAGACTCTGACTCCCTTTCCTATATCAGCATCAATTAGATGGGAGTAAGGTCCGATAAGACTGCTGCTTTCAATTTTAGTATCTTTTTCAATAATAGTAAAGGGATAAATAATAGTGTCCTGACCAATTTTAACTCCCCGCTCTATAAAGGTACTATTAGGATCAATTATAGTTACTCCCTGAAGCATCAAGTCTTGAAGAGTCTTTTGATAAACTTTCCGGGAAGCATCAGCCAAATCTAACCGGCTATTTATTCCTAATATTTCCGAATAATCTTTTACTGTTATATTGCCTACAGTTAACCCTTCTTTTAATAATATCTTTACTGTATCGGTTAAATAATATTCCCCTTGTTTATTGTCCGGGGTAATCTGTTCCAAAGCCCGGAACAGTTTATCCTTATTAAAACAGTAAATTCCGCTGTTTATTTCGGTTATTTTCTTTCTATCTGCAGATAAATCTACCTCTTCGATTATTCCTTTTATTTCACCTTTTTTATCTCTGATAATCCTGCCATAACCTTTAGGGTTTTTTAATATTGTAGAGACTAAGGTGCAAGAAAAATTATTGGTTTGGTGATATTTCAAAAGCTTTTTTAGAGTTTTAACCGTTAAAAAGGGGACATCGCCGGATAAAATCAGCACATCTCCTTTAAAACCAGACAATATTTTTTGGGTTTGTAAAACTGCATGGGCAGTTCCTAACTGCTCTTTTTGCTCTACATACTCTATTTTATCACCAATTAATTCTCTTATCTTATCGCCTTTACAACCAATTATTAATATCTTTCTTTTTGCTTCGAGTTGATCAACTGTCTCTAATACATAATTTAAAATTGGTTTTCCTGCAAGATTATGAAGGACTTTAGGCAGATTAGATTTCATTCTCTTGCCCTTGCCCGCTGCCATAATAATTACAGCAGTATCGTTCATAATCATACCTCCATTTTTTATTTTTGTTCAAAAATAAAAAATTAGTTACTTGGTTACCTAGTTACCCGGTTAGCCAGTTAAGATTAGTTAACTGACTAATTAAATTCGTATTTCGTTAAATTATACAGAATTTCTGGTTCATAATATACAAGTATTGTTTTTGTAGGGGTCGGATTTATCCGACCCGAGTTCTGCGGGCTTGATAAATCAAGCCCCTACATTTGTCATTCCCATAAAACTTGCAATTCGAAACTCATTACTTATCACTGTATTTTAAACCGGCTAACCGGCAAACTGGGTAACTGGATAACTATCTTCACAAAATACGAGATACGAATTAGCTAACTAGTTAACGAAGTAACTGAGTAACGAATAAAATTAATTTATATGGCTGGGGCGGAAGGGTTCGAACCTTCGAATGCGGGATCCAAATTCCCGTGCCTTACCACTTGGCTACGCCCCAAACCAAGAACTTTTAATCTTGTAACTTAATTAGAATAGACCTTCTTCTTTCTTCTCGGCCTCTTCTTCTGTTGATGTTTCTTCTACTACTTCTTCTTTTTCTTCTTCTACTTTAGGTTCTTCTACTTTAGGTTCTTCT
>JAYEJO010000021.1:0-6005 GCA_034660595.1 Candidatus Caldatribacteriota bacterium
AAAATAAATAACAAAGATTTTATATCCAGAGCCCCGGAAGATGTTGTAAAAAAAGAAAGAGATAGGGCAAATGATTTAAGGGATATTAAAGAAAGATTGGAAAATAACTTAAAAACCTTTAAATAAAAATTAGCGTGGAGCGTATAGCGTACAGCGGATAGTGAAGAAAGAAGAAGAAAGATAAGGTCGTAAGGTACAAGCATTATAATAAACGTAGGACAGGCGTCTCGCCTGTCTATGCAAATGTAGGGGCGTATTGCATACGCCCTGATAGCTTGTTAAGAGAATAGAAGGCAGAATTCAGAAGTCAGAATAAAAAAACAGATATGTCGTTGCAAGAAAGGTTAACATAATTTCACGAGATTGCTTCGGTCGTTTTACTCCCTCGCAATGACAAAATGAGAAATACAAGCTGTATTAGCGATATACGAATTAGTCTTTTATTTTTTTAACCAACTAACCAAGTAACCAAGTAACCAATTAACTAGCTAACTAAATAAAGAGGTAAATGTGATAACTTATACAGAAGCATTAGACTATATTTATGATTTAACTAAATATGGTATAAAATTAGGATTAAAAAATATAAGCTATCTACTTTATCTCTTAGGCGAACCGCATAAAAAAATAAAAATAATTCATGTTGCCGGCACAAATGGAAAGGGGTCAACATGTTCTTTAATTAGTTCAATTCTTCAATCTGATGGTTATAAAGTCGGTCTCTACACTTCTCCTCACCTGGTTGATTTTACAGAAAGAATTAAGATTAACCAAAAACCGATAAGCAGGGAAAAAGTATGCAAGCTATTAGAAAGAATTAAACCTTACATAGAAAAGACTGCTAACACACCTTCCTACGGTCACCCTACCTTCTTTGAAGTTATAACTTCTATGGCTTTTCTCTATTTTTTTGAAGAGCAGGTGGATTTTTTAGTTTTAGAGGTGGGGTTAGGCGGAAGATTAGATGCTACAAATGTTTGTGAACCTTTAATTTCTATCATTACCCATATCGATTATGACCATATGGATAAATTAGGGAATAGTTTAGAAGAAATTGCCAGAGAAAAGGGAGGAATTATTAAACCGGAGGGAATTGTAATATCTTCTAATCAATATGAAGAGGCATATAATGAGCTCAAGAAAATAGCCGATGAGAAAAATTCCCTTATTTACAGTGTAGGAAGAGAAATAAATTACAAAATAGTAAAATCTGATATCAAAGGTGTAATATTCAATTTAAAAGGAATTTATAATGAGTATAAAAATCTTCATACTCCCTTATTAGGCAGACATCAAGCAGACAATGCCGCTACCGCAATTACCACTGTAGAAGCTCTTAAAATTAAAGGAATAAATATTTCCCAAAAAGCAATAAGAGACGGCTTGGAAAAAGTTAAATGGACCGGGAGATTGGAAATCATTCAGAATAATCCTACATTGGTATTGGATGGGGCACATAATCCCAGTGGAGTAAAGGTAGCACGGGATGCCCTGAAAGAGATATTTACCTATCACCGGCTTATCTTGGTATTAGCTATTTTTGCTGATAAAGATTATAAAAAGATGATACAAATATTAGCGCCTAACGCAGATTTAATCATTACTACCCGGGCAAAGAGCCCTCGGGCGGCTCCTCCTCAGTTAATTGCCAAAGAAGCGGCGCAATATATAGATAAGAATAAAATAATCATTACTGAAAATATTCCTCAGGCTATAAACTGTGCTTTATCGAATTCAAAAGAGGATGATTTAATATGTATAACCGGATCACTATATAACGTAGGTGAAGCAAAGAGATACTTTAAAAACAAAATCAAGCTAAAAATTTAAAGCGAAAAGCGAAAAACCATAATTTAAAATTCAAAACAAAACTAGCGTAGAGCGTACAGCGTAGAGCGTATAGGCGCGGGGGACAATTGCGGGAAAAAAACACGAATACTAAAGAAAGACGCAAAAACATTCCTTGGACTTCCCGTAGGACAGACGTCTCGCCTGTCTCACTAAATGTAAGGGTTTGATTCATTAAGCTCTTTAATTGGTAAATTATCTAAAAAATCTATCATTTTAATACAATATTGATATGTTCTGTCTTTTAATTTAATTTTAAGTTTTGAGCTTTGGTTTTGCGCTTTTCGTTTTAAGTTTACAACAATACACGATACGAAAAAAAGTAAGGAGAGAACCATTATGTTTAACCTTTCCAATCAAGAAAAAATTACCATAATTTTGTTATTAATAGTAATAATAATTGGCGGAGGAATAGTTTTATATAAAAACATTAAAAGCGAAGAAAAAATTACCATAAATCGTGCTTCAGTTATTTCAGAAAATAACCCTGCAATACAAAAAGAGGTTCCACCGTTAATTATTCATATTACCGGTGCAGTTAAAAACCCCGGTGTTTATCAGCTAAAATCAACCGATAGAGTTGTTGATGCAGTAAAAATTGCTGGAGGAGCGACCGAAGAGGCCAATCTGGATGCAATTAACCTTGCTGCCCTTCTTAAAGATGGGCAGAAAATAATAGTTCCTCCTAGAATATATAATGAAAATGGCGAAGAAATCAACAAAAATATAGATAACAATGCAGGAGCAATGTATTCTTCTTCTTCCTCTGGTTCTATATCCGGGAAAATCAATATTAACACAGCTAATGCTAGCATGTTACAGAGTTTGCCCGGAATTGGGCCGGTTCTTTCGGAAAGAATAATCGAATATAGAAATCAGAATGGATTCTTCGGAGTTATTGATGATATAAAAGATGTTTCCGGAATTGCAGAAAAAAAATATGAAGGAATTAGAGATCTAATTTGTGTCCAATAGAAAATATATCTTCAGACAGCAAATACAATGTGATTAGACCCTTACCTATAATTTTAACCCTATACATAATAGGGATAATTTATGGTAAATTCATTAATATCAATCTGATATTTTTGTTTTCGATTATAACATTGTTAATATTCATCTCTATTATAAGTTTTATAAAGCAGTGGAATATAACCACTGCTTTATTATTTTTAATAATATTTTTAATCGGCATATTCAATTATAACCTTAATTCCAGTCCGATTGGGGCAAACCATATTGCAAATTTCATAGAAGACAAGAAACTAACTATTATTGGTACGGTAATAGACAAAGAATATTATCCCAATCAAGAGAAAATATCTTTTAAGATAAAAGCAAACCAAATAGAAATGGGAGATAGCAGTATTAAGACACAGGGCCTAATATTGGTGAATACCTATTTGGAGGATTGTCCGTATGAATACGGAGATATACTTAGAATTAAAGGGAAATTAAAGAAACCCCAAGGACAAAAGAATTTTGGCGAGTTTGATTATGAATTATATTTAGCCCGGGAAAAGGTCTTTACTTACCTCAATATCTGGCAGGAAAAGGATATTAAAAAGATTGGGGAAGATGATTCGAATTTCTTAACATCTTTTTCCTTATCAGCAAGAGATAAAATAAATGAGATTACAAAGCAGACCTTGCCGCCGCCTTATAATTATCTTCTTATCGGTATGTTATTAGGAGAAAAAAGTTTTATTCCGCCTTATCTAAAAGCAATATTTACCGAAGCTGGAATTATGCATATATTAGCAGTTTCCGGATTGCATGTAGGAATAATAGCTATGGCTTTACTTGCCTTATTTGCTATATTGCGGTTACCGAAGAAGCTCAAACTGTTTAGCCTGATATTAATTCTGATAATGTATGCTTCTATTACCGGTTTTCGTCCCTCGGTATTAAGGGCAACCATTATGTTTATTCTATTAATAGGCGGGAAATTAATCAATAGAAGCAGGAATCTTAATATTTCGCTTTTTTTTGCAGCGCTCCTAATCTTATTATCAAATCCTTTAACACTATATGATGCCGGTTTTCTCTTGTCTTTTATTGTAACCTTTTTCATTATAAATTTAACACCAATTCTGCAAGGATTATTTTCTAAAATAGTAGTCTGGATTAGAAATCCTTTAGCGGTTTCAACCGCCGCCTGGATAGGAATTTTCCCGCTTTCTGCCTATTTTTTCAGTAAAGTATCTATAATTGCTATTGTATCCAATATTTTTATTATTCCTTTAACCGGGATAGCGGTAATATTGGGATTTACAACCTTTTTTATCGGAATGATAAGCATCTATCTGGCCGGTATAATTGCCAATATAAATTACCTGGTATTGAATCTAATAACCCTAATAGCAAAATCATTTTCTTCACTTCCTTTTGCTTTTATTTATGTTGCCCGACCATCAATTATTATAATTATTTTATATTATCTAACGGTATTCTTTATTATCGAAATGTTCTATAAAGATACACTATCACAGAAAATAAAGAAAAAAGCTGGCTTAATTGTATTATCAATTACATTACTGATAATTATTGTTCAAGTATTTTATCCGGTAGACAACCTCAAAGTAAATTTTATAAATGTTGGAGAGGGAGATTGCATCCTGATTGAAGCACCCAATAAGATAAATATCTTAATCGATGGGGGAGGTACCCCTCAAAGTGATTTTGATGTGGGAAGTAAAATTGTTATACCTTACTTGAGAAGAAAAGGGATAAATGAGATTGATTTGCTAATCTTAACCCATCCTCATTTAGATCATTTAGAAGGATTATTGCCGGTACTAAAGGAACTTAAAGTAGATATGGTTTTAGATAGCGGATTAACCTGTGATTTATCAGCATATAAAGAATTTCTATCTATAATACAAGCAAAAGGGATACCATACCATCAGGCTAAAGTCGGAGATAATTTTATTTTTAGTAATAATTTGGAAATATTTTTGCTTAATCCCCTGTATGATCCTGACTACTATAACGATTCCGATTTTAATAATGCCTCAATTGTGGTAAAATTATTCTATAAAAATGCAGACTTTCTTTTTACCGGAGATATAGAGGAAGCTTCCGAAAATAAATTATTGGTCTGGCAGAATATATTACAGAGTGATATATTAAAAGTTGGCCATCATGGAAGTTCAACTTCTACCAATTTAAAATTTTTAGATAAGGTTGACCCGAGTATTGCGGTTATTACTGTGGGCAAAAATCACTTTGGACATCCTTCGCAAAAAGTTATAGAAAGGTTAGAGGACAAAAATATCGAAATATACCGAACAGATGAAAATGGAACAGTCATTATAAGAACAAATGGCCGGGAATATTGGATAAAAACGCTAAAGGAAAATAATTAAGATGAACCAAAAAAGATATATGAATTATGAAGATATGTTAAATCTTATAAAGCAAGAGAAGATATACCCTGTTTACCTGTTATACGGAGAAGAAAATTATTTAAAGGAAGATATTTTAAAAAAACTTCGAAACAGATTAACTGATTCTGCTTATAGAGAGTTAAATTACAAGATATTTTATGGTGATAAATTAACTATAAACGAGGTAATAAATGATTTAGAGACACTACCCATGATATCCAAACATAAATTAGCAGTAATAAAGGAAGCAGAAAAAATTAATAAAGATGACGAGAAGAAATTAGTAAGTTATTTTAATAAATTGAGTTTGAAAGATAAGCTCTCAACCCTGATAATTATTTATAAAAAAGGAAGGCCAAACAAAGAATTAGTTACCGCAATTAAAAGGGTAGGAATATCAGCCAATTTTAGCAATGCAGACAAAGCAAAATTACCCTTATGGATAAAATCTAAATTTAATCAAAGTAATAAAAAAATTACCCAGGAAGCTTTATTTTATTTACAATCTATAGTCAGCTCTGATCTGGCCCGTCTTTTTAATGAAATAGAAAAAATAGATATCTACACCAAAGACCAGAAAGTAATAGAAAAAGAAGATGTTATGATGACCATAGGTGGTTCAGAATCAGTTAACATATTTAAAGTATTAGATTCTATTGGAGATAGAGATGTAAAAAATGCTGTAGAAGGCATGGTAAAACTAAATCAAAGCGACCTTCATCATTTGTCCGTATTTGCTATGATATACAGGCAAATAAAGCTTATACT
>JAYEJO010000022.1:0-1274 GCA_034660595.1 Candidatus Caldatribacteriota bacterium
TGCCTCTGCTGGCAATGAGGATCGAGCTACCAAGGCTAAAAAGCAGATGATTTATTCGGTGTTGGGATTGGTGATTGCTATCGGAGCATTGGTGATTGTGAAACAAATAGATGCTTTACTTCAATAAAAATTACTTTATTTTTTTATAATTAATTTTAAAAAAGAAAGATGAAACAAAAATTGTTCAAGCTGATGCCAGTTTCTTTGATGGCGATGATTTTTCCCTTAGTGGCTGGAGCAGCACAAGTTACTGGTGCATGGCCAACAGGGAAAGATAAGGCGGATGGGCAAGGATTGCCACAAGGGAAGATCAGCGAGATTATTTTTAATTTAGCGAGCTGGCTGCTAATTCTTCTGGGCTCCATAGCGGTTATTGGTTTCGTAATCTCTGGAATTCTTTATTTAACGGCAGCTGGTAATGAAGACAGAATGGAAACAGCTAAGAAAGGAATGATTTATTCAGTCATCGGAGTTGTTGTTGGTTTATTAGGATATGTAATTGTTCAGGCTGTTACTACTTGGTTGGGTGCTAATGATGCACAATTTTAGAAAACTTTTATAATGTTCAAAAAAGCATTAGCGGTTGATTTAACTTATCCTGATACTGGCTTACCGGGAGAGAACAAAACTGATAATTTTGTGGTTGATGTTGTTACTAATTTAGTAGGGTGGCTATTATTAGTTTTAGGCTCTATTGCAGTTATTAGTTTTGTGATAGCGGGTATTTTTTATTTAACCTCAGCTGGCTATGAAGATAAAATGGAAAATGCTAAGCGAGCTATGATGTACTCCATTATTGGGGTAGTTGTTGGATTGTTGGGATTTGTGGTTGTTAAAGCTATTGATGCTTGGATGAGAGGTTCGGTGAATTTCTAGAACATTATCTTAGTAAAGTTCTTACCTATATGTTCTGGGATTGTTTCGCTTGTCTAATGACAAGCTCGCCTGCCTGCCGGCAGGCAGGCAAAGACAAAATAATTTAGCATTTCCAATTTTCTAAATATGGTTTATAGATATTTTCTTTTCCTAATTATTGTTTTAGGAGAAATAATTTTTGCTAAATCTGCCCTAGCGGTGCTTTTCTTTTCTGATTCGCCTGGTTTAGCGGAAGTGGTGGGGAATTTAACCGGGCTTTTATTGAGGATTCTAGGGCTAGCCGGCGTTGTCGCTTTTATAGTGGCGGGAATTATGTATTTTACCTCCCACGGCAATGCTGAAAAAGCAGAAACTGCCAAAAAATATTTAAAGTATTCAATTATTGGGCTGGTGGTTGC
>JAYEJO010000023.1:0-5878 GCA_034660595.1 Candidatus Caldatribacteriota bacterium
AAACCGAATACCATTTAAATATTTTATTTGAATTTTCATTTTAAAGTATTCTCACCCCGTCTCTGTATTATTTAATTTGCATGCCAGAAAAATTACTACTATTTAACTATTAGCTCATATGCCCCCATTATAATATACTATGTTTTTATTAAAAATCCTTCTTTTTTTTATAATTTCCTTTCGAAAATATCTAAAATAAACCGAATAGTTTGTCGGAAGAAGGTTCTCCTTTCTCTTTAAGAGATATATATCTATCCTGTCTCCTGGCTTCTTTATTCTATTTTCTTAACTAGCTAACCAGGTAACCAACTAACTAATTAACAAAATAAATACTGCTTTGCTTCACCTTTTCTCCGGTGATTTCCTGCCATACCTGGCTGTAAATAGCAATCTGCTTTTGATAGACCTCGACCAGTTTTGGGTAATCCTTTTCATTTTTTGGCCGGTCAGTTTTGTAATCCACTATCACCCAGCCATCGGCCTCTTTAAAGACCAGGTCAATAGTTCCGGATAGAATCACCGGGCGGGAATCCTGCCCGGCTAATTCGGTATAAAGAGGATGGGCGGGTTCAATATTTATGGTAAAAGGGACTTCACTATATTTAAGTTCTGCTTTTTTCAGGCGCTGATATAAATCGCTCTTTTTAAATTTCCGGACAACCCCCCCCAATTCCTCTTTTCTCTTTAGAGATATCCCCTGTTCTTCCAGTGCCTTTTCCGTATGTAAAGACAATAACTGTTTATCAGGGTCTTCTTTAATTAAATAATCAAAGATTCTATGAACGGCACTCCCCCAGGCTGCTCCGCCCACATCAACCGTGGTAACCTTTCGGTGTTTCTCTTCATCTTTAAAATCAGTTGGTGTTTTTTCAAAATAACTGCTTTTTGATAAATCTTTCACCCATTGCCCGCATTCTTCTTGAATCTCCTTATAATTATCAAATAAAGATTCCTCTTCTTTTTCCATTTGCTTTTCTTTTTCCTTTGCTTCTCTTTCGGGCAATCCTGATTCCGGAACAGCAATATCCATCTCTTCTTTAATATCTTTCAATAAAGGCAGCCAGGGATTACTCTTGTTACTCTTATGGTCTAAACTGCTGATAACCAGGAGATTCTTGGCCCGGGTGGCCGCTACATAAAGCAGGCGGACATCTTCTGCTTCATTATAAGATGACTCAAGCCGGCAATAATCCTCCCAATTTTTGGGTTGAGCCAGCCGTTTCCCTTTACCCTTGTTATAAGCATTGGAACGGTAGACTAAAAAATGGCCATACGGTTCCTGCCCTGTCCTTTCAATATAATAAGTTGGTTCATGGGTAGTGGTATTGTAAGGAATGGCTAAAAATACTACCGGGGATTCCAGCCCCTTGGCTTTATGTAAATTCATAATCCGAACCGTATTTTCTTCGGTCAGTATATCCAGCTCCTCTTCGACCCCGGCTTCCAGCATCTTTTCCAATTGGTCTACCATTAAGGCAAACCCTGTAACTTCTCCCGCCTCCGCTTTTCTTAATCTCTCCAGAATGAAATAAAGCTCTCCGCATTTATTTAGATTGTAACCCTCTAAAGAGGAATGGGACAATAATCCTGAATCAATAATAATCTTTTCCATAGCCGTAACCGGCGGCAGTTTTTGAGTCCACAGATGAAATTGCCGTAACCGGCAAAAGGCTCTATCAAAATTCTCCCTTAATTTAAGGTTTAATTTTTCCGGTATTTTTTCATAAAAATCAAATTCCCCGCCTGCTCCTTTAAACCGGTATAAATCATCATCAGAAAATCCAAAGAATATTCCCCTCAAGACAGCGACAATAAGCACCTGATTTTCTATATCTCTCATCAAGCGGAACAGTTTTAACAGCTCTTTTATCTGGTAGGACTCATTTAAAGAGGCATAACCTGAAACCGTAAAAGGTATTCCCTGTTCTGCTAAAGTGCGGGCATAGATATCCATCCTGCTTCTGTAGCGCAAAAGAATCATAAAATCCTTATAGGTTACTGATGTAGAGATTCCTGACTTTACCTCTTCTTCTGTTCGCACTAATTTAAATCCTTTATCGACCATATTGCGAATAATTCGGGCAATGGACTGGGCATCCTGCCGGATAGTATTATTTTTATTGCTCTCTTTGGAAATAATCAGCTGTTTTACCCCGGAAAGATATTGCGGATTATCTTCCCGAACAGTCTGCATCGGAGAATATACGGCCTGGAATTTTCCCTGACCGCTTGAAAACAGCTCTTCAAATATGGGATTGAGGTAAGAACCGATGGAATGCGCTGAGCGGAAATTAGTCTGTAATTTTAAAACCTCTCCTCCGCTTTTTTCCACCAGCCCCTTTACCAGATTATAGATGGCAATATCAGCCCGGCGGAAGCGGTAGATGGACTGCTGAGGGTCTCCCACCACAAATAAGGAACCCGGGCACGGTATTAATTTCTGCCAGTTCTTTTCATAAACATTCTGGCCGGTAAGATAGAAAATTATTTCTGCCTGAATAGGGTCGGTATCCTGAAATTCATCTACCAGCAGGCATTTATATTTTTGTTGAAAATATTGGCGAACCTCAGGGTAATCCCTTAACAGGCAAGAGGTCTTTAAGAGTAAATCCTGAAAATTAAGCATCGAAACCTTTCGGCGCAATTCGTGGTAATATTCTACCGCCGGTAGGACAAATTTGATGGTATCGGCATAGCAGTATTCCCGCCATTGCTGCAGGGTCGGATTAATAACTTTTTCCTGAAGCTCTAAAACAAGGGAATCCCTGTATTCTTTTGCCTTTTCCTTGGAAGTCCATCGGTTTAAAGTAACCTTTTCTGATTTGGAAAAGTTTTCCAATAATTTTATCTTATTATAATCTTCTTTGATAAAATCATAAAAACCCTTCATCCTTTTTACGCTTAAGACTGCTTCCTGTAATTTATCATAGCCCATTTTCGGCTCTTCATCCGGAATATATTGTCTGGCTTCCTCGCTAAAAGATATAATCTCTTTAATAGCTTCTTTTAAATTCGGTTTTGGTGATGCCGGAAAGACGGGCTTAACCTCCGGATAAGTGCAAATCGTTTTATAACAATCCGCAAGTTCGGAGGGCTTTATGCCCAATTCTTCCAGGTGTATCAGAGAAGGGGATTCTTCTATTTTAAGATTAAGCAGATATCTTTCCCAGGCCTCTTCTTTTAATAAAGTATCATCAAGGTCATCAAGCTCGGCAAATTCCGGATCAAGTCCGGCTTCAATCGGCCTTTCCCTTAATAGACGGGCGCAAAAAGAATGAATAGTCCCCAGGTAACACTGTTCCAGATTAGAAAGAGCCTCCCTCAAATAACCTTTTTCTTTTTCATCTTCGGTTTCCCTGAAACTATCTTCAATTTTTTGCTGGAACCTTTCCTTCAGCTCAATAGCCGCTTTTCTGGTAAAGGTAATGGCGGCAATTTCATCCACCTTGAATTTTCCCGATTTAATTAAGGCAGTCATGCGATCAATCAGGCTGGAAGTCTTGCCTGACCCGGCGCTTGCTTCAACTAAAATATTACGGTTTAACTCTTTTACAATTTTTTCTCGAGCTTTCCGGTCAATTAATTCTTTGGGGAAATAATTATTCATATTCTTCTTGCAGCCTCCTCAGATTATCAAGGGCAGGTTCTTCATCATATTTTTTGGCATTTTTTCCGCTTACTTCCATCACTTGATTTTGTTCCAGAATATCCCGATAATCGGCACAGATAAAATCATCCGCTTTTTGAATCATGGCAAAATTTCCCTGAGCAACAATATCAAGCAATAAATCGATTATTTCCAATACCTGATTTCTTCTTTCTTCTCCGTAGAAATATTGCCGGCCCTGGCCATTCAATGTGGGGAAATAATAACCCGCTTTTTGGATTTTGGGGAAAGCAGATATTCCGGCTTTGGCTAATATTTTTTTAAGGGATAAGGCATAAAGGGCGTGCTGAATCTGTTTTCCATTTTGAAAATATTTGCTCTGGCTAAACCCATAGGGAGTTCCGGTTTTGTAATCAATAATACGATAAGTATCCTCATCTAATTTATCTATACGGTCGATCTTCCCCTGAAAACTGATCGATTTGCCTCCGGGCAAAGATAGTTCTACTGCTTTTATTTTCTTGCCTAATTCCCCGTTCCGGTTATCCCGGGTGCCAAAAGCAAGTTCCAGATAAGTTGGTATTTCTCCTTTGTATTTTTTTTCTTCGCAATGCAGAAAGAACCGGCAGGAATCCAGTATTTCTTTGCTTTCATGCTGGTAAACCAGATTGTTGGGAGGGGTTATTCTCTTTCTTTTTTGTTTCAGCTGGGAAAGAGCAATGTCTTCTAAAATAGGCCAGTGTTTGGTATAAGATGGTGAAACAAAGGTCCCGGATGGTGATATTTCTCTTAATTTTTTATAAAATTCCTCGAAAATTTGATGAAAGATAATTCCTCTTTCCGAAGGGTCTAACCATACACCCGGGTCTTCAATCATCTCTTGAGGTGGTTTTATTTTCAGGATATATTTTAGAAAATATAAATAAGGGCAAAAAGCAATCAATTCCAATCTGGAGCTTGATACCACCAACCCCCGGTTAAGACGGGGGTCTACCTGTTCAGGGTCTACTTTTACTTTTCCGTTAAAACGGTTAAGCTCTTCTTTTTCTCTCTGCCGGGCGGCATAAAAACCTTCGGATAGGTCAGGGTAAAGGTGCTTAAAAAGAGGAACAATATTTAAAGAATTATGCCTTGCGGAATATAAGAACCAATCTGCAGAATCAAGAATTTCCCGGGGCTTGCAGGGAATAAATCCGGAAGTATCCTGAAAGCTGCTGTAAAAATCAGAATAATCTTTCTGTTTGTCTCCGGTTTTTAAACGGTATAGCTGCAGCATTAAACTCGATGGGGCTAATTCCCGATTGCCTTGAGTATCAAAACGGGAATAGGAAAGAATAATTTTGCCTTTAAGAGAAGCGAGCAATTGAAGCATCTTATATTGGCTTTCTTTACTTTTTTCTTTGTTGGGATTAATGCGGCCGGTATTTTTTTTCTCGGTATCCAGTAAAATAGAGCCATCGTGCGCCGAATCGGGAAATTTGGCAGAATCCATTCCTACGATAAAATTATAAGGACGATTAAGCCAAATTCCTTTTTTGTAGCTGGCAGTATGCAGACAGCCCCCTCTCGGTTCCGAACAATTAACCCTTTCATTTTTGATTAAATCAGCTATCAGGGTGAGAGCTTCATTTAGGGGCATATCGGGAAAGGGATAGTCATTTTCTATTAAAACAGTTAACTTCTCTTTTATCTTTTTTATCGCTTCTTCGTCTAAATTAGTATCTTCATCTATTTTACTGTAATTAGTAACAATATTTATAAGCCCCCGGGTAAACTGTTTTGGTGAGATGGTATAATCAAAATTATCTTGAGGTAATTCATGGAAAATTTGGGTTATAAATTCTTTTGTCCAGAGAAGGTCTTTTATCTTTTTGCGGTATCTCTCTTGCCTGTCTTCGGATACCTGCTCCATCTCTCTTTTTAACTGTCCTATACTTAAATCTAATCCTTTGATATATCGATTCCTTTTGCGCCCAATCGGAGAATTGCGCAGCAAAGAGGCCACTCGCTGGGGAGTAGGTGTATTATCCGGGTTCGACTGCCGGTTTTTAAACTCAAAATTACCCCCGGTTAGCAAAAAATATAATTTTGCCATACTGTAATTATCCCGTATCCAGTCAATCAGGGCGAAAAACAGTTTCGCCGGAGAGGTATTTTTAATGCTTACCCCGTTGCCAAAAGTAATATTGAAAGAATATTGTCTGGACAGCTGATAGAGATATTGGGAATAGGGTTCCTGCACAGTATAAAAAATACTCACTTCATCTAAAG
>JAYEJO010000024.1:0-11019 GCA_034660595.1 Candidatus Caldatribacteriota bacterium
AATGATTTATTCTATACGCTAAACGCTGTACGCTATGCGCTATACTTTATACGATAAAAGGAAGGATGTAAAGACAATGGAAGTAAACAAAAAGAAAGAAGTAGAAAAGGTAGAAAAAAATTCTAAAGAGGAAATGAATGAAATGATTAACCAATCTTTAGAAAAATTTAAAAAAATAAAAAGAGGGGATATCATTAAAGGCCAGATAATGAAAGCCGATGAAGATGGCTATCTGGTTGATATACGATATAAAATGGAGGGACATCTTCCCAAAACCGAAAAGTCATTCCTTTCTGAAGAAGAAGGGACTATAACCCACACTTTAGAGATTGGTGATGAAGTTTATCTATATGTTGTTAAGGTTGATGAAAAAAATGGAAATGTTGCCTTATCAAAAGAGAGGGCAAAATATTTTCAACTATGGGAAAAACTTAATGAGGTATACAGAAATAAAGAAAAAATTAATGCAGAAGTAATTGAAAAAAATCCAAACGGGTTGATTGTTAATGTGGGATTAAAAGGATTTGTTCCTAAATCTCAGATAGAAACTAAATTTATAAAAGATGAAGATTTAGATAAATATATCGGAAAAAAGTTAGATTTCGTTATAATTAAGCTGGAAAAGAGGGATAATAAAGTTATTCTCTCTCATCGTCTAATTGTGGAGAAAGAACGTAAAGTAATGTATAAAAAAACATTAGCTGATTTAAAAGTGGGGCAGGAAAAAGAAGGAATTGTAACTAATATTACTAAATTCGGAGCATTTGTTGATATAGGCGGAGTCGAAGGTTTGCTTCATATTTCAGAAATTACCTGGCGTGATATGAAGGATGCCACTAAATTGTTAAAAATTGGGGATAAAATAAAGGTAAAAGTTATTGAATATAACGAAGAAAATAAAAAAATATCTCTGAGTATAAAACAATTTTCTCCGAATCCCTGGGAAAATGTTAAAGAAAAATATTCTATTGGTGACGAAGTAGAAGGAAAAGTAATAAAAATTAAGGATTTTGGTGCTTTTGTTGAAATAGAAGAGGGCCTTAACGGTTTATTACATATTTCGGAAATGGCCTGGGCATATGTAAAAAATCCTTCAGAAATAGTTTCCGAAGGAGAAGTTTTAAAATTAAGAATTTTAGAAATCGAACCCGAGAAAAGGAAAATATCTTTAGGTTTAAAGCAGTTATTGGCTAACCCCTGGGAAGATGTCAAGAAAAAATATCCTGTTGGCTCGGTCGTGGAAGGGAAAATCACTCAAGTAACTTCTTATGGAGCTAATGTAGAGCTGGAAGCAGGAGTATCCGGTGTAGTTCATTTATCTGAGATTGATTGGGAATATGTAGAAAGACCTTCCGCAGTACTTAAGAAATACATGGTACTTCCTTTAAAGGTAATAAAAATAGACGAGGACGCGCATTTAATATTTTTAAGTAGAAAACAAACTTTGCCCAACCCCTGGGAGGATATAGATAAATTTTACAAGATAGATTCTGTTGTAAAAGGCAAGGTAATAAGAGCAAGAGACTTTGGAGCATTTGTTAAATTAGATAAAGGAATAGAGGGATTTGTACCTGTATCTGAAATAGATTGGGAAAGGATTAAACATCCGAGTGAGAAATTAAAAAAAGATAAAGAATATGAATTCAAGATAATAAAAATAGATAAAGAAAAATATCAGCTGACTTTAAGCAAAAAAAGATTATTGCCAGACCCCTGGTTAGAGATTAAAAAGAAATATCCGGTTGGAACTTTAGTAGAAGGTAAAATAGTAAATCTTACCGATTTTGGGGCCTTTGTAAATTTGGAAGAAAATATTGATGGCCTGGTTCCCTTATCGGAAATATCCCACAAAAAAATAGATAATCCGGAGAGTGTCCTTTCTGTGGGAGAAGAAGTAACAGCTTTAGTAATAAAATTAGATAGCCGAAGGAAAAAGATAAGTTTAAGTATTAGAAGAGCCGAAAAAGAAGAACAAAAAAGATTCATGAAAGAGTATAATAAAAAACAGAGTGTAGATAAAATATTATTCAAGGATTTATTCGGAGATTTATTTAAAAATAAATAAGTTAGTTATCAGTTAGTGAATAGAACTAGCGTAGAGCGTATATCGTTTATCATATGGTATCATAAACAAAATGCTTGTCTTATTATATATTTTACGATTTTTTGGTATCGAATTTATTCGACCCGTCATCATTCTCTGTCATTCCCGCGAAGGCGGGAATCTATCCTTGACAGGCGGGCCTGTCCTCGTGAAAACGGGGAACGCCTGTCCTACGAGGATACCGGGTTAAAAAATTAAAGCCATACTTATTACTAATCAATATTTGTTAGATAGTTGACCGTTTATATAGTTAATTAATTAACTGGTTTGTACTGATTTATTAACTAACTTACCAGGTAACTAAACTAACTATATAACCAAATGTGTCCGCTCCACGCTAAACGCTATACGCTAGTTTGCACGAGATACGAATCAATGAATATTTGGGAGAGTTATATAAATGAAAATGCCCAAAAAACCTTTTACCAATAAAAGAATCGGAGATATTTTAATTGAGCAGGGATTGATAACTCCACAGCAGTTACAAAAAGCTCTTGAAGCACAAAAAAACGGTAATAATAAACGCTTGGGTGAAATATTCGTTGAAGCAGGGATAATAACTAAAGAAGAACTATATGAGGTTTTGCAATTTGTTTATGAAACGGAATATGTAGACCTGTCAAATTATGTAATAGATCCGGAAGTAATTTCTCTTATACCTGAGAAAATCGCCTTACAGTTTAAATTAATCCCCATAAGTAAAAGTGATGATGAATTAGTTATTGCTATGGCAAATCCCTTGGACGTTTACGCTATAGATTTTATAAGAGGCCATACCAAGATTAAAAAGATAAAATCATTGCTGGCCCCCGAAGAAGATATTTTAAATACTATTAATAGTTATTATGAATTGGGCGAATATGATGACATAATTGAAAAATTAGGAACAGAAATAGTATTTAAAGAAGAGGAAGAAGAGGAAGATTCTAAAAAATTAGAAGCAATAAGTAAGGAAGCCCCTATTATACAGTTGGTAAATATGTTAATTGTGCAAGGCGTTAAAGATAGAGCGAGCGATATTCACATTGAACCAAATGAAAAAGGGCTTTTAATTCGTTTCCGCATTGATGGAATGCTTCATGATGTTAGAGCTTTACCCAATACTATAAAATCCGCGGTTGTATCACGGATAAAAATATTAGCCAAGATGGATATTGCTGAAAGACGCCTTCCACAGGATGGACGTTTCCAGGTAAAATTTGGGACCAGAGAAGTTGACCTAAGAGTTTCTACTATTCCTACTGTATTAGGGGAGAAAGTTGTTTTAAGATTATTGGATAAAAGTAAAGGATTAATAAAATTAGAAAAACTTGGATTTATCCCTGAGCAATTAGACGAATTTAAATCGATAATTTCTAAATCTTATGGCATAATTTTACTTACCGGACCAACTGGCAGTGGAAAAACTACTACTCTATATGCCGCTTTAAACGAAGTAAATTCTAAGGATAAGAATATTATAACTGTAGAAGACCCGGTGGAATATAAGTTAGCCAGAATAAATCAAATTCAGATAAAACCAAAAATTAACTTAACCTTTGCCAACACATTACGCTCAATATTGCGACAGGATCCGGATGTTATAATGGTAGGGGAAATAAGAGATGCTGAGACTGCTCAAATTGCAGTTCAAGCGGCTTTAACCGGACATTTAGTTTTCAGCACCCTTCATACTAATGATGCCGCCAGTGCCTTAACCAGATTGATTGATATGGATGTCGAAACATTTTTAATTTCATCTTCGGTAATAGGAGTAATAGCGCAAAGGTTAGTTAGAGTTATATGTGAAAAATGTAAAGAAGAATATACACCCGGAAAAGATGTGTTAAGCGGACTTAATATAAAGGCAAATTCAAGCAGTGATGGTAAAGTTAAGCTTTATAGGGGAACAGGCTGTCCTTTTTGCAAAAATACAGGATATTATGGAAGAACTTCTATATATGAACTTATTGTCTTGGATGAGGAGATTAGAGCATTAATAATATCAAAAGCCTCAAGTAATATAATCAAAGATGCTGCTATTAAAAAAGGAATGAAAACGCTAAAGGATAGCGGGCTGGAAAAAGCATTACAGGGAATTACTACTATCGAAGAAGTGCTGAGAGTGTCAGGATAGAAGAACAGTATATAGTATTTAGTATGTAGTATATAGTAAAGAAAATAAAAGAGAGAAAAGTAGGGGCGTATTGCATACGACTTCAAAGATTAATATAAAACCGTAGGACAGGCGTCTCGCCTGTCTATATGAAAGCAGGGGCTCGATTCATCGAGCCCGTTTAGTAAAAAGAACAATATAAACTATCGGAAGGAGTAATGGTTACACGTGAACTATATGTCTAGTGGCGAAATCAGAGAGAAATTTCTAAAATTCTTCGAAAGCAAAGGACACAAAATAACCCCCAGCGCTTCCCTCGTGCCTTCAGATCCCAGCATTTTACTTACTATTGCCGGAATGGTTCCCTTCAAACCAATATTTTTAGGTCAGGTTAAATCATCATTAAAAAGAGCTGTCACCAGCCAGAAATGCATTCGGACAAACGATATTGAAAATGTAGGGAAGACTGCCCGGCATCATACTTTTTTCGAAATGTTGGGAAACTTTTCTTTCGGTGATTATTTCAAAGAAGATGCAATCAAATGGGCCTGGGAATTTTTTACTGAGGTTATAGGATTTTCTGAAGAAAAATTATGGGTTTCCATATTTAAAGATGATGACGAATCATATGACATTTGGCACAATCTTATAGGTCTTCCCGAGGATAGAATTGTTAGATTAGGGGAGGAAGATAATTTTTGGAAAGTTGGGCCGACCGGACCTTGCGGACCCTGCTCTGAAATATATATAGATTTGGGTGAGGAGAAGGCGTCAAAAGGCGGCGGCGGGGTAGGCGTAGATGACAGATATCTGGAATTATGGAATTTGGTATTTATGCAATACAATCGTGAGGAAGACGGTTCATTGACTCCTTTGCCCAAACAAAATATCGATACCGGTTTAGGTCTGGAAAGAATCGCCTCTGTTTTACAAAAAGCCGATACAGACTTTGAAACAGATTTATTTTTGCCTATTATAAAATTTGTTGCTCAAAATGCAGGCATAAAATATAAAGAAGACCAGAAAAAGGACTTGGCTTTAAAAGTAATTGCCGATCATATAAGGGCTTTGGTCTTTATGATTTCTGATGGTATAGTCCCTTCCAATGAAGGCCGGGGTTATGTCCTTCGAATGCTGCTAAGAAGAGCATTTCGTTACGGAAAGGTTATTAACTATAACCAGCCATTTTTATATGAAGCTGCACCGGTGGTAATTAATTTAATGAAAGAAGTTTATCCGGAACTCCATAAAGAGGAAAATCGTATCTGCCAGGTAATCCTGGCCGAAGAAAAGAGATTTCAGGAAACTTTAAATGTTGGAATACAAATATTAGATAATATAAAAGAAGAATTAAAACAAAAGAATAAAGGTAAGCTAAGCGGGAAAGATGCATTTAAACTTTACGATACTTATGGATTCCCTTTGGAATTAACCAGAGATATTCTGGAAGAAGATGGCTTTGGGATTGAAGAGGAAGATTTTAAAAATGAAATGAAAATTCAAAGGGAAAGATCCAGAAAATCCCGGGTAAAAACCAAAGTAAGCGTTGAAGGTGATAAAATTGCTCAGAAATTATACCGGGATATTTTAAAAGAGAAGGGAGAGACAAAATTTATAGGATATGATTCTGTTGAAGCCAAAAGCAAAGTAATTGCTATTATAAAAGATGATAAATTAGTAGATAAAGCAACAGCGGGAGACAAATGCAAAATATTTTTAGAAAAGACCCCGTTTTATGCTGAAAAAGGCGGACAGACCGGGGATAAGGGAATTATAACCTCTACATCTAAAAACAGTTTATTAGCAGAAATATTTGATACCCAAACCCCCGCCGAAGGTATGATTGCTCATTTTGCCGAAGTAAACAAAGGGGAAATAAAAGTTGGAGAGGAAGTATTGGCACGGATAGATTTATCACGAAGGAAAGCCATTGCGCGGAATCATACTGCCACCCATCTTCTACATGGAGCACTTCGGGATGTATTGGGGGACCATGTGAAGCAAGCCGGTTCTGCAGTAAACAACCATCATCTTCGTTTTGATTTTAGCCATTTTGCTCCTTTATCTACGGAGGAATTGGAAAAAATAGAAAGCTTGGTAAACGAAAAAATATTAGATGAGTTAAAAGTGGAGACGAAGATTAGCACTTTTGACAAGGCAAAAGAAATGGGAGCAATGGCTCTCTTTGGCGAAAAATACGGTGAACAGGTAAGAGTGGTAAAAATCGGAGAATTCAGCCTGGAACTATGCGGGGGGACTCATCTAAATTCTACTTCTAACATTGGTCTATTCAAAATATTGAATGAAGAGGGAATAGGAAGCGGGATAAGAAGGATTGAGGCAGTAACCGGTGACAGAGCATTAAAATATATTAAGGAAAAAGAAAATATTATCAAAGAAGTTTCGGACAAATTGCAAACCACACCGTCTGAAATACCACTAAAGGTTAATCAGATTATAGATGATGCTAATAATATGAAAAAGAAAATTAAAATTATTCGTAATAAATTAGCCCATTATGAAGTTGATAAATTGCTATCCAAAAAAAAGGAGATTAAAGGAGTAAATATTATATCTCTCAAAGTTGAAGCAGAAGATAATAATGACCTAAGGAATTGGGGAGACTTAATTAAAGATAAGATTAAATCCGGTATTGTAGTATTAGGGACAGAATTAGATAATGGTAAAGTTGCATTATTGGCAATGGTTACCGATGATTTAGCACAAAAAGGTTACAATGCAGGAAATATCATAAAGACCATTGCTCCTATTGTCGGTGGAAAAGGCGGGGGAAAGAAAACCATGGCTCAGGCCGGAGGAACAAAAGTAGAGGGGCTCGATAAAGCTTTACAAAAAATTTACGAAATAATATAAATAGTATCTTGGTTAGCTGGTTAACGTTACCATGTTAATTGGTTAGGAAAGCAGAATAAAGGAGCCAGGAGACAGGAGCCAGAATTAAGAAAAAGATGGATTCCCTCCTTCGATGGAATAACACATGGGTAAACCGGAATCTGTCATTGCGAGGCGAAGCCGTTTTAATTGGAGGTTTGAATCATTCGAATATTAGGAATCGATTTAGGAGAAAAAAGAATAGGAATCTCTATAAGCGACGAATTGGGGATTACCGCTCAAGGTTTGCCTACGATTAACGCAATTAACGAAATAGAAGATTTAAAAAATATAAAAGAGATTATAGACAAATACGGGGTAGAAAAAATAGTTTTAGGTTTACCTAAAAATATGAACGGCTCTTTAGGTAAGCAGGCCCAAAAAGCCATATCCTTTGCAGAAAAACTTAAATCATCTTTCCGGTTGCCCGTAGAGCTGGAAGATGAAAGATTAAGTACAAGCAAAGCTGAAAAATCCTTAATTGAAAGTGACCGAAGCAGAAAAAAAAGAAAAAAAGTTATTGATAAAATGTCAGCAATAATAATTCTACAGTCTTTTTTGGATAGAAGAATGATGAATAAAGAGATAAAAAAATGAATTTTATTGGTAAATTATTTTTTATATTTTCTTTAATTTTTTTAGTTGCTATCCTATTTATTACTGCTATATATTTCCCCCTGGAAGAAAATTCTGCGACTCAAAAAATTGTTAACGTCCCCTACGGTACTAATGCCAAAGAGATTGTGGATATATTAGAAAAAAACGAAATAATTAGAAAAAATAATTATAGCTTCAGAATTTTAACTAAATTACTGAAGTTAGAAGACCAATTAAAATATGGTGAATATGACCTCAGTCCCTCAATGAATATGCTCCAAATACTGGATAAATTAGTAAAGGGAAGGGTAATAACCTACAAAATAACTATTCCGGAAGGTTATAGCTGTAATAAAATTGCAGAACTATTAGAGAAAAATGAGATTGCAGAGAAGGAAGCTTTTTTAGAATTGATAAAGGATAAAGAAAAATCTCTGGAGGGTTATCTATTTCCCGATACTTATGAAATACCAAAAAAATATGGTGCCGAAAAGATGGTCAAGGCAATGTTATCAAATTTTAATCACGTAGCCGAAGAAAATAAATTTAAAGAGAAAGCCAAAGAAATTGGATTTTCTCTGGATGAAATCATAATTCTTGCTTCAATCATTGAGAAAGAAGCTAAATTTAGCGAGGAAAAAAGTAAAGTATCGGCTGTTTTTCATAATCGATTAAAAACAGGGATGAAATTACAATCCTGCGCCACCATTCAGTATATTTTAGAAAAAGCGAAAGAAAGATTAGATGAAAATGATTTAAAGATAGAATCTCCCTATAACACTTATCTTAACAAGGGTCTTCCTCCCGGTCCAATCTGTAATCCCGGTCTTGATTCAATCATAGCCGCCCTTGAACCGGAAGAAGGAGATTATTTATATTTTGTATTGGGAGAAAATGGCAGACATATATTTTCTAAAACCTATCAGGAACATTTAAAAAACAAAAAATGACAAATCTGGTGCCTGGCACAAAACTTGTCATTTTAAGGAGCGAGATTATGAAACCATTAATAATAGGCATTGCCGGAGGAACCGGTTCAGGCAAAACTACAGTTGCCCGTAGGATCTATGAAAGTTTAAAAGGTGTAAATGTGGCCGTTCTTCAACAAGATGCATATTACATAGATTTAAGCCATCTTCCTTTAGAAGAAAGGAAGAAAACAAACTTTGATCATCCCTCAGCTTTTGATAGTAATCTGTTGATAAAACATTTAAAGAAATTAATCAAGGGGCAGGAAATTGAAAAACCTATATATTCATTCACTGATTATACCCGGAAAAAAGAGACAGAAAAAGTTCTTCCCCGTGATATTATAATATTAGAAGGCATTTTAGTATTAGAAGAAGAAAAAATAAGAAATTTGTTGGATATAAAAATTTATGTAGATGCTGATGAAGATGAAAGATTTATCCGGAGGTTAGTGAGAGATACGAAGGAGAGAGGGAGGTCAATGGAATCAGTAATCGAACAATATTTAAATGTTGTAAAGCCGATGTTCCTGCAGTTTGTTGAGCCCTCTAAAAGATATGCTGATATAGTTATCCCGCAGGGTGGACTAAACGATGTAGCAATTGATATAATAGTAAGTAAAATAAAATCAAGAACCTAACTCACGACAACTCCTCCCCATTGAGGGGGGACAACTAACTCACAACACCCCCCTAACTTGAGGAAGAAGGATTAACTCACTACATCTCCTCCCCCTTGAGGGGGGAGGATTAAGGTGGGGGTGAAAGGAACGGGAGAGGCAATTGTTTAAAAATTTAAGACCAAAAGTATATGTAGATTCTATATGTAATATAGATTTAAAAAAGTTAAAAAAAACTAAAAAGATAAAAGGCATCATTGTAGATTTGGACAACACTTTAGTAGCCTGGGGGCAGAAGGAAGTTAACCAAAGAATTATTGACTGGGTTAATGAAGCAAAAAAATTAGGATTGAAAATATGTATAGTTTCCAATACAAATTCTAAAAGAGTTGCAGAATTTGCAAAGATATTTGATATCCCTTACCACTCAAAATATTTTAAACCTTTTAATATAGCTTTTAATAATGGTCTTAAGATTTTAGATACAAAAAAGTCTGAGACAGTGGTAATAGGAGATCAGATATTTACCGATATTTTGGGAGGCAATAAATTAAAACTTCTTACCATTTTGGTTTCCCCCATAGTTAAAAAGGATTCAATAGGGACATTCCTTCATCGTAATTTGGAAAAAATATTTATTTCTTTCTGGCTAAAAAAGGGTATCATAAAAAAAGTGGTTGGCAATTGGCCAAAGTAAAATAATTCACCAATGCACCAATTTCCCAATTCACCAATCTACCAATTGTCAAATCAAGTAATTAAGAAACTAACTAACAAACAGGGAAACCGGAAAACCGGTTAAATAATTCCTGGAAGGAATTAACTATGTTTCTTTTCTATAGATTGCTATTAGCCCATATAATCGCAGATTTCCCCATGCAAACCAATCAAATATTCAAAGTAAAGGCTAATACTGAATGGGGAGTACTAATTCATACCCTGATAGTATTGATATTTTCCATTTTCTTTACTTTCCCTTATTTAGAAGACCCCAAAGTTATAATAATACTTTTGGTTATCTTTCTATCCCATACTGTGATTGATAAATTAAAAATGGAATATTCGAAAAAAACAAATAATCAGAGTATAAGAATACTGTTACTTGACCAGGCTTTACACATAGCGATAATCGCAGTATTAACTTTTAATTTTGCTGAAAGTTATTTATTAAGTTTCCCGTTTAATAATGCTTTTTTAAATTACTTGATAGATATTTATAATAATGATATATTTATTATAAGTTTAATAGGATATACCGTTTCGGTATTCTTTATTCCAATTTTACTTATGCACATAAGAGAAGAAGGTATTTCTGTTAACCTCCCAAAAATAAAAGAACAAAAAACAATAAATATAGTAATACCGGCAAACCAAACAATAGATAAAATATATCGTTTATTTTTAACTCTCTCAGCTCAGTACTTGGATGATAAATATATAATAGTAATTTTTATATGTTTTGTAATCACAAGCCTTATTCCCTATCAAATTAGTGCAGAAAGAACAGAAAAGATATATAATTTAAAAAGGATTATTAATACATCATTGGCAATATTCATTGGGATACTATTAAAAATGATTTAGATTCCAGGCAACTTAAGCAACGGAGGAGACGAAGGAGAAATGAAAAGAACTACAGATAAGGGTATTACCGGAAAGTTCTTATTAGATATATTACATAAGAAGAGCTTAATTACCAATGAAGAGTTAGACAGAATTTTAAAAATTCAGAGGGAAAACGGT
>JAYEJO010000024.1:11119-21030 GCA_034660595.1 Candidatus Caldatribacteriota bacterium
AGGAGAAATGAAAAGAACTACAGATAAGGGTATTACCGGAAAGTTCTTATTAGATATATTACATAAGAAGAGCTTAATTACCAATGAAGAGTTAGACAGAATTTTAAAAATTCAGAGGGAAAACGGTAGTAAGGACCTTCAGAAAATAATTATTGAACTTAATATCCTGAAAAAGGATGAAATGATGATTGCCTTAGCTGATGAAATTGGAGAAAAATACGTAAATTTAGATGATACAACCATTGACCCCACCATAGTAGTTCTAATCCCGGAGGAGATGGCCAGAAGACATCAGCTTATTGCCATAGACAAAAATGAAAAAAAATTGACTGTAGCAATGGCGAATCCTTTAGATGTTTTTGCCCATGATGAACTTAAAATAAGATTAGGATATGATATCGAAACAGTATTGTCCTATGGTGAGGATATCGATAAAGCTCTGGATGAGGTATTTGGAGTTACCGATGAATGGGATCAGGTAATTGGTAAAGTTGAAACCATGCAGGTAACCGTACTGAAAGAAGAAGAAAAAGAGAAAGCTGACATTTCGGCTATAAGTGAAAGCGAAGAGGCACCGATAATTGCTCTGGTTAACCTGATAATATTAAGGGCAGTTAAAGAGAAAGCCAGTGATATTCATATAGAACCATTCGGTGAGGATACCCTTAAAGTTCGTTATCGAATAGACGGAATATTACATGATGTGATGTCTCTCCCCCGGAACCTGCAATTGGCGGTTATTTCCCGAATTAAAATAATGTCTGATTTGGATATTGCTGAAAGAAGATTGCCTCAAGATGGCAGAATTCAGGTCAATGTTGGAGGGAGAAATATAAATATTAGAGTTTCGATCTTGCCTGCAGTCACCGGAGAGACTGCAGTTTTAAGAATACTGGATCCCTCGAGCATCTTATTAGACTTAGATTCTTTGGGTTTTTCTCCTGATATTCTTCCTGATTACTTATCATTGATAAAAAAACCTAATGGTATAATCCTGGTCACCGGTCCCACAGGAAGTGGAAAATCTACTACACTATACACCACGCTAAATTTGCTAAACTCAACCGAAAAGAAAATTATGACTATTGAAGACCCGGTAGAATATAGATTAAAAGGAATTAGCCAGGTCCAGGCTAAACCTAAAATCGGCCTTACTTTTGCCGCCGGGTTAAGAAGTTTCCTGCGGCAAGATCCCGATATTATGCTGGTAGGAGAGATTAGAGATAAAGAAACAGCAGAAATTGCTGTTCAGTCAGCCCTTACCGGACATATCGTCCTGAGCACCCTGCATACCAATGATGCTCCCAGTTCGGTGATAAGATTAATTGATATGGGGATAGAACCCTTTTTAATTTCCTCTTCGGTAATTGGGGTTATAGCTCAAAGATTAGTCAGAAGGATATGTCCTAAATGTAAGAAAGAGATGAAAATAACCCCAGATATAGAAAAAATTCTGCATGAATATGAGATAAACAGGAATGAGATAACCTTGTATAAGGGGGAAGGATGCCCTTATTGCAAAGATACCGGATATAAAGGGAGAGTTGCTATCTTTGAGCTGATGGTAATTACTGAAAATATTAAAGATTTAATTAGCAAAAATGTTACTACCGGAAAACTAAGGGAAGCTGCCATAAGTGAAGGAATGTGTCAATTAAGAGAAGATGGCATAAAGAAAGTTTGTGAAGGTCAAACTACTATTGATGAAGTTTTACGAGTCGCTTCAGCTTAATATAATCTCTGTCATTCCCACGAAACCTGTCCTCGATCCCCGATCAGGTCGAGGACAGGCTCTGATCGGGGAGTGGGAATCCAGGAGTGAAAGATAAAAGATAAAAAAATATAATATGTATAGAGGTAAATAAATTGCTTAGTCTTAATAATAAAGAAAATAATTTAGAAAAACTAAAGATGCAAATATTGCAATTAAATGCCTTAAATAATATTTCTTTGGAGTTAACCCGAACTACAGATTTAGATGCCCTGTTAAATAAAATAATAAAATATGCAGCAATAATTGTAAAAGCTGAAGCCGCTTCCATATTGCTTTTAGATAAAAAAAAGAATGAATTATATTTTAAAGTAAGCCTGGGTAAAAAAAGTAAGGAAATAAAAAAATATAGAGTAAAAGTTGGTGAAGGAATAGCTGGCTGGGTAGCGGAAAAAGGAAAGTCTCTGATAATTGATGATGTTACCAAAGATAAGAGATGGGCTAAAAAAATAGATACTTCCACAAAATTCGAAACAAAATCGCTTATTTGTGTTCCCTTAATTTTAGAAAAAGAAATTATGGGAGTAATGGAAGTAATTAATAAAAAGGATAATAAAAGTTTTGATAAGAATGACGAAGAATCTCTAAATTCTTTTGCTAACCAAGCAGTAATTGCCTTATGGAATGCAAGTATTATAGAGGATTTGAACAATTATTTTATACATATTACCGAGATATTAATCCAGGCAATGGAAAATGAATCACTTGGTCCCAAAGGATATTTTATGACACTGGCTCGACTGTCCACACAAATTGGCAGTAAGCTGGAGATAACCGGAAAAGATTATAATAATTTATATTATGCTTCTTTGCTTCATGATATAGGTAAAATAAAAGTAAATAGGAAGATTGATATTAATTTTAAATCAAAAGATAATTTACATTTGGTCCAAAATGAAACTAGCTTACATCCACTGGTGAGTGCAAATATGCTTAAACAGATTAATTTATTTAAAGATATAATTCCCATTGTAAAACATCATCATGAAAATTATGATGGAAGCGGTTATCCTGATGGATTAAGCGGTGAAGAAATTCCTCTTGCCTCACGAATAATAGCAGTAGTTGAAGATTATACCAAAATAATTTATAATAAACCCATAGTAAGTCATTCAGAAAACGAAAAGGCGTTAAATAAATTCTTTTCTCTTGCCGGCACCAAGTACGATCCAAAAGTCATCAACGCCTTAAAAGAAATTATTAAAACATAAAATCAGTATCGAGTATCGAGTATATAGTATCGAGTAAATAGAGAAAAGGGAAGAGGGAAGAGAAAAATAGCTGAAAAAATAAAAAACTTTCAAGATTTGAGAATCTGGCAAATAGGAATAGAAGTTGTTAAAGATATTTATATATTGACTAAAAAATTTCCAAAGGAAGAGTTGTATGGACTAACTTCCCAAATGAGACGTTCAGCAATTTCTATTCCATCAAATATTGCAGAAGGATTTAGAAGATATCACAATAAAGAATATAAACAATTTTTATATATAGTATTGGGAAGTTGTGCCGAATTGGAAACACAAATAATAATCGCAAACGAATTAGATTATATTAATAAAACTAATAGAACAGAGCTTATTGATAAAGTAAAATATATTTGTCGAATGACAATAAAATTAATACAAAAATTATAAAACATTCTACTATTGCATGAATGTATTGATGTTTTTACTGTATACTCGATACTCGATACTGTTTTTTCTCGACACTGTCTTAAGTTTTTTTCTTTTTCTTTCTTGACTCGATACTGTTTTTAATGTTTTTACTGTATACTCGATACTCGATACTATATACTGTTTTATGAGAGGGGTGAATTAACCAATGGCTACCTTTGTCTACAAAGTCCGTGACCGCTCAGGTAAAGTATTTACCGGAAACATGGAAGGAGAAAATAGAGGCTCAGTTATTTCTCGTCTCAGAGAAATGGATTATTTTATTACTTCCGTAAATGAAAAAAAGAAAAATATTCTATTATCTAAACAAATAAATCTTTTTCAAAGTATAAAATTAAGAGACCTAACCATATTTTATCGACAATTTGCTACTATGGTTAATGCCGGCTTAACCTTGGTAAATTCATTAGATATTTTGACTGAACAGGTGGAAAATAAAGCACTTGCGGATAATATAAAGACGGTTAAATCTGATGTTGAAGCAGGCTCTACTTTAGCTGATGCCATGGGAAAATACCCTAATGTATTTTCTGAATTATATATTAGTATGGTTAGAGCGGGCGAGATCGGCGGAGTATTAGATGATATTTTGAATAAAATTGCAGATTTAATGGAAAAAGAATTTGCCTTAAAGCAGAAAATAAAATCTGCTATGGCTTATCCTTCTTTTGTAATCGCTGCTGCAGCACTAATGAGCATCTTTATGTTAACCTTTATTTTGCCCCAGTTTGTAGGAGTGTTTGACCAGTTTGGAGGAAAGCTCCCTGCTCTTACCCAGTTTTTTGTAACCCTAACCGTCTTATTTAATAAATATTGGTATCTATTTTTTGTTGGTTTCGCAGCATTAATTTTTGCTTTTTTAGCTTATATAAAGACACCGAGTGGTAAGATTAATTTTGATAAATTTAAGTTAAGTGCACCTATCTTTGGTGAGCTTAATAGAAAAACTGCTGTTTCGAGATTTACGAGAATTCTCGGAACCTTAATTAAAAGCGGAGTACCTATTTTAGAAGCATTGCAGGTATCCTCTAATGCCATAGGAAACTTGGTAATATCTTCAGCTGTTCTTGGTGCTAAAACAAAGATAAAAGAAGGGCAGAGTATCTCAGGTCCCCTTGCAGCAAGCGGAGTATTTCCTCCTATGGTTACTCAGATGATTATGGTTGGTGAAGAGAGTGGCGAATTAGAAGAAATGTTAGTTAATGTGGCAAAATTTTATGATGAAGAAGTAGACAGAACTGTAGAAAAATTAACCGCCATCATTGAACCGCTTATGATGGTATTTATCGGCTTAACCATCGGAACCATGATTATTGCTATGTACCTGCCCATATTCAATATGGTAAACCTAATCCAATAAAAAAATAATCCGTAGGACAGGCGTCTCGCCTGTCTATTAAAAGTAGGGGTTCGATGAATCGAACCCGCAAGGACCACTATTATGACCGTAACAGCTAGTATGCAAAAAATAACCGATGCTCAAATTAAAGAATATCAACCCTTGGTAAAGAGCATTGCTTATAAATTCAAAAATTCCGGTGAACCCTTGGAAGATTTGGAACAAGTAGGCTATGTAGGTTTAATAAATGCATTTAATCTTTACAATCAAAACCGGGGTATAAAATTTATTACCTACGCTACCTGGCTTATCTCCGGTGAAATCCGTCACTATATCAGAGACAAACATCAGGTAATAAAAATTCCCTGCTGGATACTAAAATTAAATAAAAAAATAGACCAATTTATAATTTCCTATAAAAAGGAAAATGATAGATTTCCTTCACTTTCGGAGATTTCTGAAGAATTTAATCTAACTGAAGAAGGAATAAAGGAAGTCTTAAAAGCCCGTGAGGCAGTTCAAATAGTTTCTCTTGAACAGGAACAAAGAAAATATAGTCTTGACGACTATCCTAAAATAGAAAAAATAAAGAGTAAAAATTATGAAAACTTTAAATTACCAATCGAAGATATAATTGCTTTAAGAAACTCTATGAGCAAATTAAAAAAGTTACAGCGAAAAGTAATATATTATATTTTTGAAAAAGATTTAACTCAAACCAAAACAGCTCGCAAACTGGGAATATCTCAAAGGCAGGTTTCTCGAATAAAAGATTCTGCCCTTAAAGAATTAAGAGAAAATATAGAAGAAGTTTAGAATCCAGATGATTGACCTAAAAAGGAATGAATATTATGGAATTAAATCAAAGTAGAGAAGTCACCGATAATGAAATTTTGAAATATAAATCTTTGGTGAAAATTATTGCTAACAAGTTTAAAAATTCCGGTGAACCATTAGAAGATTTAGAACAGCTGGGATATATTGGTTTAATTAATGCTATAAATCTTTATAATCAACAACGAAAAGTGAAATTTGAAACCTATGCCTCCTGGTTTATCTCCGGAGAAATCAGACACTATATCAGAGACAAGCATCAATCCATAAGAATTCCACACTGGATAACTGAACTGAATAGGAAAATAGATGAATATATAGTAACCTATAAAGAAGAAACCAAACAGACACCCTCCCTTAAAAAAATTGCAGAAGAGTTTAATCTTACAGTAGAAGGAGTTAAAGAGGTATTAAAGGCCAGAGATGTAGTTCATACGGTTTCTATAGACCAGGAGAACCGCGGTTATGATTGCAACGAATATCCCGTGTTAGCAAAGATAAAAAATGACCACTATAAAAGTTTTAGATTACCTGTAGAAGATTTAATTGCCTTAGAGCTTGCCTTAAACAAATTACAAGATTTACAGCGTAAAGTTGTTGGTTATATTTTTTTTAAAGATTTAACCCAAACAAAAACAGCCAGAAAATTAGCTATTTCGCAAAGGCAGGTTTCCCGAATAAAAAACGAAGCCCTTAAAACATTAAAAGAAGAACTCGAAAGCGACACAACGTAAAGGACCACTAAATCTCCTCCCCCTTGAGGGGGGAGGATTAAGGTGGGGGTGAAATATTTTCTGTCATTGCGAGAAGCGTAGTAAGCCTGTCCCCGCGAAGGCGGGGGCGGCAATCTCGTAAATCATAAACCCGTAGGACAGGCGTCTCGCCTGTCTATGTAAATTCAGGAGTTCGATTCACCGAACCCGCATATATCTGCTGTCATTCTCGTGACCTTTTCTGTCATTCCCGCGAAAGCGGGAATCCAGAAAAAATGATGCCAAAGGAGCTAAATACTATGCTCAAAAAAAAGGTTGTAGTAAAATATACAGACGGAGAAATTATAAAAGGGTGGGTAGAAGAATTTAAACCGGAGCGGGGAACTTTTATTTTATTCCCTCTTATTGAATATAGCGAAGAAAAGAGAATGGAAATTGATTTTTCTTCTCTAAAAGCAATATTTTTTGTAAAAGATTTTATCGGAGATAAAAATTATAAAAAAATCAGAACTTTTAACGTTGATTTTAACATAACTCCCAGCCAACGTAAGTTAATCGTAAATTTTAAAGATGGCGAGCACTTATACGGAACAAGCCACGGTTATGGCAGATACAAAGTAGGATTTTTTATGTACCCCGTTGACCCAAAAGATAACAGTGAAAGAATCTTTGTAGTTCGTAAAGCAATAGAGAGCATCCGCCTAATGAAAATCGAAATCTAAGGTTCGAAACTTATTATTTCCCTCTCCCTTGAGGGAGGGATTAACTCACAACATTTCCTCCCCCTTGAGGGGGGAGGATTAAGGTGGGGGTGAAATATACTCTGTCATTGCGAAGCGACGAAGCAATCTCTCTTCACAACGTAGGACAGGCGTCTCGCCTGTCTACTAAACCAATTAATTAACTAAATTATTAAGAAAGGAATATACAAATGGTATCAAATAAAATTGTAGTGAAATTTAAAGATGGAAAAATCGTAAAAGGCTGGTCAACAGATTTTGGACCCAACAAAGAAATCTTTCATCTACACCCTCTCGAAGAATACGGTAAAGATATTTTGGAAATAGAAATATCTTCCCTTAAAGCAGTCTTTTTTGTAAAAGATTACAAGGGGAATAAAAAATACAAAAAAGTAAGAACCTTTAACGGCGCACCTAAGGGAATCCCTAGTGAACGTAAAATAGTAATAATTTTTAAAGATGGCGAAAATTTCTATGGCACTACTCATAGCTATGACCCGGAGAGAAAAGGATTCTTTGTTTACCCCATAGACCCTAAAGACAATAATGATAGAGTTTTTGTAATTAATCCGGCGGTAAACAGTGTTAAATTACAAAAATTCAACAGCGAAGACTTCCAGATATTTGTCTACAAAACCGTATAAACTCTTCGTCATTATGAGGAGCATCTTCTACTGTCATTGCGAGTGACCGCAGGGAACGCGGCAATCTCAAGCAGAGGAAGCCCCACTTGTCAATATTCCTATTCCCCCCTTATGTCATTCCCGCGAAGCTTGTCCTCGACCTGATCGGGGAGCGGGAATCCATCCTTCTTGTTTTCTCTCTCTAATCGGTAAATTGGGCAATTAGAAAATCGGTCAATTAATTTATTGGCAAATTATCCAAAGAACTGATAAAATAATAACAAGTAAATAATATACCTACTGCTTTAGAATATGCTGCAGAATCAGTTCATGGAGAAGAAGTTCATTTACTAAAAGTAGTAAATGAAATTATTGGTAAGGAGCAAAGAATAAATGATTAAGGAAAATGTAGAAAACTTACTCAAAGAAATGCTTCAGGGGGTTAATTATAAAGAAATTATTTTATTTGGTTCCAGAGCAAGAGGAGATTACTCGGAAAAGAGTGACTACGATATCCTGATTGTAATGAAAAATAACCTTACTATTAGAGAGAAAATGGAATTATCTTCCCTTTTACGGAAAAAACTTGCAAAAGAAGAAATTGATGCTGATATTGTTATCAAATCAAAAGAAGAATTAAATTATTATAGGACAAAGATAGGTAGTGTTGTAAGAGAGGTTTTAAAAGAGGGAATAAGGTTATGATAGATGAATATGTCAAAAAGTGGTTAATTAAAGCTCATAATGATTTAGATGTTGCGGAAAATTTGATAAAATTATCTTCAGAAGAGGCAATAAATGAAGCTATATGCTTTCATTCACAGCAAGCTGTTGAGAAATTTCTGAAAGCCTACTTGATAACTAAAAATGTAGAATTTGGAAAAACTCACAATTTGGAATATCTTTTAGAGCTGTGTGCTAAAAAGGATGGTGAATTCAAGGGAATTAAGGTGGGGAATTTGTCATTCTATGCTGTTGAGGCAAGATATCCAGATGAATTTTATATACCAAGTATAGATGAGGCGAAAGAGTGTTTAGAGATAGCCAGGAAAGTTAAAGAATTTGCAATGAAGAAATTGAGTATTAAGAAATGACCTTCTACAAGATGTAGAATGAAAAATAGAGGTTTTCTGAATTAAAGTAGACAGGCGAGACGCTCGTCCTACGGGAAGGGTGTTTTCCGGCTTTCAGATGGAGTTTTTTCCATTCAAGGATACGGAGCAGATGGTCTACTCCCCGATATCCTCACCGCCCCGTCCTTCTTTTCTAAAAAACAAAAACTTTCCCTCCAAAAAAGAAGGATTTTTAGAAAATTTACTGTCCCTTAAAAGCCTTTATTAGCAAGGCTTTCAGACCCTCTTCAGGAATACCCTTTAAACGCACGTAGAGTGCCTTTAAACGCGTCTTAATTTTCGAAAAATCAACAATTTAATACCCCATTTTTGGCTTATTTTTACCTCCCCGAAATCCTGTAATCCTTATAAATAGCCACTTTCAGTTTTTGAAAGAGTGAAATATTAGTCAAAAAAGGGCCATTTTTGAGGGGTAAAAGTACCTATTTTTAAAAATTATGCATTTAAAGGTACTTGTGGTGATTATTCGCTAAAACCCTTGTTACATAAGGCTTTCAAGGAGTTATTTTCCCACAGGTTTTCCACATTTTCCTCATTTGCAAGTAAATATTGTTAGTTTTAATCTATCTGTCATTCCAATTTCCTTTCTTTCATTGCGAACGAAGTGAAGCAATCTCTTTGACTGGTAGACTAGAAGACCGGTAGACCGGAAGACTTGTCTTTAATTAATCGGTAAATTGATCTGAACTGTATTTTTGATTTTATTCAATACTATATACTGATCTTACTATATGCTTGTCACTTATTACTCATTACTTATTACTGTATTTATATACTCGATACTTTCTTTTTAAATTGGTCAATTGGAGAATCGGAGAATCGGTCAATTAAAAAAAATTTACAATTTTTTTTACAATCTTGTCTAAAACCTCTCAAATTTGGGAATAATATAAATAGAAGAGAATAAGTAGCTTTTGCAAAAGTTGAAAAAGGCAAACTATCCGAAAGGATAGGACGCAAAGTTATGGGTCTAAAGCATTGTCATTGTAAAAATTGTCATTGCGAAACACTATGACTTTGTCAAGCACTTTTTAAACTTTTTAGATACATAGGGTTTATTGATCGATAATCTTTGATATACC
>JAYEJO010000025.1:0-5828 GCA_034660595.1 Candidatus Caldatribacteriota bacterium
CTTACCTTTAGCCTGTCAAACTTTCATCTGTCAGAGACTTATTTCAGGCTCATCTTCAGATTAGAAAATACTATAATAAAAATATACTTTTACTAATACATTCTACATGTTTTTTAGAAATTCCTCTTTTTTATAATACTTTCAAATTTGACCTCACTCAAACCCTTATAAAATAAGGCTTTCCGCCCACATCCAAAAGAAGCCATTTTAAGCCGTTTTAAGCGCCTATTTTAAAAAATAGGATAAATCACTCCAGGCAACCTCAAGAAACGCTTCTACGGCGATTTTTCACTAAGAGCCTTATTTTACAAGGCCTTCAGACTGCTAAAAATAGGCTTTTTAGCCCTTTTTTGCTCATTTTCTCCCTATTTTGGAGTCGCCATTAACATCCTATATACTAACAAAAACGCTGGAACCTTTATATTTACTCGTTTTAGACCCTACCGTTTTTTGTTGTAAAAACTGGCAAATACTCTAATTCTATATATATTGATTCCCCTTGTTTGTGCCTTATTTTTTAATGGCAGAAAGATGGATTCCCGCCTGCGCGAGAATGACAAAAGGAAAATAGTATAAATATCTGTGGGAAAATAGCTTCCTGAAAGTCTTATATAATAAGGGTTTCAGGGGTGGGCTTCGTATTTTGATTGTATGAGCAAATTTCGCCTCAACCTATACTTTTTACCCTCGGAAAATGGGTGTTTTTTGGCTTATTTTTGCTCCCTCAAAATCTGAAAGTAGCTATTTGTAAGGGTTACAGAGTTTTGGGAAGGTCAAAAAAGGCTTAAAAAACGTCGTAATTGCCGTTTTTTTGAGAATTGAGGCGCGTTTAAAGGTACTCTATGTGTGTTAAAAGGGCATTCCTGAAGGGGATCTGAAAGCCTTGTAAATAAAGGGTGTTAAAAGGGTCAAATAGGAACAGTGAACCATCCCTTGTTCCTATTTCAAATAGAAAGAATTACCTTTACTAACTTTGTTATATTGCAAGACCTTATATTTCCTTTTTATCCTTCTTTGAACTCTTCTATTCCAATGGTGTCTAAAAAAGCATTAACTCTTTCATAAGCGTCTCTTTTAACTCTTTCCTTTTCTTCCTCATCATTAATATCCTCAAAATTTATTAACCAAACGGGTCCGGGAGCTTCTATATCTTTAAATTTCGCTTTAATTTTAGCAAGACCTTCCCACACGAGATTATCGGATTTAAAAGGTTGAAAGATTCTGACTAATTCGTTAATACCGCCCGGATAATGTGAAATTGTAAAGTAAATGTCATAAGCATCTTTTTCCTTATATCGGTCCCATATGCACATTCCCTTCATTACCAAAAAAGGTATAACGGTAGCAATTTTAACAGTTACCTCATTTAGCGCACCATCTGGCATATTTGCGGAAATTTTTAAAGAGCAATTTTGTTTAAAAACTAAATCACAGCCTCTTGCTTTCCTTGCCCTGACATCTTGAATTGACTGAGTACGATGAGATTTGCCAGTCCCGCCATATTCACCAGTAAGTAAGTCTACCTCTACGGTTATATTTCCACCATTTTCAGTTGGAACTGTTCGATAAAAAATGAAAGGCTGTTTCCCTTCTTCGTAACCTCTGCTTTTTAATATTTGCAAAATTGTTTTATATGTATCACCGGATATTTTTTGAAAATCCAATGCAATGTCAATATCAAGACTACCTACATGTTCATGGCGATTTTGTTCTGTAAGAAAATAAGGAATCCAACCGCCTACCAACACTATGTTATCCCGAAACTCTCCCAGAATAGTCATAAGTTCTACAAGTACTGACAAACAGGCATCGACTTCTTTTTTACCATAATCATATCTTATTACCATTGTTTTCTTAACCTTTTTTTAAAAAGAAATTCTGCTGCTTCTTCTCCGCGTTTCATATAACTTTGAAGGTCTAAATATAGCTGGATATCGGAAACAACTTTTACACCATTAACTTCCTGTAAATAATATAATACTCCTTCGTCGTAAGGTTCGAGGAAGGAGATATTCGGGCCCGTGGATACTTCTTTAAAATTTAGATCCTTCGCTATACGATCAATATTGTTACTTATATAGGTAAATATTCTGTTATATCTTAAAAAGGGAGCCACCCTCGATGCCCCGGATGTGAGGGTAAATGCATATGATATTTGGTTTTCTTTGAAATAATCGTTCAATTTTCTTTCTAAAACCTCTATATTATCCATTGAGTAAAAATTTCTTATCCTGTTCTTTTGATAGCTGTAATTATTAGACCATTCCCTTAACAGTGGCTCTGCTTTCTTTAGCCTAATTTTCGAATTCGTTCCATTACCTGTTTCTTCAATAAATTCGAATTCCAATAGTCGTTGCTTAATATTAGATGCCTGCCCGAGACTTATATTTGCCTCCTTTGCAATATCCTTTACAAACCATTCCTTTTTCGGGTTACATAGGAAGACTCTCAAGGCACGGGTGGATTTGGTAGAGAAAATTGATTTTAATGGCCTGGTATTGGGGTAGAGATTAGGACGTCCTTCAATGCTTATATAGACCTTATCAAATTTAAAAAAACAGTTCCCGGCAAGGTCTATAAAACCAACACCATTTTCACTGCAAATTTGTTTAGATTCTTCAGATATAAAGGTCGCAGCAAATATACCATAATAGTTTTTTTTATTACTAACCATGCATTTTAGTTCATTTACCGCCATTCTTGCATAACGTGGTTGTCCCGCCGATTTAACTTCAAAAACGATAAAATACTTCTTTTTATCTTTAGTCTTTACTTCTATGATTAAATCAGGTTGAACCTGTTGGTCAGGGAATAGATTTTTAACTTCTGATTTTATACTATTTACTTTGATAAAATCAGTAGATTTAAACAGATTTCGTATATTTTTTTTAATACTATCAATAATTTCTTTTTCCGTAACCATTGTTTCACCTAATATTGCTCTTTCAGCGTTTGCTGAAATTATATAATATAATGAAACATAAGTCAAGACCAAACATTAATATTAAAGAAAATATCAAGTTAAGAGAAAGAAAAGTACCACACGAAAAAGAATATTAGAAAAACAAAAACGATAGCTATTTTTTTCTTTTTTAACTATCCCACTAAAGTTTACACTGCCTATAGTATAACACTACTTGAGAAAAATTTTATATATAAACGTCATATTTAAAGCAAGATGGCTACATTGATTTTTCCTGTTTCTCCCAGGTCGTTTGACACTATCTCGCATTTGGTTCTGAAAAGACAGGCAATCTTACCGGGCACTTTTGACCGGTATTCGGTCAAGGCATAATAATTCGCTTGACCTTTGGCAATTACCAGATCAGCAGTTTGAAGTTCTCGTTTTAGCTGGTCTGACATTTCGTCAAGAGAAATGCCCAATGTATCCGGTCCGGCTAAAATGATTTTTGAAGCAGCTTCTTGGAGGCCCACCGTTTCTCCGTCTTCCATGGTGGCATCACTGGTTATCGGCCCTCCCCTTAAAGCGGAGGTTACTGAAGAACCATATCCTCTGAGCTCTTTTATCAAAAGCTTATCAAAGGAAATTTCTCCAACATTGTCATGAATATAAAGTATTTTGGACGAGCTTTTAGTTATCCGGAAAATTTCGGCTATCTGGTCTATTTTTAATCCCTCCGAAAGACAGGCCTGAAGCTCCTCTATTATTTCAGCCATCTGAAAACCATAGCCGGTCCCTACCGTGCGAAAATCAAGATGGTTGCTGGCAATAGCCCAATTAACCAAAAATGAAAATCTTTCGAATTCTTCCAGCCCCTCTGCTTCCAAGGCAATCTTTTTTGCCATCTTTATACCGAGTTGGTTACACTTATCTCTTCTTTCTTTAAAAGGAATTTCGATTCCTGATATCCTCTTTAAGATTCTGTGAACTTCGGTGATGAAGTAAGAAGGAATCTTATCCGTAGAAAATTCTTTAGATAAAAATCGAAAGGATTCCTTTAATATCTCGTGCTTGGTTTCTTCCTTTAAAGGTACCAAATTCAAAGCACCACATAAATCATCTACTATACAGCTCGCACAATTCAGTTGTGTACGCATTGACAATTACTCCTTACTCTTTTTATTTAGTTGTCTGCATGGCAATTCCCTGGACAAAGCTTTTCCGCAAGACCATAAGGACTATAAGCGGAGGCAGCATAGCAATCACCGTACCGGCCATGATAACATTCCACTCAGGGGCTATCTGTTCACTGGCCAAGAGCATCTTAATACCGATTTGTATAACGCGCATTTCACCGGTAGTGGTGACAATTAGGGGCCATAAGTACTGACTCCACATAAAGATAAACTCTATAACAAATAGAGCTGCAATATTGGTCTTGGAAATAGGAACCAGAATTTGCAGAAAATAACGCATGGGGCTTGCCCCGTCAACCCGGGCAGCGTCCGGGAGGTCTGCAGGTACAGTCATGTAGAACTGCCGAAAAAGAAGTAGTCCGGTTGTGCTGGCAAAAAACGGTACCATAAGAGCATAGTAAGAATTTATCCAGTTAAAGGTTGCCATTAACTGATAAGTCGGAATAATACGGACGGGGAGGGGAAGCATTTGGGTGATCATACACAGAGAGAATAACAGACCCTGGCCGCGAAATCTAAAGTGGGTATAGGCAAAGGCAGCCATTAATGCCAGGATAGTTTTCACTATTGCTACTACTATTGAAATCAAGGTACTATTAAAGAAGAGCCGCCCTATATTAATTCGCTCCCAGGCATCTTTAAGATTGTTCGCAAATTGGTTTCCCGGTATAAGTTTTGGTGGATACTGGTAAGCATCCTGGAAGCTTAAGGTACTGGTAACCAAAGCGAAAAACACCGGAAAAGCCAGGACTATAACCAATATAATAAGTATCGCATGAATAAAAATTTCGTGTCGAGTTTTTCTTGTCATAAAATATTACCTCACCGGGAATAAATAGCTTTTCTGGTAACTATTCTTAATTGAATAATTGCTACCACAGAAATTACAAAAAATATTATAAATGATTGGGCTGATGCGTATCCGGTATTTAGATGAATAAAACCATCACGGTACAACTTGTATACCAGGAGTTCTGTCGCATTTCCCGGTCCACCCCGGGTCATAATATCTATAAGTCCGAAAACCTGGAAGAAAGCATAAAGCATATTAACAAATAATAAAAAGCTGGTAGTGGGGGAAAGCATAGGAAAAGTTATCCGCCAAAAAGCTTTCCAGGGGCTTGCGCCATCTATCTGGGCGGCTTCCAAAAATTCACCTGGCACGTTTTGTAATCCTGCCAGGAAAAAAATGATGTTGTAGCCCAGCATTTTCCAGGTAGCGGCAGCAGCTACTATAAATAATGCTAATTGGCCATTTGTCATCCAATTCAGCGTATATCCGCCAGATAGTTTGGAAATAATGTAAGGAATAAGACCGGTTGCAGGTGCAAACATGGAAGCCCAGATAACACCGGCTATTGTCGGAGAGATAGCATAAGTCCAGATAAGAGCGACTTGGTAGAAGCCCACTCCCCTGATTTTCTGGTTGAGTAATTGGGCAATCGCCAGTGAAATAGAAAGTCCGATAATGATAACAAAAGCAGCAAACTTAAAGGTAACTACAGCACTGTTTAGATAGTCCGGGGAAGAAAATAAACGGATATAATTGCGAAGTCCCACATATATGGTTCTCGTGCCAAACGGCGTTGAGACAAAGAAAGATGAATATATGCTTTGGGCAAAAGGACCGATTAAAAAGATAAAAATTACTGCAATAGATGGAGCAATGAGTATGTAAGGTAAAAATTTGTGTCCGGGAAATCTATCTTCGTGCATTCTCTCTCCTTTTA
>JAYEJO010000026.1:0-5812 GCA_034660595.1 Candidatus Caldatribacteriota bacterium
AAGTATTAGATTCTATTGGAGATAGAGATGTAAAAAATGCTGTAGAAGGCATGGTAAAACTAAATCAAAGCGACCTTCATCATTTGTCCGTATTTGCTATGATATACAGGCAAATAAAGCTTATACTTCAAACAAAATTGTTACTTGCAAATGGATTTAATTTTAAAGAAGTAGAGAAGGTTCTAAAACTTCCTTACTTTGTTGTTGAAAAAATAATAAAACAATCTAAAAAATATACTTTTAAGGAAATTGGTAAATCTTATGAATTACTGAATATTGCAGATTTAGAATTTAAAGATAGCCGGAAAGAACCCAAGATTATTTTAGAAGAATTGGTTGTTAATATAATAAAACAAAAAATAGCGTAGAGCGTATAAAATTGGTTAGTTGGTTAGTTAGTTGCCTGGTTAGCTGGTTTAGGAAAGAGAATAGAAGCCAGGAGTCAGAAGCCTAATTAGTATCGAGTATCGCGTATTGCGTATCGAGTGAAGAAAATTAGGATTCAGAGATGTAGGGGCACGATGCATCGTGCCCAGGGTAAACGGAAATAATATAAAGACAGAGAGGGCACAATTCATTGTGCCCCTACAAATTGGGAAATTAAAAATCTTTTTGAATTTTTAATTATTCTTTTACTTTTTTTGTTTCAGTTTTCTTGGCTGCTGGTTTTTTTGCAGCCTTTACGGTCTTTTTAACGGTTGGTTTTACTTTGGTTTTAGTTGTTTCAGTAGTCTCTGTTTTTTTCTTAGGGGCTGCTGCTTTTTTAGTGACCGGTTTTTTAGCAGGTTTAGCGACTTTTTTAATTGCCGGTTTTTTCACAACTTTTACTGCTTTTTTAGGAACGGCAGGTGCAGACTTCTTGACTGTTCCCGGCTCTAATAAAGTATTTAGTTTTTTAGTTAAGCTTGCTTTCTGGCGGGAAGCAGTATTTTTAGGTAAAATACCTTTATTAACAGATTTGTCTAAAATTGAAACAGCATCTTTAAAATATTTACCTATTTCTTCCTTGTTTTTTTCTGAAAGAGCAAGTTCGAATTTTTTAATGGTGGTTTTTATTTTTGACTTATAAGATATATTTCTTAAGCGGCTTTTTTCAGAGGTTTTAACTCTTTTTATTGCTGATTTTATTTGAGGCATAACTATTTCCTTTCGATAATATAATTTTACTTGGTAAATTTTAACATTATTTTAATTTAAAATCAAGCCAAATTAGTATTGCGTATCGAGTATCGAGTATCGAGTTAGGAAAATAGAAGTCAAATTAGTATATAGCAAGAAAATAGTACCCATGAACCTGAATACGATTCTCTTTATCTAAAAACTGTAAACCGAGAACTAAAAACTGAAAACGTGCATTTAATGCTAACGGCTAATTCGTATCGCGTATCGAGTTAAGAAAATATAAGACAGGAAGCAAGAAAAGAAAATGGAAACAAAATATAAAATTGCCAAGTACGCAGGAATAGTAATAATTGCCACTATATTTTGCAGGATATTAGGTTTGGGTAGAGAAATAGTGATTTCCAATAGATTTGGAGCAGGGATTGAAACCGATGCCTTTTTTATTGCTTTTATGATTCCTAATTTATTGAGGAGTTTTTTAGGAGAGGGAGCTTTAAATTCAGCTTTCATACCTGTTTTTACGGATTACTTAACTAATCATGATAGGAAAAAAGCGGAATATTTTGCCAGCAATATCTTAAACATTTTAATTATAGTCCTAATAACTATAGTAGCTTTAGGTATTTGGGGAGCTCCTCTGCTGATTAATATAATCGCTATCGGCTTTAAAAGCAGCACATACAAATATGAATTAGCGGTAAACTTAACCAGAATCATATTTCCTTATATAGGTTTCGTAGCTGTTGCTGCCTTATTTATGGGTATATTGAATTCTTATAATCATTTTTTAGTACCTGCTTTAGCGCCGGCTATGTTAAATATTTCTGTTATTGTTTTTGCCCTTACTTTAAGTTATAAATATGGTATATTTGCCATAGCCTGGGGAGTAATTCTGGGAGGAATGGGCCAGGCGTTAATACAAACCCCGATATTGATAAAAAATAAAATAAAATATAGTTTCGTAGTAGATTTTAATGATCCGGGGACAAAAAAATTATTAAAACTGTTAGTGCCGGCAATAATAGGACTGGCTATCACTCAGATTAACGTCGTAGTAGATAGGACCCTTGCTTCTACTTTGGTTGATGGAAGCATTTCGGCTTTGTACTATTCCAATAGATTAGTACAATTTCCTTTGGGGGCATTTGGAATTGCCATATCTATTGCTATCTTTCCTACACTTTCAAAACAGATAGCAAAAAATAATATTGCAGAATTTAAAAAATCCTTATTATTCGGTTTAAGGATGTTACTATTTATCACCGTTCCTTCCGCCGTAGGGTTAATGGTGTTAAAGGATTCATTGATTCGCTTAATATACGAACATGGTATCTTCAGCAGAACTGCAACTACTATGACTTCAAGTGCCTTGTTGTATTATTCTATAGGGCTGTTTGCTTATGCCTGTGTTCGATTAATCACCATGTCTTTTTATGCTTTGAAAGACACTAAAACTCCGGTAAAGATCGGAATCTATATAGTATTTATAAATATTGCTTTAGATTTAATTTTAATTAGATATTTGGCCCATTCCGGTTTAGCATTGGCTACATCAGTAGCAGCCATACTAAACCTGATTATATTATTAAAAGTTTTACAGGATAAAATCGGGAATCTCGAATTAAAATCACAGGTACTATTTCTGATAAAAATAATTATATCATCAATATTTTTAGGAATAATCTGTGTTTTGGTTAATAATTATTTTGGAAGCACATTAGACCTAAGTAATAAATACAATCAGACCATTCAAGTAATCATTTCAATTTTTAGCGGCGGTATGGTATATTTAATTAGTAATTACATATTAGGGGTGAAAGAAGTCAGGAATTTAAAGCAAAGCATAAAAACAGTCTTAAGGAGTAAATAATAAATAATGGCAAAAGATTATCATTGCAACATCGAAAATATCAGGAATTTTTCCATAATCGCTCATATTGATCACGGAAAATCAACCATAGCCGATAGATTATTGGAATTCACCGGAACAATTTCCGAGAGAGAAAAAAGAGAGCAGATATTGGACGATATGGATTTAGAAAGAGAAAAGGGGATAACTATTAAATCAAAAGCAGTTAGATTGTATTACCACTCCAAAGACGGGAAGGAATACATTTTAAATTTAATTGATACCCCCGGACATGTCGATTTTTCCTACGAAGTATCTCGCAGTCTTGCAGCATGTGAGGGTGCTCTGTTAATCGTTGATGCATCTCAAGGTGTCCAGGCACAAACCGTAGCCAATATTAATTTAGCACTGAAAAGTAATTTAAAGATAATTCCGGTAATTAATAAAATTGATCTTGTCACAGCAAATCCGGATAGAGTTGCCAAAGAATTGCAGAATATTTCAGAAATAGAAGAAGAGGAAGTAATCTTAGCCAGCGCCAAAGAAGGAATCGGAACTTCTGATATTTTGGAAGCGATAGTCAATAAAATTCCACCACCAAAAGGGAGTTCGGATCTGCCCCTAAGGACACTTATATTCGACTCAGTCTACAATCCATATAAAGGAACGATTGTCTATGTTAAAGTAGTGGATGGGGTAATAAAGCCGGGTATGATTATTCAAACTATGTCCAACAATATAAAATACGAAGTTGCTGAAATAGGAATTTTTCGTCCTAAAATGCAGCCCATCAAGAAACTTACTGCCGGGGAAGTGGGTTATATAATAGCTGGATTTAAAAATATTAAAGATACTCATGTAGGTGATACTATTATCGATGCTTCCAATCCCTCCCGAGAGAGCCTTCCCGGATATAAAAAGGTTACCCCCTTGGTTTTTTCCAGTATTTATCCGGTGGATAATAAGGAATACGAAAATCTAAAGACTGCATTGGAGAAGCTTAAATTAAATGATTCCTCTCTTTTTAGTGAAGCTGAAACCTCCGAAGCTTTGGGGTTTGGTTTTAGGTGCGGTTTTTTAGGGTTACTGCATATGGAGATTATTCAAGAAAGATTAGAAAGGGAATATGGCATAAATTTAATTGCTACTACCCCGAGTGTAATGTATCAGGTAACTAAAAAAAACGGGGAAGTGCTTAAAATAAGCAATCCTGTTTCTTTTCCTGCAAAAAATGATATTGCAAAAATTGAAGAACCGTACGTAAAAGTAAATATCATTACTCCTAGTAAGTGCATCGGCGGGATTATGGATTTGGTGCAGGAAAGAAGAGGGACCTTCAAAAATATGGAATATATCGATGAAAAAATCTTGAGATTAGATTATTATCTACCCTTAAATGAGATTGTTTTAGATTTCTATGATAAATTGAAATCGATAAGCAGCGGGTATGCTTCCCTTGATTACGAAATTATAGGATATGAGCCCTCCGAATTAGCCAAAGTTGACATACTGGTTAATCATCAGATAGTGGATGCCCTATCTTTTATCGTACATAAAGATAAGGCCTATACGAGGGCACGGAAAATAGTAGAAAAACTAAAAGAAATTATCCCCCGTCAAATGTATGAAGTTCCCTTACAAGCGACAATTGAAAGTAAGATTATAGCCCGGGAAACCATAAAAGCATTAAAGAAAGATGTAACAGCCAAATGTTACGGGGGAGATATTACCCGTAAAAGAAAACTGTTGGAAAAACAAAAGGCCGGCAAAAAAAGAATGAAGAAAATTGGAAAGGTAGAAATCCCACAGGAAGCATTTTTAGGGATATTAAAAATTTAATCAGGTGATAATTAATGGAATTAGGATTGTATCTACATTTCCCTTTTTGTATATCAAAATGTTCTTATTGTGACTTCAATTCTTACCAATTGAAAGAAACTAATCAGATTTCTTCTTATATTTCCGCTTTATATCAGGAGATAACCGCTTATTCTAAGAAATTAAAAAAGAGCAATATAAAGACTGTTTATTTGGGCGGCGGAACCCCCACTATTTTATCGGGAACTCAAATTTGTAATGTTCTGGAATTTTGTAAAGATAAATTTGCTATCGATAAAAATGCAGAGATAACCATAGAAGCAAATCCGGGAACATTAGATAGGGAAAAATTAAAGTTACTGCTCGAATCGGGAATAAACAGGTTAAGTTTAGGGGCCCAGAGTTTCAATAATGTATTTTTGAAAAGATTAGGCAGGATACATAATACACAAGATATTATCGATTCGTATCTTTTAGCCCGGGAAATAGGATTTAGCAATATTAATATAGATATCATGTTTGCTCTGCCGGACCAAACCACAGAAGATCTTCAGGCTACATTAAAAAAGGCCGTTTCCTTAAAACCAGACCACTTATCCCTCTATAATCTGACCATAAAACCGGGAACAGAATATTACAGGGAATATAATAGAGGAAAATTAAACCTGCCCACCGAGGATGAAGATTTTGATATGTATAACTGGGCAATATATTATTTAGAAGATAATGGTTTTGAGCACTACGAAATTGCAAATTTTGCCCGTCCCCATAAGAGGTCGATGCATAACCTGATTTACTGGCAGAATAAGCCATATCTGGGAATAGGAGCAGGAGCATTTTCTTTCATAAGAGGGTATCGCTATATGAATTATGAAAACCCGGCAAGATATATTAAAGAAATAATGAGCGGTAAATTACCTATAGATAATGGTGAAAGATTATCTTTAGGAAAAAGAATGACAGAAACCATAATTTTAGGATTAAGGACCAAAGACGGGGTAGATTATAAAAAATTCAAGGAAA
>JAYEJO010000027.1:0-1222 GCA_034660595.1 Candidatus Caldatribacteriota bacterium
CTGGAAGGGAGTCTATCCCTGAAAAAAGAGAAGGATAAAAAAAGACAACCAGCTATAAGCCAAAAAGAGGAAAAACCGCAAAGAAGGAAAAGGAGACCTGATAGGTTAGCTCCAACAGACCCAAACATGTTATGTTCATCTACAATCTTTTGTCCTGTTTCCCATAAAAGGGGGTCCTGTGGATAATAGGATAATAAACTTACCCCAAAGATAAGGGTTATGAGAAGAAAAATTACCCCCCATATCTCTGTTCTTATAGGATGATCAGATGGTGCTTTAACCATCTCCTTCCCTTTTTTCATTAATAACGCTCCTGCATTAAAAGAAGGAATTATGTCTAAGGTTAGCCTATTATCTTATCAAAAATACTCCATGCCGCAGACATGGCAGGATTGTCATCCGGTAACGAGGATGTTGGATTACCCTTCATATCAAAATCATAAAGATCATCGTCTTTCGGTATAGTACCAGCCAAATCCAGCCCAAACTTTTCTACTGCCTCTTTGAGTGAGTCATTTAACCCGTCACGGGCCTGATTTATTATTAAGTATTTTTTTCTTACCTTAACCTTTAATTCATCTACTAATTTATTAATACGGGAAGTGGTCTCAATACCCCTTATAGAGGAATCGGCAACAGTAAGAAGGATATCAATATTATTTGTTGTCAACCTGCTTATATGCTCCATGCCGGCCTCGTTATCCATCACCATAAAAGGATAATTATCAATAAGCTGGCCTAAATACATAGTTAATAAACTATTTGCAGCACAGTAGCAGCCGGCTCCTTCCGGTCTTCCCATGGCGATAAGGTCATAGCCTTCTCCTTCAACAATTGACTCAGCTAATTTAATTTCCATAAAAACCTGCTTGGTCATTCCCTGTTTAACTACCCCGTCTTTCATTTCTTCTCGCCCTGTCCCTAAGGTTTCTTTCATGGAAACACCAAGCACTTCATTAAGATTTGTATTTGAATCTGCATCAACTGCTAATACAGGTACCTTACCTTTTTTGACCAAATACTTAATCAAAAACCCTGCAACAGTGGTTTTTCCGGTTCCTCCCTTTCCGGCCATGGCTATTGTATATGTCATTTTTCTCCTTTTTTATTTATAAAAAGATAGATTTTTCTCTAACTTTAATTCTATTAAAACAGTTATATATTCAAAGGGTGAATTTGCTTCAAAAGCCTAAAACATTAAAAATTTTTTAATTTACCAATT
>JAYEJO010000028.1:0-5468 GCA_034660595.1 Candidatus Caldatribacteriota bacterium
AATAGGGAGGTAAGTTAAAAAAAGTTCATGCAAAAAATAAGAATTCGCTTACAAGCATATGATCACAGAATATTAGACAATTCTACCTTAATGATAATAGATACTGTAAAAAGAATTGGTGGAAAATTTTCTGGTCCCATACCTTTGCCAACAGAAATAAATAAATATTGTGTCTTACGCTCACCGCATGTGGATAAAAAGTCAAGAGAAGAGTTTGAAATGAGAACTCATAAAAGATTGATTGATATTTTAGAGCCCTCCACCAAGACTATAGAAGCATTAATGCATCTTGATTTACCATCAGGCGTAGATATTGAGCTTAAAACTCTGGAATAAAAAATAGGCAAATTAATTAGATAATTTTCTCATACGGCTTGTAAATTGATTAACAGAGCGTTTTTTAAAAACTATATCAGAGGAAGTCAATTTATTAAATAATAAAATTTATCTTATTGATAATTTAATTGATAAATAGAATTATTATATAATTAATTATTAAGTTTTGTAATATAGAAGGATGAATTAGAAATTTGACGCGATACGCAATACGCGATACGCAATACGATATATTAGACTCGGAGGTGAATTAAAAATGGTGGCAGGAATATTAGGGGAGAAAGTAGGAATGACTAGAATGTTTGCTAAAAATGGAGAATCCATTCCGGTAACTGTAATTTTAGCCGGTCCCTGTCAAGTAATACAGAAGAAAACTATAGAAAAGGATGGTTATAATGCAGTTCAACTGGGTTTTAAAGAAGTAAAAGAGAAAAAAATTAGTAAACCCATAGTTGGCCATCTCAAAAAAAATAACGTAAATCCAATAAAGCATATTAGAGAATTTAAGGTTGACGACTCCAGTAAGTACTCATCCGGTGCAGAGGTAAAGGTAGATATTTTTAAGGAAGGTGACAAGGTAGATATAATAGGAATATCTAAAGGAAAAGGATTTGCCGGTGCAATTAAGAGACATAATTTTTCGGGTGGGCCCAAGACCCATGGGCAGAAGGAGTATTTTAGATCGGTTGGTTCAATTGGAGCAACAGATGCAGCTCGAGTCTTTAAGGGGCAAAAATTGCCAGGACATATGGGAACAGATAGAGTTACGGTGAAAAATATAGAGGTAGTAAAAATTAACCTCGAAAGAAATTTAATTTTAGTTAGAGGTTCAGTTCCCGGTGCAAAAGGAGCAGTGCTTGTAATTAATAAAAATGGGTAATTTAAGTATATTTTTACCAGGGAAGGAGGATTGTTTATGATTGCATTGACAGTTCATAATATTAAAGGAGAAAACGTTGAAGAAGTTTCCCTAAAAGATAGTATCTTTAATACTAAAGTAAATAAATATCTTGTTCATCAAGCAGTTAAGCGATATTTAGCAAGCAAAAGAAGAGGCACTGCTTCTACAAAAAATAGAAGCGAAGTAAGAGGTGGAGGAGCTAAGCCCTGGAAACAAAAGGGAACTGGGAGGGCTAGAGCAGGAACTAATAGTTCACCTATTTGGGCAGGGGGTGGAATTGTGTTTGGACCCTCCCCGAGAGATTATTCCTTTTCTTTGCCTAAAAAAATGAAAGTTGCTGCTTTAAAATCGGTACTATCAGACAAGTTAAAGAATAAGGAAATTGTAATTGTGGACAAATTATCATTAGAAGAAAATAAGACTAGCAAGATGGTGGAAATTTTAAAAAATTTGCAAGCATTTAAAAAACCATTGATAATAATTGAAAAAGAAGATAACGGTATAGCACAAGCAGCAAGTAATATTAAAGGGGCACAGGTCTTGCCCGTCTCTAAAATAAATACCTATGATCTTATAAATCATGAAAAGATAATAATTACCAAAAAAGCCTTGAAGCGGATTGAGGAGGTGTTAATATAATGCCTTCAGACAGAGATATTATATTAGAACCGATAATTTCAGAGAAAACCGTAAGATTAAAAGAAGAGAATAAATATGTATTTAAGGTAGATTGGAAAGTTAATTCTACTGAAATTGGAAAATCTATCGAAGATAAATTTAAAACTAAAGTGGCAAAAGTAAATATTATGAAGATGCCAGGTAAAAAGAAGAGTTTGGGAAAATACTCCGGAAAGACGTCGCGCTGGAAGAAAGCGATAGTTACCTTAAAAAAGGGTGAAAAAATTAAAGAATTAGAAAATATTTAGAGTTTAAAAAGATATTTAAGGATGGTGTGGATTAAAGTGGCGGAGATAAAGAAATTTAAACCTACTTCTCCTGGGAGAAGATTTATGACCATTTCAACCTTTGATGAAATAACTACTGATAAGCCAGAAAAATCTTTAACCGTAGGACTTAAAAAAAGAGGCGGAAGAAATAATCAAGGCAGATTAACGGTTAGACATCAAGGTGGTGGGAGTAAGAGGAAGTATAGAATAATTGATTTTAGGAAACAAAAAGAAGGAATTCCGGCAAAGGTTACTAGTATTGAATATGATCCTAATCGTTCAGCACGGATTGCTCTATTAAAATATTATGATGGAGAAAAGAGATATATCCTGTGTCCGGCAAATTTAAAAGTAGGAGATGTAATTATATCCGGAAGAGATGCGGATATAAAAGTAGGAAATACAAAATTATTAAAAGATATTCCTACTGGTACATTAATTCATAATATTGAATTAAGATCAGGACAAGGCGGTAAATTAGTTCGTTCAGCCGGAACAGTAGCTCAACTTATGGCCAAAGAAGGAAAATACGCTCACGTTAAATTACCTTCCGGGGAAGTAAGGTTAATACATTTAGAGTGTAAAGCCAGTATCGGGCAAATTGGTAACCTTACTCATGAAAATTTATCTCATGGCAAAGCAGGCAAAAGTAGATGGTTGGGGATAAGACCAACGGTTAGAGGGGTAGTCATGAATCCTGTTGATCATCCCATGGGTGGAGGAGAAGGAAAGAGTGCTGGAGGCAGACATCCGGTTTCTCCAACTGGTATACCGGCAAAGGGATACAGAACCAGAAAAAAGAATAAACTTTCAGATAAATATATTGTTAAAAGAAGAACGAAAAAATAGTAAATAAGGGAGGCAGTTATTTTAGATGTCTAGATCTTTAAAAAAGGGACCCTATATAGACGAAAAATTATTAAAGAAAATTAGAGAATTAAATCAGAAGAGAAAAAAAACTATAGTAAAGACTTGGTCAAGAAGTTCAACTATTTTTCCTGTAATGGTAGGACATACTATTGCCGTACATAATGGTAAAAGACATATTCCAGTTTATATTACCGAAAATATGGTAGGCCATAAGTTAGGAGAATTTTCTCCTACCAGAATTTTTAAGGGACATAGTGCTCATACTGAAAGATCAACTTCGGTAAAGTAGTAAATAATGTTGGTCAGTATAGAATTTTAGGAAATAATATTTTTATTTTTTAAGTAAAGCAAGAAGAATTATTTCAAATTATAAAAATTACCAAAAAAATAGTTTTTATTATTGCAGAAAAGCAAATAAATTAAATTAGGAGGAAAACAATGAGTATAAAAGCAGTAGGTAAATATTTACCTATATCTGCTCGCAAGGGAAGACAGGTTTTAGATATTATTCGGGGCAAAAATGCCAGTGAAGCTCTCTTAACTATGAAGTTTCTTCCTAACCGTTCAGCTAAAATGGTATACAACGTTTTAAACTCTGCGATTTATAATGCGCAAAATAATAATGACATAAACGTAGAAGATTTATACATATCCGAAGCCTATGCTGATGAAGGACCTACAGTGAAAAGATTTAGACCTCGGGCTATGGGCAGAGCAAGCAAAATAAGAAAAAGAACTAGCCATATTACCATTATAGTTAATCATAAAGAGGAGGGGAAGTAATTGGGACAGAAAGTACATCCAAAAGGATTAAGAATTGGAATTATAAAAGATTGGGATGTTAAGTGGTTTTCAAAAAAAGGTTATGCAGAAAAGATATATCAGGATTACAAAATAAGAAAATATATTAAAAATCGTTTAAAGCATGCCGGAATCTCCTGCATTGAAATTGAACGTATAGCTGATCGAGTGAGGTTAACTATTAATTGTGCAAGACCGGGTATTGTGATAGGCCGAAAAGGGGTAGAAGTTACTAAATTAAAAGAAGAGCTGTCTAAATTTGTAAAAGGTGATTTACAGATAAAAATTATTGAAGTAAAAAAACCGGAATTAGACGCTTCATTAGTTGCTGAGAATATTGCTGAACAACTGGAAAGAAGAGGCTCTACCAAAAGAGCAATGAGGCAATCAGCCAGCCGATCTATGAGAATGGGTGCTGAAGGAATAAAGATATCTTGCTCAGGCAGAATAGGTGGAGCTGAAATAGCAAGAACAGAATGGCATTTAGAGGGTAGATTGCCTCTCCATACTTTGCGGGCAGACATAGATTATGGTTTTGCTGAGTCTAATACAACTTACGGTAAAATTGGCGTTAAAGTGTGGATTTTCCGAGGGGAAGTACTTCCTACAAAAAACAAAGTAGTGTTTAATCAAAAACCAGTAACTGAGGCTTTAGCTGGCGAAAAGGCAGAAGAATCAAGTAGCGAAGGAGTACGGAAAGATGTTACAACCAACTAGAACAAAATATCGAAAAACACATAGAGGAACCATGAAAGGATGCGCCCAAAAAGGAAAATTTATCGCTTTTGGTGATTTTGGTTTGCAGGCATTAGAGCCCCATTGGATAACCAGTGCCCAGATAGAAGCGGCACGAGTTGCCATTACCCATGCAGTAAAAAGGGGTGGAAAAGTTTGGGTAAGAATGTTTCCCGATAAGTCAGCGACTAAAAAACCAGCAGAAACCAGGATGGGCAAAGGAAAAGGAGCACCCGACCATTGGGTTGCAGTAGTAAAGCCAGGAAAAATATTATTTGAGTTAGGCGGGGTAGAAGCTAATTTAGCTAAAGAAGCGATGCGGTTAGCTGCCCATAAATTACCCATAAAAACTCGTTTTCTTTCTAGAGACGAACAGGTGGTGGGATAAATGAAAGCAAGTGAATTAAAAGATTTATCAGTCGAAGAAATAAAAAAGAAACTGACTGATTTTAAAGACGAATTATTTAGTTTGAGATTTCAAGCCGTTACAGGGCAATTAGGTAATCCTATGAGAATAAAAGAAATAAGGCATAATATTGCCAGAGCAAAAACAATTTTAAGAGAAATTGAATTAGAAAAAAATAAAATAAATTGAGATAAAAGGGAGGGTTAAATGCTGTCCGGGAAAAAAATTAAAACAAAAATTGGAAAAGTTGTAAGTAATAATATGGAAAAGAGTATAGTTGTAAAAGTTGAATACCTGGTATCCCATCCTCTTTACAAAAAAAGGATAAAAAAATCAACTAAATTTATGGCACATGATGAAAAAGATATCTGTAATATCGGCGATAAAGTAAAAATTGCTGAAACTCGACCTTTAAGCAAAAGAAAAAGATGGAGAGTTACGGAAATATTAGAAAAAACGAAATAAGATAATT
>JAYEJO010000028.1:5568-13174 GCA_034660595.1 Candidatus Caldatribacteriota bacterium
GAGAGAAGGTAGTTAAGATGATACAGATGCAAACGCGTTTATTCGTTGCGGATAATTCAGGCGCTAAAGAAATACAATGTATAAAAGTTTTAGGCGGTTCACGTAGGAGGTATGCCAGAATAGGAGATATTATTGTCGCCTCAGTTAAGGTAGCAGCAGTGGGAGGAACTTGTAAAAAAGGTGAAGTTATTAAAGCAGTTGTTGTAAGAACCAGGAAAGAACTTGGTCGACCAGATGGTTCCTATATTAGATTTGACGACAATGCAGCAGTTATTATTAATAATCAAAATGAACCGGTTGGAACCAGAATATTTGGACCAGTTGCTCGGGAATTGAGAAATAAAAATTTTATGAAGATAATTTCACTAGCATCCGAGGTAGTATAAAAAGGGAGGGATAGCGATTTGGTTAACAGTAAACTTGGATTTAAAAAAGGTGATAATGTATTAGTTATTAGCGGAGAAGATAAAGGCAAAAAAGGTAAAATAGTCCGTATTTTCCCCAAGAAAATGGAAGCAATAGTTGAGGGTGTTAATTTTATAAAGAAACACTCAAAACCGACTCAAAAAGTTCCTCAGGGTGGAATAGTTAAGCAGGAAGGTGCATTGCATATTTCAAATATTAAATTAATTTGCAATAAATGTAGTAAACCTACTGCTATAAGAAGAGAGAAAATAAAAGAGGGCAAAAGAGTAAGAGTATGTAAAAAGTGCGGAGAGATAATAGATAAAGTTTAGGAGGTTGAATTATGCCCCGATTGAAAGATAAATATTTTAAACAAGTTGTACCAGAGATGATGAAAAAATATAAATATAAAAGCATAATGGCTGTTCCCAGATTGCAGAAAACAGTAATTAATATCGGAATAGGAAGCGCTACAAAAGATTCAAAAATTATGGATGAAGCAGTAAAGGAATTAGCTGTTATTAGCGGGCAGAAGCCCATCATAACTCGTGCAAAGAGATCAATATCTAACTTTGGAGTTAGAAAAGATATGCCAGTAGGTTGCAAAGTTACATTACGGAGTGATAGAATGTATGAATTCCTAGATAAATTTATCAATATAGCTATCGCCAGAATTCGGGATTTTAGGGGTATCCCTTCAGATTCTTTTGATGGAAGAGGGAATTATACTATAGGCGTAAAAGAACAGTTAATTTTCCCCGAGATAGATTTTGATCAAGTAACCAATACTCTAGGAATGAATATTACTATTGTTACAAGTGCATTGAATGATGAAGAAGCGAAAACCCTTTTAGAAGTAATGGGTGCTCCTTTTAAAAAATAGCGTAGAGCGTGTAGCGTATAGGATGAAACAAAAAATTAAAAATGCAAAGTGAAAAGCGTAAAGCTATAATTATAGAAATAAATAAATTATTTTATGTGCCAAAAAGGAGGAAATAGTGTGGCCAAAACAGCCCTAATAGTGAAGGCTAAAAAAGAACCTAAATATAAAGTAAGGAAATATTTTCGTTGCAATATTTGCGGAAGACCTCGAGGTTATATGAGAAAATTCGGTATATGTAGAATATGTTTTAGAACGATGGCCCACAAGGGAGAATTACCAGGGATAACTAAATCAAGCTGGTAAAACGGGGAAAAGACATATTTGATAAAGTTTATTATAATGAATTGAAGTTAAAAGAGAGGAGGGTATTATATATGAGTGTTGTATCGGATCCTGTTGCTGATATGTTAACTAGAATTAGAAATGCCAATAAGGTGCGGCATGATTCTTTAATTGTACCATCATCAAAGTTAAAGTTAGAAGTTACTCGTATATTAAAAGACGAAGGGTTTATTAGAGACTATAAATATAAAGAGGATAATAAACAGGGTCAATTGACCATCTATTTAAAATATATCAATAAGGAAAAGACTATTAATAATCTTAAAAGAATCAGTAAGCCTGGATTAAGAGTATACGTTAAAAAAGATGAGATACCAGAAGTGTTAGGCGGTCTCGGGATTGCTATAATTTCCACTTCTAAGGGTATAATGAGCGGTAGAGAAGCTCTACAGCGTCATCTTGGTGGAGAAGTAATTTGTTATATCTGGTAAATATAAATTAGTATATGGTATGTAGTATATAGTAAGGAATTTAGAATCCAGAAACTTAGTAAGCAAGTATTAGAAGATAAAAAGATTAACTTTGTATCTCGTGTTTTGTGAATTAAACCTAACACATTAATGTATCGTATGTTGTGAAGAGAAAAGTTCAAGAGTTGGAATCCAGAGGGTCGCTTATTCTCCTTTCTTAGGGTCAGACTTTTTGAGTTTCTCTTAATGATATTTTCTGGAAGCAGAGCAGAACCATAATACGAAATACAATATACGAAATACGAAATACGAAATTGGGAGGTTTTGTATGTCTAGAATAGGAAAGATGCCTATAACTATTCCTAAAGGAGTTAAAGTCGAATTAAATAATAATAATATAAAGATATCCGGAGAAAGAGGTACTTTAGAGATGAGTTTTCATCCAGATATACAGGTAAAGATAGAAGATGATAAAATTTGTGTTTACAGACCTTCTGAAAATAAATTTCATCGATCTTTACATGGATTAACCCGAGCCTTAATAAATAATATGGTAAGGGGAGTTTCTTCGGGTTTTGAAAAGATATTAGAAATACATGGAGTAGGTTATCGAGCTGTTCTTGAAGATGGGAAAATTGTTATGCAGATAGGATATTCTCACCCCATTAAAGTTGACACACCTAAAGGAATTGAATTCGAAATTGAAAAACAGAAAATAATTAAAGTAAAAGGTATTGATAAACAGCTGGTAGGCGAAACTGCTGCTAAAATAAGATTATTGCGGAAACCAGAACCCTACAAAGGGAAGGGAATAAGATATATTGACGAAATAGTAAGAAGAAAAGTAGGTAAAACCGGCGCAAAGTAATCAATATAAATTAATTTGATTCGTTAGTTAGTTACTTGGTTAGCTAATTCATCTTGAATTTTGTTTTTAAAACTAACGACTATTCACTAACGATTAATTTACAGGAAAGGAGTGCTAACATTGACTGAAATAGATAAAAAATTGGCTAGGATTAGAAGACATAAAAGAGTACGTAAAAGTATATCTGGTAGTAGCGAAAGACCACGCCTGTGTATTTTTAGAAGCCTAAGGCATTTATACGCCCAGGTAATTGATGATAACAAAGGAATAACTTTAGTTTCCCTATCTACACTCGACCCAGAAATAAAGGGGAAAGGAAAATATCAGGGAAATGTAAAGGCTGCTGAAATGCTTGGGAGCTTGTTAGCAAAAAAGTTAGAGGAAAAAGGCATAAAAAAAGTAGTGTTTGACCGGGGAGGATACCTTTATCACGGCAGAGTAAAAGCTGTGGCCGAGAATACTAGAAAGGGAAAGATAGTTTTTTAGTTTAGTAAAATATTTGAAAAATATTTTTAATATAAATTCGAATATAAGAAATGTTTAGCAAGAAAAATTCAGAACCAAAATGTATATTAAGAAAAAATGGGAGAGGAGGTGGACAAGTGCTAAAAATAGACCCTGAAAGTTTGGAATTAAACGAAACGGTTGTTTTTGTGAATAGGGTAAGCAAGGTTGTAAAAGGTGGAAGGAGATTTGGTTTTTCCGCTATGGTCGTAGTAGGGAATGGTGAAGGGATAGTAGGCACAGGCTATGGAAAAGCTAAAGACGTTTCTGAAGCAATCAAAAAAGGGGCAGCGAAAGCAAAAAAGAACTTAATAAAAGTTAGAATAAAAAAAGGAACTATCCCTTATATGATTATAGGACAATATGGAGCTGCTAAGGTTTTTATGAAACCAGCCTCTCCTGGAACCGGAGTTATTGCTGGTGGTTCTGTTCGAACAATATTAGAAGCAGCAGGATATCAAAATATTTTAACTAAATCCTTAGGAAGTAGCAATAATTTAAATATTGCCAAAGCTACTATGGACGCTCTTGAAAATTTAAAGAATGCAAAAGATGTAGCAAAATTAAGAGGGAAAAGTGTATTGGAAATGTATAGCCAACGCGTACAACCAAGGGAGGTAACAAGCAATGAAATTAAATAATTTGTGTCCGTCACCTAAATCAATTAAAAAGCGTAAGAGAGTGGGTAGAGGTTGCGGTTCGGGGCATGGTTCTACTTCTTGTCGAGGTTCAAACGGGCAAAATTCTCGCTCAGGTGGTGGAGTTAGACCAGGGTTCGAAGGCGGCCAGATGCCTCTGTATAGAAGAATTCCCAAAAGAGGCTTTACTAATATATTTAAAAAAGATTATAGTATCGTAAATATTGGACGATTAAATATGTTTAAGGATGGCGATATAGTTACTCAGAAAGAATTAATTGATAAAGGAATTATAAAAAAAGTGGGGTATGGAGTAAAAATATTAGCTAAAGGTGACTTAAATAAGAAATTAACTATAAAAGCAAATAAATTTAGTCAAAAAGCGATAAACGAGATTGAATCAGTTGGTGGGAAGATAGAGGTGGTATAATTGTTAGAAACATTTCGTAATTTATTTAAAATTCCTGATTTAAAGAAAAGATTACTTTTTACCCTGGGAATGTTAGTTGTGGTTAGACTGGGGAGTCACTTACCTTTACCAGGTATAGATAAAGAAGCTATGGCTAATCTATTTGCTCAGGGCGGAATATTAGGATTTTTTGATCTTTTTGCCGGAGGAGCATTAAGCCGGTTTTCAATTTTTGCATTAGGGATTATGCCCTATATTAATGCTTCTATTATTATGAATCTTTTAACTGCCGTAGTCCCTGCTTTAGAGCAATGGGCTAAAGAAGGGGAAGAAGGCAGGGCTAAAATCACCAAAATCACTCGTTATGCAACAGTATTTTTAGCTATTATTCAGGCTTTCGGGATAAGTGTTTGGCTGCAAAATATGGGCGTATTAATGATTTCAGGTTTTGGTTTCAGATTTTTATTGTTAATTACTCTTACCGCTGGGACTTGCTTTTTAATGTGGTTAGGTGAAGAAATTACTGATTTTGGTATCGGTAATGGAATTTCTATAATTATTTTTGCTGGAATTATTGCCAGAATTCCTTCTCAGATCGTGCAAACCGCTAAACTTGCACAAGTTGGAGAAATTGGAATTTTGCCATTAGCGGTTTTAATAGTAGTTTTTGTAGCTGTTATCGGAGGAGTTATTGCCATTCAAAAAGGCCAGAGAAGGATACCGGTTCAATATGCGAAAAGAGTAATAGGACGCAGAATGTATGGTGGGCAAGGGACTCATATTCCCTTACGGGTGAATCAAGCTGGAGTTATTCCGATAATATTTGCCTCTGCAATATTACTTTTTCCAGCTACTATTGCGCAATTTTTTCAAAATTTAGCTTTTATGAAAAGTATGTCTGAGGCCCTTTCACCAGGACAGCCATTATATTTAGTTTTGTATGCTGTATTAATTGTAGTATTTACTTTTTTTTATACAGCAATTACCTTCAATCCTGCCAATATGGCGGATAACATGAAAAAATATGGAGGTTTTATCCCCGGAATAAGACCAGGGAAAAATACTACTGTCTATATCGATCGTATAATGACTCGAATCACTCTAAGTGGTGCATTCTTTTTGGCTCTAATTGCTATTCTGCCCAATATTTTAATAAAAATTACAGGAATTACTACTTTCTATTTCGGAGGAACATCTTTGTTAATTATGGTAGGAGTAGCTTTAGAAACTGTTCAGCAAATCGAGTCCCACATGTTAATGAGGCATTACGAAGGATTTATTAAGAAATAATTTTTATAAACTAATTTGATTCGTTAGCTTATTCGTTAGTTAGTTATCTGGTTATCTGGTTAATTGGTTAATAAATATTAGTATTAAATTTGATAACTATCTAACCAAAAAAGAAAGGAAAAGTTATGAGATTAATCTTGTTAGGTCCTCCAGGTGGGGGGAAAGGAACAGTAGCAAAAAGGTTACAGGCAGAATTCAATATTCCCGTAATTTCAACAGGAGTAATCTTAAGAGAAGCAGTAAATAAAAAGAATAGGTTGGGCATAGAGGTTGAGGATATCATGAGTAAAGGAGGCTTAGTGCCTGACCATATTATTCTGGAAATAATAAAAGAAAGAATAAAGCAGGAAGATTGTAATAATGGATATATATTTGATGGGTTTCCTCGAAATGTTGAACAGGCGAATTCATTGGAAAAATTAAATAAAGAGTTTAATAAATATATTGATTGTGTTTTATATTTTGAAATACCCTTTTCTAAAATAATACAAAGATTATCTAATCGTAGGGTATGTAAAAAGTGTGGCACTAATTATAATTTGTTATTTAATCCTCCTAAAAAAGATAATACCTGTGATCTTTGTGGCGGAGAGTTGTATCAACGAGAGGATGACAAAGAAGAAGCTATAAATAATAGATTAAAAGTATTTACTAAGGAAACTTTGCCTTTAAAAAAATATTATGAAGAAAAAAAATTACTTAAAGAAGTAAACGCTAATTTAAGTGAAAATGCTGTTTTTCAGAGGATTAAGAAAATTTTACAAGGAATATATAAATAGATTAATGGTGATTTTAAAGTCTCCCGAAGAAATTAAATGCATAAGAAAGAGCTGCAAATTAGCAGCAAGTGCCTTAAATAAAATATTAGAAAATATAAAAGAGGGAATTACTACTTTAGAGTTAGATGGGATTGCTGAGGATTATATAATAAAACATGGAGCAAAGCCGGCGTTTAAGGGTTATGGAATAAAGGGGAATAAATTCCAGCATTCCATATGTGTTTCTGTAAACGAAGAAGTAGTACACGGCATTCCAGGAAAGAGAAGGTTGAGAGAAGGGGATATTGTAAGTATAGATATTGGAACGAATTTAGAAGGTTACTATGGGGATACTGCGATTACAGTCCCCGTAGGAAGAATAGGGACAAAAGAACAAAAACTTTTAGAAGTAACTAAAAAATCTTTATATAAAGGTATAGAGAAAGCCGTTATAGGTAACAGATTAGGCGATATTTCTTTTGCTATCCAGGAAACAGTAGAAAAATCACATTTTTCTGTAGTTAGAGAGTATGTAGGCCACGGCGTGGGTTGTTATTTACACGAAGATCCACAAATACCCAATTACGGTGTTCCCCATACTGGCATAAAATTAGAAGAGGGAATGGTGTTAGCACTTGAACCTATGGTAAATATAGGTGGTTACAAAACAAAACTTTGCGATAACGGGTGGACAGTTGTAACAGAAGATGGAAGCCGGTCAGCACACTTTGAACATTCTATAGCCATAACTGCAGACGGTAATGAAATATTAACTATTCTTTAAATAAAAAGTAGTTTATAATAGTTCAAGTAAAAAGAATTTATGCGGAGGAATGATTGATGGTGAAAGAAAAGAGCATAGAAATGCAAGGAAAAGTTATTCAAGCTTTACCTAATGCTACTTTTCGGGTTGAACTGGAAAACGGTTGTGAAATATTAGCCCATATCTCGGGTAAAATAAGGATGCATTTTATTAGAATATTGCCCGGAGACAGAGTAAAGGTTGAAATATCACCTTATGATTTAACCCAGGGTAGAATTGTATATAGATTGTAATAAACACGTATCTCGTATCTCGTGAATCGTATCTCGTAAAAAA
>JAYEJO010000028.1:13274-20660 GCA_034660595.1 Candidatus Caldatribacteriota bacterium
TATCTCGTAAAAAAGATAGGAATCAGAAACCAGATACCTGGCTCCTGAATTCTGGATACTGTAGCAGTTTTAAAATAGGTTTTAATTTATGATTTTTTGCTCTCAATATTCAATTTGATAATAAATGATTATATGAGCAAAATAAATTCTCTAACGAGATACAAGATACGAGCGACGAGATACTATATAATACGTGGAGGAAGGAAATAAATGAAAGTAAGATCATCAGTCAAAAAAATGTGTGCAAAATGCAAAATAATAAAAAGAAATGGTAAAATAAGAATAATTTGTAGTAATCCAAAACATAAACAGAGACAGGGAAAATAATTTTAAAGGAGGATATAGTAAGATATGGCCAGAATAGCTGGAGTAGATTTACCTAGAAATAAGAGAATAGAATATGCCTTAACTTATATCTATGGGATTGGTATTACCAGCGCTCGTTCCATATTAAAGGAATCAGAAGTTAATTTGGATACCAGGGCAAAGGATCTAACCGAAGAAGAGATAAATAAGATAAAGGGAATTATTGATAAAAATTATAAAGTAGAAGGGGAATGTAGAAGCGAAGTTACTACCTCCATAAAAAGGCTTATGGATATAGGTTCATATAGAGGTCTAAGGCATCGAAAGGGATTGACAGTGAGGGGTCAAAGAACTAAAACCAATGCAAGAACCAGAAAAGGACCCAAGAAAACAGTAGGAGCAAGAAAAAAGAAAAGTATGTAATATCGTCAGATATGGAAAGGAGAATTTAATTGGCTAATAAGAAAAAAACAAAGAAAACCAAGAAGAGAATAAAGAAAAATATAGTTTTGGGAACAGTACACATCCAATCTACTTTTAACAATACTATAGTTACTATTACCGATGAAGGTGGAAATGTAATTGCCTGGTCTAGTGCGGGGTGCATGGGTTATAAAGGAAGTAAAAAGAGTACGTCTTTTGCAGCTCAAATGACAGCCGAAGCAGTAGCTAAAAAAGCTATGGATCAGGGATTAAAAGAAGTGGATGTATTGGTAAAAGGACCAGGTCCAGGGAGAGAAACAGCAATTAGATCTTTACAAGCAGTGGGTTTAAAAGTTAATATGATTAAAGATGTTACTCCAATTCCACATAATGGTTGCAGACCACCAAAACAAAGAAGGATATAGGTTAGTCGTTAGTGAATAGTGAATAGTCGTTAGTTTCAAATACAATTTTTCAATTTTTAATATATAGCTAAAAATTTAAAACTAAAAGCGAAAAACCATAATTCAAAACTTAAAACTTTTTCTCTTAATACTAAATTTTAAGTTTTAGTTTTTGCTTCTTTATCTTTTTATTTTGCTATATAGTATGCGAGATAAGAAATATGATGCTCAATAGATAAAACAATATATTTAAATTTTTAATTTTAAGCTATGGTTTTACGTTTTGCGCTTTTCATTTTTCGTTTTATTACTATATGCTAATTAGGGTTTGCAGAAAAAGGAAAAATTTTCTATTATAAAGTTTTGAGAAAATGAGGAGGTTATTGTTATATATGGCAAGATATACAGGAGCGGTATGTAAATTGTGCCGCAGAGAAACAGTGAAATTATTTTTAAAGGGGGATAGGTGCTATTCTGATAAGTGTCCAATAGAAAAGGGAGCTCCATTACCTGGCAAAAATGCAAAAAATGTAAGAATCAGAAAATTATCTACCTATGGTGTAAGATTAAGAGAAAAACAGAAACTTAGAAAGTATTATGGATTATTGGAAAAACAATTTAAAATTCTTTTTAAGAAAGCTGAAAAGAAAAAAGGTGTTACCGGAGAAAATTTATTAGAATTACTAGAGAGGAGACTGGATAATATAGTTTATAGATTTGGTATAATTAAATCAAGAGCTCAGGCTCGCCAGTTAATCTTGCATTCACATATACTAGTTAATGGAAAAAAAGTGAATATACCATCTTATCAAATTGAAATCAATGATGTGGTTGAGGTCAAAGAAAAGACGGGAAATATCGAAAATATTAAAGAAATTAAAGAAGGAAAGATAGAGGTTAGCATTCCTTCTTGGCTAGAGTTTGATGCTGCAAACTTGAAAGGAAAGATAATAAGATTTCCTTCTAAAGAAGAATTAAAATTACCGGTAGAGGAAAAATTAGTAGTTGAATATTATTCTCGTTAATATTTTTGGGTTTCCTATACCTAAGGAAGGAGAGCATTAAAAGTGATGGATATTGATAATATAAAAATTAAAGTGGAAGATTTATCAGATAATTATGGAAAGTTTATTATAGAACCATTAGAAAAAGGTTATGGTACTACTTTAGGCAACTCTCTTAGAAGAACATTATTATCTTCAATGTGGGGAGCTGCTGCAACTGCTATTAGAATTGAAGGAATTACCCATGAATTTGATACTATTCCAGGAGTCAAAGAAGATCTTATTGAGATAATTTTAAATATCAAAGAATTGGTAGTTAAAATGTTTACCGATGAACCACAGATTTTAAAATTAAAGGCAAAAGGCAAAAAAATAATAACAGCAGCAGACATAACCCCTAATATCAATGTAGAGATACTTAATCCAGATTTAACGATAGCTACTTTAAACGGTAATTGTAAACTAAACATGGAGATAGTTGTGGAAAAAGGGATGGGTTACTTTTCTGCTGAAAAAAATAAAAAATTGGATCAATCAGTAGATACCATTTTTGTTGATTCCTTTTTTTCGCCTATTACGAAAGTTCGCTATGATGTGGAAACTGCTAGTCTGAGTCAATTTTCAGATTGCGATAAATTAACTTTGGAAATATTTACTAATAAAAGCATTTTGCCTGATGAAGCCTTGAGTAAATCAGCAAATATATTAATTAAATATTTAAAAATATTTACTAAGTTTTCTCCCGAAGATACTGAATCAGAGAACGAACTTATTTCAAAGGAAGAAAAAGAAAAGAGCGAAAGAGAAAAAATCCTAAATAAAACCCTTGAAGAATTAGATTTTTCAGTTCGTTCGTATAATTGTTTAAAGAAATCTGAAGTAAATACATTAAGAGATTTAGTTGAGTTTTCTCCAAGGGAGATTATAAAGATAAAAAATTTAGGAAAAAAATCTTTAGATGAAATAAAAGAGAAAATAACTAAATATGGATTTGTTTTAGGCGAAAAAACGCACCAGGAGGATTTTTAGGATGAGACACAAGAAATTAAAAGGAAAATTAGGTCGCACTAGTAGCCATAGAAGTTCATTGTTGGCTAATTTATCTATTTCACTCATAACTCATAAAAAAATTGAGACCACACATACTAAAGCAAAAGAAGTTCGAAAGTATATAGAAAAATTAGTGACAACAGCTAAAAATAATAATTTGCAAGCACAAAGAGAGGTGCAAAAAGTTATAAAAAATAAAAAAGCTTCTAAGGTACTTTTTGAAGAAATTAGTCCAAAGTTTCTGGAAAGAAATGGCGGTTATACACGAATTGTGAAAACGGGATTTCGTAAAGGTGATGCCGCACCTTTAGCTATAATCGAATTTGTAGAATAATTAAAGAACAAAAGAAAAAAGGTTAAAAAGTTTTATATCAGAACTAATTATTTGGTAGTTAGACTTTTTAACCTTTTGTTTTTATAATAATATGGTATTGAGGATAGCGTACAGCGTGGAGCGTATAGCGTAGAGTTAAGAAAGAGGAAGAAAGAAAAGAGAAAAAAAGTAGGGGCGTATTGCATACGCCCTGATAGTATATAGCGAAAAAGGAAAAGCCATAATTCTAAATTCAAAATTATTTTTGTATATGTATACTGTATTACTATTGCGATTATAAGTGTATATCATACATCGCGTTATGTAGGGGTTGGCTTTATCCAACACGGGTTGTTTTGGTAATTTTTCTTCTAATGGGCTCAATTCATTGAGCCCCTACACGCTACACGCTATACGCTCTACGCTAAAGTACGAAATACGATATACGATTTATGGGTGAACATTTTGATTAAAGTAAAAAATCTAAGTCACATATATAATTATCATAAAAAAGATCAAATAAAAGCTTTGGATTCTATTAATTTAGAAATAAAAAATGGAGATTTTATTTCCATTATAGGTTCCAATGGTTCGGGAAAATCTACTTTAGCTAAACATATGAATTGCCTGCTGCTTCCTACTACCGGAGATATTTGGGTAGATAGAATGAATACCAAGGATAAGAGTGAAACATGGGAAATAAGACGAAAAGTTGGTATGGTATTTCAAAATCCAGATAATCAGATTATCGCAACTACGGTGGAAGATGACATAGCTTTTGGCTTAGAAAATATTGGAATAAAGACAAAGCTTATGAGAGAGCGGGTTAATTGGGCTTTAGAAGTTGTAGAAATGGAAGAATACAAAAAAAGCGAACCGCATTTACTTTCAGGTGGACAAAAACAAAGAGTAGCAATTGCCGGAGCGATTGCTTTACACTCTTCTTATTTGGTTTTAGATGAACCTACGGCAATGCTTGATCCCCGGGGCCGAAGAGAGGTTATAGATATTGTTAAGAAGTTAAATCAAAAGGAGAACATTACCATAATTTATATTACTCACTTAATGGAGGAAGTGGCCGAGTCCAACCGGGTAATCGTCTTAGATAAAGGAAAAATTGCTCTAACAGGAAAACCCGAGGAGGTATTTACTCAAATAGAGGTCTTAAAACAATTAAGATTGGATGTTCCTCAAATAACCGAACTCGCCCTAAGATTAAACAAAAGAGGAATAGATATATCTCCCCATACATTGAAAGTGGAGGATATGGTGGAAAGTTTATGTTTATACATTTAGAAGATATGTGCTTTACCTACAGTTTGGGAATGCCCTTTGAAACAGAAGTATTAAAGAATATCAATTTAGAGATTGATAAAGGTGAATTTATTGGCCTGATCGGGCATACCGGTTGCGGAAAAACGACTTTAATTCAGCATTTTAATGGCTTGCTTACACCAACTTCTGGTAAAATCTATGTCGAAGGAGTGGATTTAAATAGAAAGGGAGTTAACCTTAAACTGGTAAGACAGAAGATAGGTTTAGTTTTCCAGTATCCCGAGAATCAACTGTTTGAAGAAACAATATATCAAGAAGTAGCTTTTGGTCCAAAAAAATTAGGTTTATCAGAAGAGAAAATTAAAAAAAGAGTCCGGGAAGCCTTAAAAATGGTTGACCTTGATTATGATTTCTATGTAGAACGTTCTCCCTTTTCTCTAAGTGGAGGGGAAATGCGGCGTGTTGCCTTGGCCAGCATACTGTCTATTAGGCCAAAAATGTTGATTTTAGATGAACCTACCGCCAACCTTGATCCGCAAGGCAGAGACAATATATTATCTGAGATAAAAAAGATACATTATAATTTTGGGATGGGTGTGGTTTTAGTTTCACACAATATGGAAAAAGTTGCAGAGACGGTGAATCGTCTCGTAGTAATGCATCGAGGAGAGATAATTATGGATGGTGCTCCCCGGGATATTTTTGAAAAACATGCCAATGATCTAATAGAAGTGGGCTTAGGGCTTCCACAGGTAACCGAGTGTATGCACAAATTGAAAGCAAAAGGAAAAGACGTATATACCGGGATATTAACTGTAGATGATGCTGAAAGAGAAATGTTAAAAAAAATAAAAAAACCAATAAAGAGATAGATGTCTAAAGAGATTAATATAAAAAATTATCAAGAAGATGGGGAAAGATGAGAATATTAAGGAATATTAGTTTCGGTCAGTATATCCCAAGGGATTCTTTAATTCATAATTTGGATCCCAGAATAAAAATATTGAGTTGTTTGGCTATAATTATAAGCTTGTTTTTAATAACAAAATTTTCAGGATATTTAATTTTAGGAAGTTTTGTATTGATTAGCATTATTATTTCCAAGGTACACCCAAAATTTGTATTCAGGGGCCTGCGTCCTATATTATTTATCATTATATTTACTCTAATAATTCATCTTTTTATGACTGAAGGAGAAGTAATTTATCAGTTAGGCTTTTTAAAAATAACCCAGGAGGGGTTGATAAAAGGACTGCTTATTTCTTTTCGATTGTTTATTCTAATTTTAGCTACCTCACTGTTGACTTTAGCTACATCTCCCATATCTTTAACTGATGGAATAGAGAGGTTATTGTCTGTTTTTAAGTTTATAGGTATGCCCGCTCACGAAATAGCTATGATGATGACTATAGCACTGAGATTTATTCCGACTTTATTGGAAGAGACAGAAAAAATAATGAAAGCTCAAATATCACGAGGTGCAGACTTTGAAAGCGGAAATATTTTTAACCGAGCAAAGAATTTAATACCTATTTTAATACCCTTGTTTGTTAATGCATTTCGACGTGCCGATGAATTAGCCATTGCTATGGAAGCCAAATGCTATAGAGGGGGAGAGGGTAGGACTCATTATAGGGAGCTAAAAATCGAAAAAGCTGATGTCTTAACCTTTGTCTTAACCATAGTTATTACTATTATGGTGAGTGTAATGTTTTAAATTAGTATCGCGTATTGCGTATTGCGTATCGCGTGAAGAAAAACAACGTGAAGCGTGTAAAATTAGTTAGTTAGTTAGTTGGTTACCTGGTTAACTGGTTAAAAAAAAGAAGTTAGAAGTCATAAGACAGAATAAAAACGTATCTACTAACCATCAAACCAGTTAACCAGCCAACAAAAGGGAAATTATGATTAACATAAAACTTACCATAGAATATGAAGGAACCCGGTATTATGGATGGCAAAGGCAAAAAAGTCTTTTAAGCATACAGGGAATTTTGGAAGAAAAAATATCCCAGATTACTCAAGAAAAAATAATACTTAACGGTTCCGGAAGGACTGACGCGGGAGTGCATGCCCTGGGTCAAGTAGCAAATTTTAAAACTAACAGCTCTATCTCTTTGGTGGAATTACCTTTTATTTTAAACCGTATGTTACCTTTGGATATCAGGATTAAAAAAGCAGAGAGGGTAGATGATAATTTTCATGCCCGCCATAGTGCAGTTAGTAAAATTTATCATTATTATGTTTTGAATTCCAATCTGAATAATAACTACCTGCCTATTTTTCTAAGAAATTATGTATACTGCGTTTATGAGAAGATAAATTTAGAAGAGATGAAAAAAGCCAGTAAATTTTTAAAAGGAGAACATGATTTTACCTCTTTTGCCTGTTCGGGGAGTAGGATTAGAAATTGGAGAAGGACCATTAAGGATATAAGCATAATCAAGAGAGGGAATATATTTTGTTTTCACCTTGAGGCAGATGCTTTTTTATATAAAATGGTTCGTTCCGTCGTGGGTACTCTCTTGGAGGTAGGTAAGGGAAAGATAAAATATTTAGAGGTAAAGAAGATATTGGAAGCTAAAAATAGAAAAATGGCAGGTAAAACTGT
>JAYEJO010000029.1:0-1188 GCA_034660595.1 Candidatus Caldatribacteriota bacterium
CTCCAGTAAATATGCTATACAGGAGTGGATTATATTCTGTCAAGCCTTTTCTGCCTGAAATAATTAAAAAAATTCGCACAGAGTAAAATCGCCAGGAAAACAGAGCAGCCAGGCTGAACGGACAGGGAAAACGGACAGGGATGCTGTTACTGCTCTTTCACCCTGAATATCTTTTTCTTTAAGCTCTACAGGGCAAGGAGCGGTAGCGACGGCCCTGCTTCATTGGGCAGGAGCGTTTTGAAGGAGCGTAGCGACTGACTGCTCTGCCCAATGTTCTTGTGTTTGTAACTTAGAGTTGTAACTTAGAATTGTAACTTAGAATTTTAACTTAGAATTTAGAATTTTAACTTAGAATTTAGAATTTAAAATTTAGAATTTAAAATTTAGACTTTCAAACCAGTCGTCATACTCTTCGCTATAATTTATTACATAAATTAAGACGAAGAGAAGGAAGTTCTTTCAGAACTTTAAAGTCTAAGTCTTTAGAGTGTTTTTTCCGACCCTGTAGATCCGCACCCAGAGCCAATCTAGGTGTTTTTTTTAGGGGGTTCGTGTTTTTTTCGACCCTGTAGATCCGCACCCAGAGCCAATCTAGGTGTTTTTTTTATGTTTTATTGGCATTATTCACTGCTAATCTAAATCAATGAAATAATAGTGATTATGAATAATTAATAATAGATTTGCTTTTTTTGGATCTAGTTCTTTGGTTGGTAGTAATACAAGACAGCCAGGAGCGTTTTTCCCCATAGTTTTCTCTTTCAAATAAACTATCTTGACTCCGGTTTGTTTAAGAAAGCGGCTGGCTTTACTTGTAGACCAATTGAAACGAGAGGCAAACCCTCTCAATGTGATTGGTTTTCTGTATTTATAGCAGTTAGTTAGGTAATCTGCGGCTTCTCGCTCATCGTATGGTCTGTTGCTATAGCCATTAGCCACGGCTGTCCATTGAGGATCTTTCCGCTTAAAATCTTCTAAGCTCATTCTGCAATAAAACCACAAAAGAATAGCGCACCAGGAGCTGCTGATCTCATCACATTAAGAGAGAATCCGGGCCTCACGGTAAAACACGGGCTCTGGTGCGCTAATTTTTAAAATCTATTGGAATAATATGATTGATCAGCATGAAGGGAGGATAAACTACCTCAGAAGATTTGTCAAGGATTAGTATTTCCCAACTAAGTCAGTTGC
>JAYEJO010000030.1:0-5441 GCA_034660595.1 Candidatus Caldatribacteriota bacterium
ATTAATAAATTATTTACATCTATAGAGAAAAATATAGTAAATTTTATTAGTAAAAATAGTTTATTCCCAACTATTAGGGTGTTCACTTTTAAAACTTAAATGGTTCACTTTTAAAATTTAACTAACATATCTTTTTTTAAAAATTAATATAATTTTACTGCCGAAGCTTTAAAGGTTAAATAAACTTTGCTTCCCAGATTGAGATTCATCTTAAAAAATGACTCACTGGTAATAATTACCACTAAAGGGATACCAATATCTATTTCCAATTTTACCAAATGATTTTGCTCAATAATCTTGGCTATTTTCCCTAAAAAGGAATTTCTGGCACTGGATTGAAACTGTTCATAAGACAGGATTATGTCTCTGGGGTCAATAGAAATATATACCGAACCAACTTTTTCACTCACTATAGCAAATCTTATATTTCCCATAGTTTTAAACCATTTTAAGCCATCTTCCTCTTCTATTATTTCACCCCGGAGAAGATTTTCCGGAACTTGTTTAATAATTTTACCATCCAAAAGGGAAATCACCTCATCAGCTAAACGATAGGCCTGAGAAAGGTCGTGAGTAGTAAATATTACAGTGGTTTTAATCTCCTTCTTTATTTTTTTAATAATTCTTTCCACTACATCTATGTAGTTTTGATCTATATTTGCAGTAGGCTCATCTAAAAAAAGAACTTCTGGCTCTATCACTAAGGCTCGGGCAATTACCACTCGTTGAGCTTCCCCACCCGATAATTGTTTCGCTTTTCTATCTTTAAAACCGGAAAGTCCTACTATATTTAAAGCACTTCTAATTCTACTTTTTTGAACTTTAGAAGGAATTAATCTTATTTTTAATCCATAGGCAATATTGTCATAGACTGTAGAATGAAATAAGAAAGGATCCTGGTTTACTAAAGTCATTCTCCTTCGAATCTCCAAGGTATTAGAATTTGATTTATTGGTAATCTCCTGGTCATGAAAAAATATTTGACCTTCATCCGGTTTTTCTAATAAATTTAAGATATTGAGCAAAGTGGTCTTGCCCGACCCGTTTGGGCCGACAATAGCGTAAATCTTACCCTCTTGAAAATTTAAATTATCTATATCTAATACAATTTTACCATTATAAACTTTTTTTAAATTTCTAACTGTAAATATTAATTTATCCATATTTTATTTACACTCTCTTGCTTTGAAAATAGTGGAGTAAAATGTTTATACTGAAGGCAACAAATAATAATATAATTCCCAGGGCAATAGCAAAACCAAACTCTCCCTTGGCAGTCTCCAAGGCAATAGCAGTAGTCATAACCCGAGTAGAGTCTTTTATATTTCCTCCTAACATCATAGCAGCCCCGACCTCGGCAATTACTCTTCCAAATCCGGTAATTACCGCAGATAACACTGCATAACGGGCTTCTTTAATCACCATCCAGGCAGATTGGGTTTCGGTTGCTCCCAGAGTTAACGCAGTATTCCTAACCCTTTTATCAATTCCCTGTATCGCCGAATGAGTGAGAGCGATAATTATAGGGACAGCCAATATGAACTGTCCAATAATCATAGCTGAAGGAGTATACAATAGACCAAAGACTCCCAGTGGTCCTCTTCGAGAAATTAAAGAATAAACAATCAGTCCTATAACTACTGTTGGTAGGGCCAATAGAGTATTCACTAAAGATACACTAAATCTTTTTCCCCAATAATCTTTTACCGCCATTAAAAATCCCAGGGGTATACCCAACAACGAAGCCAGTATTATAGCGGTAAATGAGACTCTCAGTGAAAGCAAGACGATATTAAATATTCCCCTATCTAAAGAAAATATTAATTGAAAGGCTTTTTGTATTCCTTCGATAATAAAATCCAAAATAGCACCTCGAGTAAAAAATTCGTATCGCGTATTGCGTATCGCGTATCGCGTCAAAAATCAGTATCTCGTATCTCGTATGTATTAGTTATCCAGTTACCCGGTTTGCCAGTTTACCAGTTAAATTAGTCGTTAGTTAGTAGGGGCAGACCTTGTGTCTGCCCCTACTTTTTCACGCAATACATAATACGTAATATGATTCCATTCTTATTCCTGATTTCTATTCTCTTAACGCGATACTCGATACGCAATACGCAATACGCGAATTACTATTCGCTATTTAATTGCCATAGGATGAAAAAGGATTTCTCCTTCTTTCTTATATTCTCCAATTATCCTCTGGCCTTCCACTGAAGTGACCCAGGCGATTAATTGCATGGCTTCCATATATTTAACGTGGGAGTAACGAGCGGGATTAACTGCCATTATGCCATAAGGGTTAAATAGTAGAGTATCACCTTCGGAAAGAATAATTAAGTCTATCTTATCCTTGTAGGCCAAAAATGTACCTCTATCACATAGGACATAAGCTTGTCTCTCATTGGCAACCTGTAAAGTTGCTCCCATCCCCTGGCCAATTTCCATATACCATTCCCCCTCAGGAGAAATTTTTGCATTTTGCCATAAAACCTTTTCTTTTTTATGGGTTCCGGAATCATCACCCCGGGAAACAAAATAAGCTTTACGATCAGATATTCTTTTTAAAGCTAAGGTTACATTGCTCTCCCCTTTAACCTCTGCCGGATCATTAGACGGTCCAAGAATAATAAAATCATTAAACATAACATCTCTTCTGTTTACTCCGTAACCTTCTTCGATAAATTTATCCTCTGCTGTCCGGGCATGAACTAATATCATATCTACATCTCCATTTTCCCCTAATTTAATAGCTTGCCCGGTACCAACTGCGATAACATCAACCTTGATTCCAAATTTTTCTTCAAAGGGAAGTAACAAAACTCCCAGCAGCCCCGAATTTTCTGTACTGGTAGTAGTGGCTAATTTTAGGTGAACAGGGCTTGCGTAAATTGAACTAATTAATATCATACTAACAGCAAATAAAAACACTATCTTAAAAATAATATTTCTTTTCATCGATATTTCTTTCCTTTCTTGTAATTAAATTTAAAATCACACAACAAAAAAACCAACACTGTGTCCGGTGTTGGTTTACAAGTTTAGCTCATAATATCAGTCCTCCTTTCCAAACACGGGAGGAATAAGAGTTTCCTCTTATTCCCTATCGGCTAATCCACCATCGTTTTCACCTTAGGTGTGATAGCTCGGAGAATATTTTTTTATGTAAAGAACGATAAGTAAGAAATATCTTTGCATATTATAATATTTTTTCTTTATTTAAGCAAGAATAATTCGTATCTCGTATGTCGCATTTAGTTAGCTAGTTAGTTGGTTAATTGGTTAGCTGGTTAAGAAAACAAAAAACGAATCAGTATCAAGTAAGGGGGAAGAGAAGATTTGGGATTAAAAAATCAATTTAATCATTAATTTTTTATAATTTCTGACATTGGGGACAGATGAATGAGCTTCTACCTTCTATTCTTACAACTTCTATAGAATGTCCACACTTTATACAAGGTTCTCCTTTTCGGGCATAAACCTGTAATTTTTTTGCAAATTTTCCTTTGTCACCATCTGTGTCCCGATAAGCCTCATCGGCTACCGTACTCCCCCGAAGCTTAACTGCTTCACCCAATACCAGTTTAATCTGCTGATACAAATTTCTAACTTCTTTTTTATTGAGAGAAGAAATTAGCCGTAAAGGATGGATATTCGCCCTATACAGCACTTCATTAGCATAAATATTACCTAATCCAGTGATAAATTTCTGATTCATTAAAAATGGTTTTATCTTACCATTTTTCTTTTTATTTAATATCTGAGTAAAAACTTCTTCTGTGAAATAATCCTCCAAAGGTTCAACTCCTAATTTAATTATGCTTTCTACTTCCTCAATATTGGAAACTAAAAATATTTTTCCGAATCTTCTAACATCATTAAAAACTAATTGGGTGTCATCCATAAAAGTAAAAATAAGATGGTTATGCTTGGGGTTAATTTCTTTCTCTGTAATTTTATTATCGTAAGGATAGATTAACAGTCCGGTCATCCCCAGATGAACTATTAATTTATCTCCTGAGTCTAACTGAATAATAATATATTTCCCCCGACGATCTATCTCCTTAATCTTCTTGTCCTTTGTTTTATCAATAAATCCTTCCAAAGATGGTTTTTTTATTACTTTACTAATATTTACTATTACATCTTTTATTTGTTTATCTTTAATTTTTTCCTGTAAATCTCTTCTAATAGTTTCTACTTCTGGTAATTCAGGCATTATTAGTACCCCCTTATATATTGACCAATTAACCGATTGACCGATTCGCCAATAAATTAATTCACCGATTGACCGATTGACCAATTCACCGATTAAATAGTAGTAAGCGAATAGTTGTTAGTACTTAGTTAGTTAATTGGTTAATTAGTTTAGCATTTATTCTTCAATATATTTATTCCTCAAGCAGGTAACCAACTATCCAACTAACTTATCGCAAATCACTAATCACTGCTGAATGTCCTCTACTATTTTCTTAACTTCTCCCAAGCTATTTATAATAAATTTTCCCTTTTTTGTATTACTGCGGTCTAAATAAATAGCGTTCATTCCCGCTTTCCGAGCAGCCAGATAATCAAATTCCCAATGATCGCCTATGTGTAATATTTGTTCGGGGGGTACATTTAAAGCCTTAGATATCTTTGAATATATCTCAGAATTTTTTAATTCTTTAAAATCGGATAAAGCTGAAAAGCTGAATTTAAAATATTTTTCTAGCTTTTTCATTTTGGGAATTAAAAATTCACGAGGCATTGCAGTAATAACAATAAGGATAAAATTCTTTTTTAATTCTTCTAAAAGGGGGATTACTTCGGGGTATATCTTAACTTGGGATTCATATTTTTCGAAAATTTTATTAGGGGACATTTCTATATCAAAATAAGAGATCCAATAATTAATATCATACCAATTTAAATTATGTTCGCCAAGTTTAGTATATTCATCTTGCACTAATTTTAAACTTTTCTTAAAACTTATCTTCTTTTTTTTAGCTACCAGTTCAGGTATTTCTTTAAACCAAATTAAATCATTATATTCTAAATCTACCAGGGTGCCATCTACATCAAATGATATTATTTTGAGAGCGTTTTTGCAGTTTTTCAATTTACCGATTCTCCGATTCACCAATTTACCAATTGACCAATTATTTTTAGTTACCCGGTTCGCCAGTTAACCAGTGAATTTAGTCGTTAGTGAATAGTAAATAGCCGTTAGTATAGAATTAGCGTATAGCGGGTAGCGTTTAGCGTATAATTTTGAATTAGCAAAATACTTATACAAATTAAACTAAAAAGTTAAAGCGAAAAACCATAATTCAAAATTCAAAACCTATTTCTTAGTTTTTATTTTTGAGTTATAGTTTTGCATTTTGCGCTTTTAACTTTACACTTTATACAATACGCCCCTACTTCTCTCTGTAAACTTGCAACTTGCAACCTGTAAC
>JAYEJO010000031.1:0-2118 GCA_034660595.1 Candidatus Caldatribacteriota bacterium
AAGGGGGAGGTGACTTGTTTAGTATAGTTACTCAAGATAAAAGTTTAGTGAGGACTTAATTATTTAGAAAATTAATTAAAAAATATTTAAGGAGGATTTATACAAATATGTTGAGATTTAAAATAACTAAAGGACTGTTAATTTCCCTGCTAACCTTCTTGTTGATTTTAGGTTCCATATCCTTTATTTTAGCCGCGGAAAAAGAGATTGTTATATTATCAATTAATGACTTTCATGGTGCTCTTGCCCCTGCTGGTAAAAATGTAGGAGCAGTAAAGCTTGTTGATGCTTTAAAGACTGAAAAGGCTAAGAATCCGGAAGGAACAATTATAGTATCTGGTGGTGATAATTACCAGGGTAGTGCTATGTCTAATCTCATGTATGGTGAACCGGTATCAGCAGTCTTTAAAGAAATGGGCATAGAATTATCGGCAGTTGGTAATCACGAATTTGACTGGGGAGTGGATAGAATTAGTAAATGGGCTGAAGATGGTGGATTCACCTTTATTTGTACTAATATTTATGATATTAGAACGAATGAACCAGTTGATTGGGCAGAACCATTTGCCATTATTGAAAAAGAAGGAGTAAAAGTTGGCTTTATTGGTTTGGCTACTCCGGAGACTGCTTATAAAACCCTTAAAGCAAATGTAGTAAATTATGAATTCAGAGATCCTGTAGAAATAATTACCGAATGGGTGCCCAAGGTGAAAGATGCAGGAGCAGACATTATTATCGCTTTAACTCATCTTGGTTCATTTCAGGATAAAGAGGGAAATATTACCGGTGAGGCTGCAGCTTTATGTGCGGTAGATGGAGTAGATGCAGTAATTTCTGCGCATACCCATCAAAGGGTTTGTGGTTTAGTTAATGGTAAGCCATTAGTGCAAGCTTATAAATATGGTCGTTCATTTAGTAAGCTAACATTTATTTTTGATGAGAATAATAAACTTGTAAGCGCAGAACCTTTCCTAGATAACCTCTATAAGAGACCAGATACTCTTAAAGACGATGCTAACACCTTAATAGTTTATGAAAAGTATGATGAGGAATTAAGACCTGTTTTAGGAAAAGTATTAGGGAAAACCACTGTTGATTTAGATCATGATAGATGGGCCGGACCATCTTTGTTGGGGGAATGGACCTGTGAAATAATGAAAGATAAAGTAGGAGTTCAGATTGCTATGACCAATGGTGGCGGACTTAGGTGTCCTGTTCCAGCAGGAGAAATTACTGCAGGTAAATTATATGAAGTTATGCCTTTTGATAATTATCTATATACTATGAAGTTATCCGGTGCAGATGTAAAGGCCAATATTGAACACGGGATAATGAATGAGGACATAGGTTGGATTCAGATATCTGGAGTAAGAGTAACTTATAATTCTAAGGCAGAAGCAGGCAATAGGATTACCAGTATGGTTTTAGAAGATGGTACTCCTATTGAAATGGATAAATACTACACTGTGGTAACCAATGACTTTATGTTTACCGGTGGAGATAAATATGACTTTAAGAATTCTAAAGACGGATTGAACACCTTTATTCCTGTAAGGGATGCTATGATGGATGCAGTAGAAAAGGCCGGAGTCATTTCTCCCGTGAAGAAAAATTGGTTATCTGAAGAAAAAACCGGCAAGCTTTATGTGGTAGAAGCTGGTGATTCATTATGGAAGATTGCTCAAAAATTTGGAACAACTGTAGAAAAAATTATTGCCTGTAATGAATTGGCTGATCCAAACTTGCTCAGATGCGGCCAGGAGATAATTATTCCTACCGATTGATAAATTAAGAGGTGAAAAGAGGGTGGTATTATCAATATACCATCCTCTTTTTTGTTATTATTTTATAAATATTTTTTAGCATTGTAAAGACTTAAATAAAATAAGTATTAAGAGTTGGTAATTATGAGAAAAAAACAAATTAATATTTTCTTATGGATATTTATATTTATTATTGTTTCATCATTATTTTATTATTTTATTATTTATAGCAGAGACAGGTCTGTGGATAACAAAGATATTACTTATGTGAGGGCAAAAGTCTTAGAAGTAATTAGTAGTGATTTAACTGAGGAAGGATATATCCCGGGTGTTTATATTGGAACTCAGGAATTAA
>JAYEJO010000031.1:2218-5382 GCA_034660595.1 Candidatus Caldatribacteriota bacterium
GGTATGTCCATTGCCTCTGTAGTCTTTGAGATTCATAATAAGGTTCCTGAGTTAAGTAAGGCAGAACTCTTTAAATCAGGGATGAATGTGGGAAAGGATATAATAGGAACTATGGCTAATACCTTGATTCTTGCTTTTGCCGGAGGATCTTTATGTGTAATGATACTTTTAATGGCTTATAATATGCCTTATTTTAGAGCCATAAATCTTAATACAGTCAGCACTGAAATTATTCAAGGGTTATCGGGAAGTATCGGATTAGTATTAACAGTTCCTATAACCTCCTTTATCTCCGCTTTATTTATTGAGAATAAACAGAAGAAACGCTAATAAACAACCCACCTGCTTAGCGGGTGGGTTGTTTATTAGTGAAAGAAATTTTTGATATTATTAAGCGGATTCATCGGGAAGGGATGACCGTGCTTTTGGTTGAACAGAACGCTTTCGCCGCATTGAAAATTGCTGATTATGCTTATGTGTTGGAAACGGGGAATGTAGTTTTGCAGGGAACCGGAGAAGAGCTTTTAAAGGACGAAGGAGTAAAAAAAGCTTATCTGAGAGAATAATATCTTGATATTATTTTATGGTAATTAACCAGGAAGTTTTTCGTTGATATTGATTGTTCTTATTATCAGCAGTAATCTTTACAATATAAGATTTTTTAATTAAAGGTTTCAAAGGGTTAGGGGTAAAAGAAATTTCTCGATTTTTTGGATTAAAATCGAATTTTACTTTTGCCCCTCCTAATTTCATAGAGAGAGTTTTTATATCATAATTATCACCCTCTAAAACTGCCCCTATCCTAACTAATTGGTTGCTTTCTATTATACCGTCATAGGGAAAGATTTGGGAAGTTTTAAGAGGGCGTTGATGTAATGTCTGAATAAAAGAATTAAATGAACTTTGGCCAAAAATTATTTGTCGGTTCAAGGAAAAGTGGTCGGTGGTGAGAGTATTATTCATACTATTAGCATTTAGAATTCCTTCATAACCTGCTTGAATAACTAAATTTTTTATTATAGGACTGTAAACTCCGTAAGGATAGGCAAAGAATTTTACTTTTCTCCCAATTTCGCTCTCTAAAATTTCTTTCGATAAAAAAATTTCCTTTCTAATTCGAGCCAGATAAGTCTCATGGCTTTCATTTTTCTTATATTTTAAGAGGTTGCAATGGCTTAAGGTATGGGAACCAATTTCAATATTGTTTTTAGTCATCTCTCTAATCTCTTCCCAGGTTAAACTACCATTATTTTTCTCGATAAAATTGGTATATATAAAGAGAGTTGCCGGGAAATTATATTTTTTTAATACAGGATAGGCTAAAGTGTAAGTGGATTTAAAACCATCATCGATGGTTATTACGATTGGTTTTGGGGGAAGCTGACCATCTCTTAGCCCTGCAAGCAATTCGGGAAGGGAGATTACGGAATAATTATGAGCGGATAAATAATCCATCTGTTTTTCAAATTCTACAATATTAATTTTATAACTACTACTTTCTTCTGTAGTAAAATTGTGATAGTCCAGGATGGGGATGATAATCTCTTCGGCATAGACAGCATTATTTGTTATTAAAAAAATACTCTGATAAAAAATTACAGATGCTACAATTAGTAATACTATAAACAGCTCGAAAATAAATGGTAATTTATTTTTTTTAATGGGAAGGGGATGTAAATTTTCTTGAATTAAAAACATATTGTATCCTTAGATTATAAATTTTCACTGTGTAATATATTATAACATACTATATTTGAAATATTTGTTAATTTATAGATGGTAAAAAACAGGTTGGAGGTTATTTAATAAGTTCCTTTAAGATAGGAAATATTTCTTTTAAGTCTTTGACTATAAAATCAGCTTTTTCTGTATCTGTATTATCAGGTTGAAATTTATTTATCCAGATGGTAGTCATTCCCATATTTTTCCCGCCTATAATGTCTTTTTTATAAGAATCACCGATAATAATGGATTCTTCTCCTCGACACCCTGCTTTATTTAGAGCGATTTGGAAGATTTTCTCTTTCGGTTTGTAGATTTGAACTTCTTCCGAGGTGGTAATAGAGTCAAACATCTTGTTAATTCCGAAGACTTTAAATTGAAAGTCTTGAAAATTATTATCAATATCACTGATAATCCCTACATGAAGATTTGTTTTCTTTAATTCCCGAAGAATTGGTAAAGTTTCGGGAAATAATTTTATATACTTTTTATGATTTTCAAGGAACGACTTACTAAACCATTGAAAATCCTCTTTCGAAGGTTGGATATTATATTCTGCAAGCACACCTTTAAAAGCTTTTTTGGTAGATTCCCGAAGAGGGGTAAAGGATTTTTCTTCCGGGTGGGTATCTAGCAAAGTCATTTCCTTGGTAAATAGATAAGAATTATATTTGATTACCATATCTTCCGGGGAGGCAGAAAGATTATATTTTTGAATAACCTCTTTCATCATATGTAAATGAGCGACATTGTCACTTTCCGCACACATTAATGTCCCGCCAAAATCAAAAAATATGGCTTTATATCTTTTTGCTTCTTTTTTATTTAATTTTTCCATCTTCGTCCTCCCTTTATCTTATATATTTTATCACTATTTTGGTCTAAAAATTAATCTCAAAGCACTTTTTTATTGAGAATAATATTTTTTAATCTTTTGCTTTTACTAACAACAAAGAAGTTATTAAAGCGAATATTAATCCGGCCCAGAAGGGCGATGAAGGACCAAACTGGAACTTTAAATATCCTCCCAGTGAAGGTCCGATAGAACCGATTAAACCGGTACAGGTCCCGATAAACCCGATAACCAATCCTCTTGATTGTCGATGAGTAATATCAGCCAGGAATGAACCATAAGCAATATGACAACTCTGAGAAAAAATGTATAATATGGCAAATAGAGTAATTGCTGGCCATAAGGGAGAACTTAAGCTCCACAAAATCATAAATATTCCCAGACCTGACGCACTGTGCAGTAAAACCTTTTTACTGCCCCATTTATCAATGATTTTTCCTCCCCAGAGACTGTATATAACTGCTGCGAATCCTCCTAAAGCAAAAAGCAAATTGATTTTTGCTTTGTCTAAATTCATTACTTCCTTAGCATATAAAGATATAAAAGGCCCGTGAGTGGTAAGATTAAATAAAAGAAAGAGAGAAGAAAG
>JAYEJO010000032.1:0-1127 GCA_034660595.1 Candidatus Caldatribacteriota bacterium
ACCTCGTGTCTGCCCTAGATAAGTAAACCGTAGGACAGGCGTCTCGCCTGTCCGTGTATCACCCCCACCTTAATCCTCCCCCCTCAAGGGGGAGGAGATTTGAGAAATAATACTAATTTACTTCCTCAAGTGAGAGGAAACTATGATGGTGATGCTTTACTTCCTCAGAGGGGGGGAGGAGAGATAGGGAATAATCTTAATACTCACTCCCCTCTCCCCTGGAGGGAGAGGGTTAGGGTGAGGGGGAATAATCCGAATAATATTGGATCGAATCAATTCGACCTAATATACAATATTAATTTTAATTATAACAGGAGTACTTAACAATGAAAAAAAGTATAGTAGTTTCTACTCAGCCTACCAAATTTTCCGCTTTGGCTTTTAAAGAAAATTTAAAAGAAAGCATCAAGAAAATTGCCGACTTAGGTTTTGATGGCGCAGAATTAGCAGTTAGAAATCCTAAAGATTTAAAAGTAGATGATGTTATCAGTATAATAAAAGAAAATAATTTGGAGGTCCCTGCTATAGGAACCGGGCAAGCCTACGGAGAAGAAGGATTAAGCTTTTCTGATCCAGACGAAACAATTAGAAAGATGGCGGTAGAAAGAATAAATAATCAGATAGTATTTGCTTCTCGTTTTAATGCTCAGGTAATTATTGGCTTAATAAGAGGAATAATAAACGAAAATGTAGACAAAACAGAAGCCGAAGAATGGACTATTGATTGTTTGAGAAAATGTACAGAATTTGCAAAAGAATACAATATAGGGCTTACCTTAGAACCGGTAAATAGATACGAAAGTAATTTTATTAATACCCTCAACGAAGGAATTGAATTTATTAAACGGGTGGGAGCATCTAATTTAGGGCTATTGGCAGATACTTTTCATATGAATATTGAAGAAGTCTCAATCTACGATAGTATTATTCAGGCTAAAGATTATATCACCCATGTTCACTTTGCCGACAGTAATCGCTGGGCACCGGGATGTGGCCATCTTGATTTTGCACAAATAGTTCAGACTTTAAAAAAGATAAATTACCAGGGATATGTCTCTGCCGAGATTCTCCCTTTTCCTGATTCAGATAGTTGTGCCCGCCTTACTATCGAGCACTTAAATAAAATT
>JAYEJO010000033.1:0-1121 GCA_034660595.1 Candidatus Caldatribacteriota bacterium
TCTTTTTAGAAAATTCCCCCTCGAATGCATCAACCATTGGCCCTAATGGGGCTATATAATTAGTTTCAAAAACCTCTTTTATAAACTCAAGTTCAAGGCCGGACATATGAGGAGGTGATAAAAAAATATACTTATTATCAAAATTCTTATTCATTTTTTTCCGTAATTTTTCTTATCTCCTTGGCTGGCACACCAGATGCAACTACACCGCCTGAAATATCATGATTAACAAAGCTAAAAGCGCCTATTATTGAATCTTCTCCTATAGTGACGCCGGGCATTATCACGGAATGGCTACCTATTTTACAATTTTTTCTTAGAAAAACCTCTCCTTCTTTATCATCGACCGTTGAAATGGAGTATATTGAACAATGGGAGCCAATCTGAACGAAATCTTCAATCGTCACTCCCCTCAGTGCATTTATATAAGTAAATGCACCAATATCTGTCTTGTAGCCCAGTTTAAATTTTTCCTTATGCTGGACTATCCAATTATATTTAGTTGGTTTACCATCCTCAATTATTGGATATTCCCAGTCTTTAAATCGTCCCATAGATCACTATCCATATATTCATTCTATTTATATTTAACCGGGGTAATCCGTGGATTGAATTCTTCCATTGTTGCCTGGCCAAAATGGGTAATTCCCTCTCTTTTAACAATCTTGCTTATTGTTATCAAGAAAATCTTTACGTCTAAAAGTAGGTTATAATTGTCAACATACCATATATCGTATTTAAATTTTTCATCCCAAGATATTGCATTCCTGCCATGAACCTGGCTCCAACCTGTTATGCCCGGTTTCACATCATGCCGTCTCATTTGCTCCGGCGTATAGCGATTTAAATACTTCATTAGAAGAGGTCGTGGGCCTACAAGACTCATGCCCCCTTTAAATACATTAAACAGTTCAGGTAACTCATCCAAGCTTGTACTCCTCAAAATTTTTCCAAAAGATGTAAGTCTGTACGAGTCCATGAGTAATTTACCATGGATATCTCTCTGTTCATTCATTGTTCTGAATTTATAGATAGTAAAAGGTCTTCCATAAAGTCCGGGTCTTTTCTGTGTAAAAAACACTGGGGACCCGATTTTAATTTTCACCAAAATACCAATAACA
>JAYEJO010000034.1:0-24833 GCA_034660595.1 Candidatus Caldatribacteriota bacterium
CCCTCCTGGGGGACATTGAATCCTCCTTCTCCCTGGATAGGTTCAACCACTATAGCAGCGACAGAGTCAGGAACTACAGTATTACTAACTATCTTTTCAAAATCTTCAATTTTAATAGAGGGATGATAGGGAGTAGGAAAAGGAAATCGGTATATATCAGAAGCAAAGGGCCCAAATTTGTATTTGTAGGGCATAGCCTTATGAGTCATGGTCATAGTTAGTAAGGTGCGGCCGTGAAAGGCATTTTCAAAGACAATGATAGCCGGTCTTTTGGTATGAGCCCGGGCAATCTTTACCGCATTTTCTACTGCTTCTGCACCGGAATTAAAAAAGGCGGCTGCCTTGGGAGTATTCCCGGGAGCTAACTTTACCAGTCTTTCGGCTAATTCTACCAGAGATTCGTAGGGGATAGCGGTGAAATCAGTATGCAGATACTTTTCTGCCTGGTCCTTAACTGCAGCTACTACTTTTTTGTGGGTATGCCCTACGGCCAGACATCCCCATCCTCCGGTTAAGTCGATAAACTGATTACCGTCTACGTCAGTTACTAAAGCTCCCTCGCCATGGGAAATATAACAGGGCGAAAGGGAACTGCCCATCGGTTTGGCAATATATTTTTCTCTTCTTTGAGCTATTTCTTTAGACTTTGGTCCGGGTAAACTGGTTTTAAGGGAAATGAATTTAGTCATATAGTTATCTCCTTAATTATTTTATTAATATTATTTTTAATTTCCTATGGTAGCTACCATCACTGCTTTTATGGTATGCATACGATTTTCGGCTTCATCAAAAACTATCGAATGTTTACTTCTAAATACTTCATCCGTTACTTCCATTTCTTTAAGGCCGTACTCTTTATAAAGCATTCTCCCTATTTCGGTATTACCATCATGAATGGCCGGTAAGCAGTGCATAAAGATAACCTTTGGATTTCCGGTAATTTTAATCTTTTGCATATCTACCTGATAATCTTTTAGTAATTTTATTCGTTCTGCAAAGTATTTTTCTTCCCCCATCGACACCCAGACATCAGTATAAATAACATCTGCATCTTTTAAACCAAAATTAATATCATCAGTTATTGTTATCCTTGCTCCGGACTCTTTGGCAATCTGTTTAGCTTCTTTGACAAGATTTTCTTCGGGTAACAAAGATTTAGGAGAGATAATTCTAACATCCATACCCATAATCGAACCAGTAATTAACAAAGAATTAGCCATATTATTTCTGCCGTCACCAATATAGGTAAAAATGACTTTTTCTAAAGGTTTTTTTACATTTTCTTGAATGGTCATAATGTCCGCTAAAACCTGGGTTGGATGATATTTATCGGTCAACCCATTCCATACAGGAACACCTGAATATTTTGATAAAATATCTACGCTTTCTTGCTTGAATCCTCTAAATTCTATACCATCATAATATCTTCCTAAAACTTTAGCCGTATCTTCCATTGATTCTTTTTTCCCCATTTGTGAACCGGTAAGACCAAGATAAGTAACATTGGCTCCCTGATCATAAGCTGCCACCTCAAAGGCACACCTTGTTCTGGTAGAAGATTTCTCAAATACAAGTACTATATTTTTACCTTTTAGCTTTTGCTGTTCGTTACCGGTATATTTTGCTCTTTTCAAATCACGAGCCAAGTCTAAAAGATATAAAATTTCCTTCTTGCTTAAATCTTTCAGAGTAATAAGATTTCTATTCTTCAAATTAACCGGCATAATTATTATCCTTCCCTGTTTTTTAATAATTTATATTTTCCGTATCATAGTATTATTATTCATAATGCAGAATTATATTAACTGTTTTAATATTCAACAATAAATTATAAAATTCCTTCTTTTTTTTAGAAAATATTTTAAATTAGTGGTTACTCGGATATTGACTGGTAGCTGTAATAGTTCTAAAATAAAAAAGCAAATATTTATTCGGAGATATAATTATGAAAAAAGAAGAAAGGAGAAAATATCGTAGGCTTACTACTTTTCTGCAGAGAAAATTAATGATTGAGACTTATCTTGAGACTCATAATATTAACCAATCCTGTCGTAAGGCCGGGGTAGCTATTAATACCTTCCGTAGATGGTATTCTCGTTACTTAGAAAGCGGGTTAGAAGGAATTAAAAAAGCAAAATGTCATACTAATAAACATTTAGGGAGAATTGAGGAAAAATATAAGAATAGAATTATTGAATTAAAAAAGAAACATCCAAAATGGGGACGTCGAACTATCGCTTCCGTTATATGCAATGAAAATAATGGTAAAAAAACAATTAGTCCAAGTGGGGTACAGAAAATTTTGGAAAGAGCAAGTTTGTGGAAGAAGGAGAAGAAAAAATAGGAAGTTAGTTCTTGAAGGGGTCGGATGAATCCGACCCCTCTTTATTAAATTTGTTCTTTATCTGTAGTTGTTTTTAAAATACCAAAATCTATTTTTGATTTATTTTATTTTTCTAAAAACTTAAAAGGTGAAATTAGGTCCTCTCCATATTTTGTTTTCGCATCTCTGAGTCTTTCAGTTTGTGCTTTTAATTCTTCGGTAAAGACGGTAGGCATCTGGATATTTCTAAAGATTTTACTCATCCTTTCCATTTTCTCCAAATATTTTACCACCCTTAAGGAGAATTGCTGTATATATTCAGCCTTAGTATAATCTTTATCCAGCTCACGGATGAATAAGGTTTTTAAATCTTCGTATTTTGGTATTAAGCCAACGGGAGTTTCAATGGCTTCGTATTCACCATAAACTCTTCCTTCGGCCCAGAGAAGCCATACTCTTTTATCCATTTTCCCATTTAAATATTTACCAGTTTCGTCCTTTAAAAAATAATTAGTAGCATAGATTTTGGGAATTACTTTTAGATCTTTAGTAAATTTTAGATGATTTTCTATGTAAATTCCCAACGGCACCGAAATAAAGTCAAGATTGGCCATCGGATTGTATTTCCTCACCCCTCGGGCACCAAGTGTTGCGGCAGTGGTTTCAGATTCGACTGTAGCCCCCAGAAAAACACCGTGTGCCCAGGTAAGTGATTCCACTATAGGTATGGTAGTATCAGAATCTCTCCCTCCATAGAAAATAGCTTTTACCGGTACCCCACCGGGATCATTGGCCTTGGAATCAATATTTTTCAGTTCATTTAACCTGAGGGTGTACCTTGCATTCTTATGAGAACAAGGAATTTCCTCGCCCTGCTCGTCTTTTTTCCCTTTGAACCACTCTCCTGAAAAATTAATCCCCTTATCCGGGATATCTTTTTTCATCCCTCCCCAGTAAGGGATTCCATTATTAATCAATACATTAGAGAATATAACTTCACCCGGTGTAGTTAACGCCTGATAAATCACAGGATCGTTTTCCGAATTTACACTGTGAATAATACCAAATATGCCTGATTCCATATTTACCGCTCTCATTACCCCGTCAATTTTTCTAAGATAAGCAATATCATCACCAACTACGGTTTGACCGGGAATCATGGCAGTGCTGGTTTTGCCACAGGCACTGGGATAAGCCCCGGTAAAATAGGTAATCCGACCATTCGGACCATGAACACCCATTATAAACATATGCTCAGCTAGCCATCCTTCATTCTGAGCTTTATTAATAGCCAACCTAAAAGCCAATTTCTTTAATCCCAAAGAGTTACCGGCATATTGATTATTAACCGAGTAAACTCTGTTTTCTTCGAGGTCAATATAAATCCTCCGTTTATCTATATCTACGCTAACCCCATTTTCTAATCTTCCGGCAGAATGAAGGAAGAAAAAGAAATCGGAAGAACCGTTAAGCTTTTTAAATTCTTCATACCCTTGCCGGTAAAGAAGATCCTCACTGTGGGCCACATAGGCTGAATCGGTAATCTGTAAGGCCTTAAGGGAAAATATAGAATTGGTCGGACCAAGAGAAAAGAATCTTACTAACATCTCTTTCCCGGCCATACTACTATCAAGGTAGGAATATATTTCTTTCAGCCCTTTATCTTTTTCTATTGAATTTACCTTTATCCCCCAATCTACATCTTTAGACAACAAGTACTTGGTATTAGCTTTATCTCTGCCCTGATCATAATAACCATCAAAGTGAATGGTATGGCCTTCCATCTTTAATTTCGCTTCTTCACCATTAATCAAAGCTAATTCTCTTACATAGGCAATATCCTCTTTTGAATCAGTTATCACAACTACTTTTGCCGGCTTGCAAAGCTTTATAGCTTCTTCTACTACTTTTATAACATGCTGATTATTTAGTTCTTCTAATTTCCGTAAATCAATTTTATCCATTTATTCTTCCTCGCTTTTCCTCAAAGATTACCTACAATTTTATTAAAAAACATCAACTTCTGTATACTTTTATAATCTCTCCGTATCCTGGAGAAACGGTTATTTTGCCATCATCAAAAACCACTTTTCCTCTAACTATGGTCTTTTCCGGCTTTCCATATACTTTCCATCCATTATACACCAGGGCACTATCTCTACATTTGGTGAACATTTTATCCTTGGAGATGACATCTTTTTTGTCAGGATCGAAGATTACAAAATCTGCATCCGAACCTACCGCAATTGTCCCTTTTTTGGGATATAAACCAAATACTCTCGCCGGATTTTCACAAATAAGTTCAACCATTCTATCTAATTCCATTTTTCCTTCCTTAACTACGGTGAAAAGCAGGGGTAATCTGGTGGATAAACCGGGAAATCCTGCCGGTGGCTTAAATATATCTTCACTCCCTCTTTCCTTTTCTTCTTTGGTATATGGTGCGTGGTCACTTCCGATGATATCGATACTTCCATCATTTACCATTTCCCACATCCCCTGCCGCTCTTCTTCGCTCCTTAAGGGAGGATTAACCTTAGCAAATACTCCCAATTTATTAAGAACATCCTCATTAAGAAATAAATAATGGGGGCAAGTCTCCGCAATAGCATATACCCCTTTACATTTTGCTTCATTTACTAATTCTACTACTTCCGGAGTAGTAATATGGCATATTTCAACTTTTGCCCCGGTCTTTTCCGCAAAGAGCAATATTTTGGAAGTTGTTTCTATCTCTGCTACCGAAGGACGGGACCTGCCGTGATATATGGGAGAGGTTTTGCCTTCGCTTCTTAAGCGTGTAATATTTTTATTGATCATATCATTATTTTCTGCGTGAAAACCGATCATTACACCAGTTTGGGCTACCTTTTCCATAAGTTCATATTGGTCACCTGTATTTGGTGCAGTAAGCCCGATAAATTCTTCTTTTCTACCCGGGGGAGCCTGGTGTAAAAAAGTTTTAAAGGCCACGATGCCGGATTTTACACAGGGGATAATATCATTGAGGCAATCTGTTCCCGCTGCTCCAAAAAAAGCAATATCGACTACTACTTCTTTATCTGCGATATCCATCCTTCTTTTTACTATTTCAGGGGAGTGTGGAGGAGGAACAGAAATGGGCATTTCAATTATAGTGGTAACCCCGCCCAAGGCAGCATCTTTTGAGCCGCTTTCAAAGGTCTCTCTTTCATCATGTCCGGGAGCCCTGATATGAACATGAGGGTCAACGGTTCCGGGTAAAACCATTTTCCCTTCTACGTCGATAAATTTTTCAGCCTCTAATTTTTCTTTACTTATGGCAGTAATTATTCCGTCTTTTACTCCTATATAACAATCTATCAATCTGCCATCTATAAATACTTTATCTGACTTAATTACTAAATCAAATCTATTCATAATTTATCCTCCGCATCGTTATTTTTCAACTGTCAGTTTATATTATAACTTAATATTGCTTCGTGGAAAAATTATTATTGGATTATACTTTACCGGTAACCAAAGCTAAGAGGGCCATTCTAACATAGAGGCCGTTGTGGGCCTGTCTAAAATATGCAGCACCTTCGTAATCATCGACATCAGTAGATATTTCATCTACCCGGGGAAGGGGATGAAGTATAGTGATTCCCTCTTTGGCCTGATTAATCAGAGCTCTATTTATAATATATGAACCTTTAAGTTTTTCATATTCCGCGGGGTCTTCAAAACGTTCTTTCTGTATCCTGGTTACATAGACAATATCACTGACCGATAGAGCTTTTTTTAAATTTTCGGTCTCTTCAATCTCTGCCCCTCGGCTTCTTAGGTCAGCAGTTATTTCTTCAGGCATTCTTAGGGCTTTTGGGGAAACAAAGATCATCTTATTGCCATAGAGAGCCATAAAATAACCTAGAGAATGGACAGTTCTTCCATTTTTTAAGTCTCCCACAAAGGCAACAGTATGACCTCTCAAAGTCCCTTTTTCTTTGCGAATGGTGTATATATCTAAAAGAGCCTGAGTGGGATGCTGACCGCTTCCATCGCCGGCATTAATAAAAGGATGTTCCGCATTATCAGCAGCAATTTTGGCAGAACCTTTCATAGGATGACGCATAATAATAACATCAACATAGCCATCTACCGTTCTGATACTATCCGCCAAAGATTCTCCTTTAGCTGCAGAAGAACTGGCTGCGCTGGCTACCGTAATTACCCGGGCACCCAATCTGTTGGCTGCGGTTTCAAAAGAAAGGCGGGTCCGGGTGCTGGGCTCAAAGAATAAGGCAGCTACCACCTGGCCTTCCATATTTTTAATTACTTCTCCGTCTTTAACCCGTTTTTCAAAACTTGCGGCAGTGTTCATAATTAAGTCAAGTTCTTGAAGTGAAAATTGAGCGGTATTTATTATATCTTTTCCTTTTAGCATTAAGTTAACCCCCCTAACTATTTTGATAAACTGTTTAAATCTTTTTTTAAATTTTGTTCCTGTAATCTTTTTATATATTTTTACATCACTAAAGTAAACAAGTTTGTATAAACTTTTTTAAATACAATTCTATAATATTACTAATTATTATATATAAAGATACTATCTAATATCAAACTTTTTATGGAATAAAAATCAAAGTATTTTTAAAATGGGAAAAATTACTCACCATCGGTGATGGTTTTTAATTTCCTTAGAGTGAGTATTAGCCATACTTCATCACCGTTATTTAAACTCATGCCGGAAAATATCTCCTGAGGCAGCTTTGCCCTCAAAGAATTTTTTCCGATTGCTACCGTGCAGCAGACCGTAGAAGATGATTCCTCAATTTCAGTTAATCTTCCTTTTACCCTGTTTACATCAGGTCCGGGAGGCCTAATATCAGAAAGATAAGTATCTTCCGGTAAAATTGCCACTTTCTTTATCTTTTCTCTTTCACTGTAAACCACTAGAGTAATATCACCACATTTTACCTCTACTAACCCAAAACCCAATCTATTACAATAATCACAGTTCAAAATATTGGGTGCTCCGATAAAATCATTAACCGCTTCTGTAGGATGAAAAAATATTTCCTTAGGGGAGCCTATTTGCTCTACTCTGCCTTTATCAAGCACAGCAATTCTTTCTGCCATTTCTTCTGCCTCATAAAAATTATGAGTAACATAAACAGTGGTAATGCCCAATCTTTTCTGTAACATTTTAAACTCTGTCCTGAGATATTTAGAAGTACGATAATCCAAACTGCTCATCGGTTCATCAAGAAGTAAAATAAGAGGAGAATTAGCTAAAGCACGGGCTAAAGCTACCCTCTGTTTCTCGCCCCCGCTCAATTCTTTAGGATAACGAGAAGATAAATGTTTTATCTTCATTATTTGAAGGAGTTCTTCAATCTTTGCGTTTATTTCATTTTGAGGCCTTTTTTGCACCTTCAAACCATAAGCAATATTGGCAGCTACATCGAGATGAGGAAATAGATTTAATTCCTGAAATAAGTAACCCATTCTCCTCTTGTTAGCAGGCAACCCGTCTACCGGTTTATTGTCAAACAATACAGAACCTTCGTAGTCAATTAAACCAGCGATGATATTTAATAAGGTGCTTTTTCCTGCCCCATTGGGCCCCAACAACACTAACAATTCTTTATCAAATATTTCCAGGTTAAAATCTTTACAAACATATTTAGAAATGTTTTTAAGCGTGATAGATGACATATTACCTCCATCGATTAGTCAACTTCTTTTCTAAAAAGGCAAAAAATTTCTCAAAAGAAAGACACATTACTCCTAAAACTATTAGACAGACTATAATAATGTCTATGCGGATAAGACTCTCGGCCTTCATCATCAGTGCGCCAATACCGGTAGGAATAGCTACCATCTCTGCCGCTATTATCACTCGCCAGGCCATCCCTGATTCCAATTTTAATCCGGTAAAAATATTAGGCAAAGCAAGGGGAACGACCACTGTACTTAAAATTTTTAGGTCAGACGCACCCAATATCTTGGCCGCAAAAATATAATTTTTGTCCACATTTTTAATTCCGGTAACTGTATTATAAAGTATGGGGAAGAAGGAACAGATAAATATTATGGCAATCGGTAAGATTTCACCAATACCAAACCACAACATCAATAAAGGGAGCCAGCCCAGGGCAGGAATAGGATAAATTAAGCTGATTATAGGGTTTAATGCCTTATTGGCCAGATTATTCCACCCCATTATAATTCCCATAAATAGCCCGGCAATAGAACCCGCAGAAAAACCTATAAGGACTCGAATTAAACTGCTCACGAAATTACGCCCCAATACTCCACTGACTGTTAAATGCCAAAATTCTGTTACCACAACAGAAAAAGGAGGAAAAAAGAATTGGCCGGGGATTAAATTCAATCGGGCAATTATCTCCCATATTCCCAGAAATGTGATAATGGGGATTATCTCCCATTTTAATTTAAATATTTTATATCTTTTCATGGTTTTATAAAACTCAAATCTAAAATATCTTCCGCCTTAAAGCTACTTTTTATATAACCTAAATAATTCACATAATCTATTGTTCCTTGCACTGCCGCAGGGTCAATATCAATAGTATATTCCAACCTATTCATAGACCTTAATAAAACTTCGGGAGTAATCTCTGTCTTGGCAGCTATATCGGCTATTTCCACCGGGAAAAGGCTTCCCCCGGCTTCCTGTAATTGCCGAGCCACAATTTCTGCTGCTTCTTGTGGATGTTGATTAATCCAATCGGTCGCCTTTTTTGATATCTTTACTAATTTTTCAACGACCTCGGGATGGTCTCTTGTTAATTCTTCTTTAACCGCCAGAACACTCCCCTGCATTTCGGGCCAGACATCCTGACTCATTAGCAGCATTTTAAAACCAAAGTCTTCGGCCATAGTAGCCCATTGCTCAGGGAGAAAAACAGCATCTAATTGTCCTGTTTTAATAGTCAAAATCTGTTTTGGAGGTTTCATGCGCTGAATATTATTTAATATTTTCTTCTCACTTAAATTATATTTATCTATCGTTTTGCGGAGAAGCACATCTACTGCCCCGCCTTCCCTAACACATCCGATACGAATTCCCGGTTCTTCTAAATCCTTAACGCTTTTTATCTTCTCAGGATTGACCACCAAACCATAACCATATTTATGAGTCCCGGCAACTATTTTTATGGGCACTTTGGCATTAGCATAGACATTTATAGCTGGAATTAAACACATATAAGCCACCTGAATATCCCCTCGAGCTAAAGCAGAAGCCAGGGCCATACCGGTAACATAACTCTCATAGGCAGTTAAGTTAAGCCCTTCTTCTTCAAACCAACCCTTATCCCGGCTTATATAAGCACAGGCAGCATGGTCCATAAACTCCACCGCCATACCGATGGATATTTCTTTCTCCGAAAAACACTCTCCAAAAAAAGTAAAAAATAAAATCCCTAAAAGTATAAATACAGTAAATATTTTTTTCATATCTCATCCTTTTTATTTAATTTTAATCTCTTAACTTTTTTTAAATTTTAATAATTCAGTAATTATCTTTCTGAATAGTAAGCAATTTTACTCCCCTTCCGTGAATCTGTTTAAAGACTACTCCTTCTGAAATAAGACGAAGCAATAACTCGGGATCAGTTACTCTTGTTCCGGAAACTAAATCTACTCCGTAATCAAACCACACCGGCGAAAGAGGGGTAGTTGCTCCTAAGACCATAACTATACTTTTCTTTGGACACCAGGATAAAAGTTCTCCCATAGTACCATTAATTAAAGCAGTACCAGTAATAGCAATAACATCGGCTTGAGGAATTACTCGCTTTGCTTCACTGGCCGGTATGTCTCCACTTTGAGGCTTTCTCTCTACCACCCAAAGCTTTTTAGCTAACTCACGCAATTTATTAACAAAAGGAAAATGACCTACTACTACTACTTTTTTATTTTTTCCTTTTTCATAAAGTACTTCTGCCGCATTAATATTCTGGCATTTATTCAAATCGACTTCTAAAGCAGAATTAATAGCCGCCATACCAACAGAAGCCTGCAGTAAACAATCAGAATTTGCATAGTTACAAAGTTCTAATACTGATTTTTGGGTTAAATTTCCCGCTTCTTTTATAGGAGGAGGCATTGTCGGTTCATGGGTAAAAGTAGTAGAAGCTAATCCACCATATTTACTCCAAACTCCAGTCCAAAAAGGTCCTATTCGCACTTCTTTTACTAAAATATCTCGAGCACTCTCCCCAATAGTGGAAATAATATCCTCGATAATTTTCATATTTATTACTTATCCTCCTTTATTTTCTTTATTTTGGGATTATAGGATCTTTTCAGTCTTCTGTCTTCAAAGGCAATTAAGAATTAAATACAGAGAATAAGAAAACAAAATCTTTTCTGTCTTCGAAACCCACAACTTGTATTCGTTCTTTTCTTGACTATATACTCGATACTCGATACTCTATACTATATTCTGTCTTTAGTGGCCGCAAAAACAATATTGTTCATATCCCATAAGATAGGCAATTCCGCTAATAGTAACTCCGTAAAATATAATCGGTTTTTCAATTAAAAGGGAAGTCAAAGTATTATTTACAACAGTAGTACCTGTAGCCAAAACTATATCCCCCCAAGATAAAATCTCTTTCGTTTTAGAAACACTTTCTATTAACACTCCTGCTTTTCTTTTACCAATATTATCTACGTCCAAGTCAACCACTCTAATCTCAAAATTATGTCTTAAGGCTGCAATCATAGCAGGTTGTAGTCCAATAAAAGCAATACGAGGTTGGTCAAAACGTTCTTGAATATAATCTTTAAGGTGATCGGCACATTCTCCCGGTTCTTTATCTCGACAATGAACTGTTTTAGAAATAAATTTAAAATAACGCAATACAGCATTTATGCTAGCTGTAAAAATTGCTCTTTGAAAATTATTAACAAGCGGCATTTCAAAAACTTCCCTCAGTGTGCCACTATAATTTCCCGGCATATCTGTGAAAGCTTGACCTCGACTTCCTCTAAAATCTGCTTGTATCATCACTTCTTTCCCCTTTAACAGGGGAAAGTCATCTCTCTCCGGATTCCCAATTGCCTCTTGAGGAGTAAGAGATCGAATATTGACTACATTTATCCGGGAAGACCAAACATCATCTCCTTTGATTAATTGACAAAATTTTTCTTTTATCTCCTGGTAAAAGTCCATTACTGATTCCTTTCTTTTTCTTTAATAAATCTTTTAAATAATTTATATTATCGGCCAAAATAGCAGTAAGGATAATGGCATACCGAACAGGTAGAACAATATCCTCCTTCACCCATTTTTACAAAATCTTTCTTAGTTAAAATATCCCCAATAAATATTCTGGGTAAGATAATATCTAAAATAGTATTTTTATAAAATAAAGAAGCACCGGGTATACCTATTAAGGTTGTATCCCCCAAATAAGCCAGCATAAACATATTTCCTGGTTGTACGGGAACTCCATAAGTTACTATCTTTGCACCACTTTCCCGAATAGCCCCGGGCGTAAGGTCATCAGGATCTACAGACATTCCTCCGCTTAAAGCAATCAGATCAGCCCCTTGTTTCCTAAATTGCAAAATTGCTTTTTTGATTTCCTCTATATTATCCGGACAAAAAGTTTGTCCTTGTAATTCTGCTCCAAAATAAGAAAACTTCTCTTTTAATAACGGGCCGAATCCATCCCGGATTAACCCCTTGTATACCTCGTTCCCGGTAGTAATAATAGCCACTTTTAACTTTTTATACTTTTTTACGGAAAAAACCGCCCCTTTCTTTTGGCATAATTTCTCTATCTGTTTTATTTTTTTTTCTTGAATAGTTAGAGGCACAATACGCACCCCGCTTAATCCTTGACCCTTTTCTACCTTAAAATTATTAGGAAGACAGGGGATAGTAATATTTTCCATGGAATTTATCTCGTATAAGAGCTCACTTTTTACTTTGAATAATCCTTTTGTTAGAGATTTTAAAGTTATTTTTCCTTCAATGGCTTCGGTTAATTCTATATTTTCCCCTGTTACTGTTTTAGAGATTCTTAAAGAAGCCTCATCTTCATGAATTTCTCCTTCTTTTGGCAGCCAAATATATAGATATTCCTTCCCTATTTTCTTTAACTTTTCTATATCATCTTTCTGAACTATGTGACCTCTCCGAAAAGCCGGACCTTTAAATTTTCCGGGTATAATCTGAGTGATATCATGACATAATATCATTCCCACTGCTTTTTCTACCGCTATTTTTTTCATAATATTTGAAATAACACCCCCACCTTAATTCCCCCCCCTCAAGGGAGAGGAAATTTACAAATCCGACAGGCGAGAGGCCTGCCTATGAAATTATGGAAAACAAATAAAAAATTATTCTTCCTAAAATATTTTCTTATATAAGGAATATAAACTTCGGTCAGCTCTCCCGCGAAATATCTCAAATTTCATCATCAACTCTCTGGCTTTATCTGTAATTTCTGACCCTCCTCCTTTTTCTCCTCCGACTTTTCTTTTTAAAAGATTAAATCCTAATCTCTTTTCTAAATCTTTCATTAAATTCCAGGCCTGGGAATAAGACATATTTATTTCTGCCGCTGCCTGTCTTAACGAACCGGTTCTTTCAACCCGATGAAGAATATCCAAAGGCCCATCGCCAAAGACTTTTTCTCCATTCTTTTCCAGCCAAATTTTATATCTTAATTTCAATATCATCACTTCCTGTAATTTAACTTTAAAATTATCACAACTTAGTTTCTTTTCCTCTGATTACGGGCAAACACAAGGTCTGTCCCTACATATTGCTACTCATTACATGTTACTTATTACTGTATTGCTTTTTTTCTTCTAACCTGGATAATCTCGGCCATGATGCTTACCGCAATCTCTTCCGGAGTCTGAGCATTTATATCAATCCCGATAGGGGAATAGACTTTATCCAGCTCTTCCTGGGATATCCCCTTCTTTGCTAATCGTTGAAAGACAGCAGCGTTTTTCTTGTGACTACCAATCATCCCTATATAGGCAGCATTTGACCTGACTACCGAACTCAAAACTTCTTCGTCTTTTAAATGCCCCCGGGTTACTACAATTATGTAAGTGGAGGGAGCTATATCAAGATGACTCAGGGCTTTTTCTGTATCTTCGGCTATTATTTCATCTGCCTCCGAAAATCTATCCTGGTTGGTAAACTCCTTTCGACTATCGATAACAGTTACCTTAAATCCCACCATCTTGGCTAATTTAGAAACACAAACTGCGATATGGCCTGCCCCAAAAATTAACACCTCTTCTTTCGGTTGAAGAACATCTATAAAAACTTTCATCTCACCACCGCAGATAGCCCCTTCATCCAAGGCAGCTTGTTCTCTGGTTAAATGATAAGTTAAAAGCTTCCCCTTGCCTTCCTTTAGTGCCTGTTTTATTTCTTCGATTACCTTGGCTTCGGTTATTCCGCCTCCAATTGTACCGGATATCAAACCATCCTTGTTCACTATCATCTTTGCGCCCACTTCTCTGGGAGTTGAACCTTTGGCTTCAACTATGGTAACTAAAGCGATTGTTTCACCTTTGTTTACTCTTTCTAAAGCTTCTTTTAAAATTTCTGACATTTCCAGTCCTCTTCTTACAAAATTCCATTTTGCAACCGTTATGCTTATATAAATATAACGGCACGCAAAAAAATGCTCCCTCTTGGGATTTATAAATGTATAAAAAATTTATATTTTAAAATGAGCATTCTTTTCTAAAGTATACAATATTACTTTAGAATTTTTCAAGAAAAAATTAGTTCAAACTTTTAAAATTAATTTTTCTTGATTAAGTTTTATTCAAATAAGTACATATGGCCTCTAAAACTGCTCCCCCTATAGAGCGGGCTTTATCGGAAACGGTAAAACAGTATTCTCTTACCCCCCGGGGATCAATATCTCCTACCTTCATCCCTTCAGTCACCCGGCTTTGAGGATAGATTAACCCTCGCAAAACTCCTGATATCTCGGCTTTTAAAGGAGCTCTCTCAACCTCTGCAATCACCTCTCCTGCCTCAACTATATCACCAATGCTATGTAAGGGTGTGATTTTACCTTCAGCCGGGGCTCGTAATAATCTTCTTTTCGATTCTCCTCCCACTTCTCCGGGCACACTGGTATCCGGTGCGGCCTGCCCGTGACAGTAAACTCTCCCCAGATTATGTCCTCTCATAGTTTCTATCACCACATCAACATCTTCTCCTGCAGTAAATCCCGGGCCTAAACCAATAACCAGAGGTGCCTGATTTATTCTGGTTCCTAAATTACGTTTTGCCAAAATAGCATCTACTAAGATGGTAGGAGAAAGTTTTTTAATGCAACTTCCTTCCGGGTCTACTAAAACCGGAATCTTCCCCCGTTTAATAATATCTTCCGCTTTTTCCCAGGAAGGAATCAGAACAGCTTCTATCCCTTCTACAATAACCTTGCCTTCATAAATTGCCCGGGCAAAGGAAACGGGGAGGCGGATAACCGTAGGATGGTCTACTTCTAAAATCATCACGGAAAACCCGGCTCGAAAAAGCCTCACCGCCACACCGGTAGCCAAATCTCCTCCACCTCGAATAATTATTAATATATTATTCATCTTATTAAATCTTTCCCCTTTTATGAAGAGAGTCAAAAATATTTTTCATCTTCTCGTAATCTTCTTCCCGGTCAATATCAAATAAAATTGTTTCTTCTGAAATATTTACTCTTTTTACCTTTTCGGGATGGGATTTAATTAATACTCTCCCTCCCACATCACCGGTTACAGCCATTAATTCATCTTTCCAACAAATATCAAAAAGAACCGGATTCCCTCGCTTATCTTTAAAGTAAGGTACAACTATTTCTCCTTTGCCCGGGGAAAAAGATTTCATCAATTTGTTTATAATTTTAGGAGTAATTAAAGGTTGATCTCCTAAAATAAGAAAAAATCCTTCCGCTTCTTGAGTGTTTATTTTCAGCAAAGCCTTCTTAATTGAAGTACTCATCCCTTTACGAAAATCAGGATTAAGAACAATTTCAGCTCCCCAAGATTTACCTATCTTAATAATATCTTTATCTTCGGGGCGAACCACTAAAAAATATTTATCCAAGGGAGTTAATTTTGCTGCCTGTAACACCCATTCTATCAACTGCTTATCACCCAGAGGAAGAGTTAATTTTACTTTCCCCATCCTTTTGCCTTCCCCTGCCGCTAAAATTATTCCGTAAATCATGGCGTTTTTACCTTCCTGATTACCTCAGCTACCACTTCCTTCTGACCAGTAGCTCCTATAATTATATCACTAATTCTCCGGTGGCAGATTTTTAAAACCTGAAAAGCTAGTTCTTCGGCCTTCCCTATACTGTTGGGAGCTTCTGCTTTATTAATAAAAAGATGACGGCGGCAACCCGGAGGGGCGCCTTTAAACAACCCTTGGGAATGGCAAATTAAAAAAGCCAAGGCTTCTATTCCAACCTTTTCTCCTAAGTTTAATCCGGTTAGCTGGGAGAATATCTCGGAACGAAAAACATTCTCTTCCTGCAAAGGAAGACCCAGGGCGTCTATACCAATCACTCCGATTAAATCAGTAGTCGATAAAGGAATTACCGGCTCATGAGAAGCCGGAGCCTTTACCGGCCTTCCTGCTGCCCCATCGGCTTCTATTAAAAAATAATCTGCTAATTTATCCTCCCACCACTGATCCAGCCAATCAGGAGGCGGCCCGGATATTTTTTCTTCTCCATTATTCTCAATTTTCTCTCCTATGACAGCTAATCTTCCTCTTTTACTTTTAAGAGAAAAATATTTTTTAATATATCCCCGAATAGTCTCTTCATCACGGACTTCAATTAATCTATCCTTTTTTACAAAAGGAGTTAATTGCCAGCTAAACATTTTAGTAGTAGTAGTTAGGATCATCCATTTATCTTTAAGAGCCAGCTCCTCAGCTAATCGCTTAAAAAGAGTACTCTTTCCTCCCGCACCTACAAGAGATATGAAAGCTCTCTCTTTTAAATCTAAAGCTTTACTGATTAACATTTAATTAATCCTTATTTATGGTAGTAATTTAGTTTCTCTAACTATACTTTTTAACAAGTATAATATTTTTACTTTTTAAAATATTCTTTTTTTAAGTCTCTTATTATTTTTTCTGCAGTCGCAGGTAATCGTCTTATTCTTACTCCGGTAGCATCATAAATAGCGTTTAAAATTGCAGGTACAATATTATTAAATGAAGGTTCTCCTATGCCTTTGGCTCCATAAGGACCTAAACCGCCGCCTGATTCAATCATAATAGTTTTAACTTCCGGAGAATCAACAGCCGTAGGAATAAGATATTCGGCAAGAGAAGGAGTTTGAGGAATTCCCTTTTGCAAGGCGTAATCTTCAGATAGAGCATAACCTATTCCCTGTATGGAACCGCCCTCCATCTGTCCTTCCACACAGGCAGGGTTAAGTGCCTTCCCTACATCATAACAGCTGACAATTTTTAGGACTTTTACCTGTCCGGTTTCTATATCCACTGCTACTTCTGCGGCTTGGGCTCCAAAGGCAAAATCAGGAAAAGTCATACCTTTTATATTGGTTAAATCAGGTATTCCGGTAAAGGGCGCATTAAATTGGGCTTCCGAATATAATTCTATTCCAGCCGCATTACAGGCTTGTATAGCTTCCGTTAAAGGTAAATATTCTGATTCATCATATTTTACTACCACCTTTTCAGAAACAATATCTAATTTATCAGGATTGACATTTAAAACCTCTGCTGCTTTATTTAAAATTCGATTTCTAACTTCTTTTGCCGCTTTAAGTGCAGCATTCCCTGACATATAAGTTTGTCTGGTAGCTGTTGTAGTTCCGGCTAAAGGTGTTAACATGGAATCTGTATTATAAACCTTTACTTTTTCCATAGGAACTCCCAATTCATTAGCCGCGATTTGGGATAGGAGAGAAGCCTGCCCTCCGCCTAAATCAGGTATTCCGCTTCTTACTATCAAACTGCCGTCAGTTTCTAATTTTACATAGCAGCGGGAGGAATCCCGAAGAAAAGTCATTCTCCCATAACTCATCTGCCCCATAGCTATGCCCCGGCCGATTTTAATATTTTTATCCCTAGAAACAGTGGGTTCTCCTAAGCCCGCCCAGGCTTTTTCTGCAGCTTCCGGCAGAGCTACATAAGTTTTTATCACCTGCTCGGTGGTAGATAGTGCGTCTCCGGTATGCATACAATTTATTTTTCTGATTTCCAAAGGATCCATATTGAGCTTTCTCGCTAATTCATCTATTATGCTCTCATAACCGATATTCGCCTGATTTGCTCCAAAACCTCTAAAAGCACTGGCAAAAATATTATTAGTTAATACCATTTGAGTTTTTATTTTTACATTAGGAATTTTATAGGGACCGGCTGCGCTAACTGTAGCATATAAACCTACCCAGGGGGTTAAGTAAGTATAAGCTCCGGCATTTCCAATATAATGTGCTTCTAAAGCCATAATTTTTCCGTTCTTTTTTGCTCCAATTTTATATTTCTCGATAAAAGCGTGTTTTTTGCAATGAGCCATTAAGGATTCTTCCCGGGTGTAAACTAATCTTACCGGCTTTTTAGTTTTCAAAGTAAGTAAAGCGATAAAAGACTCTACGGTAATGTCTTCTTTCCCTCCAAATCCTCCTCCTATCATAGTACCGATATAGCGAACTTTATTATGGGGAAGGTTAAGCACTTCTGCTACATCTCTAAAATGTTCTATAACCTGGCTGCACACCCTGATATTAATTGTTCCATAATCATCTAACCAGGAAATTCCAGCCTCCGGTTCCAGGTAAGCATGGTCAATAAAAGGAATTTCTAATCTATCTTCCACAATCACATCAGATTCAGCAAAACCTTTTTCTATATCTCCAGTGAGACAACCGAATTCGTTTACTATATTGCTATCTTTTTCTCCAACTAAATAAGCGTTTGGTTTCATGGCCTCTTCCGGGTCAAAAACTCCGGGGAGAAGTTCATATTTAATTTCAATTAAATCACAAGCTCTTTCCGCTATCTCTTCAGTCTCTGCCGCTACCAGGGCAATTGGTTCTCCGACAAATCTAATCTTCTTACCTTCTTCTGCTAATACCCTATATAAGCCTTCAAAACCTCCCTTAACATCTGTAGATTGGCCAAATTTAGTTACTGTTTCATTACGGGGAACATCGCGAGCGGTTAAAACTGCTTTTACCCCTTTTAATGATTTTGCCTTACTTATGTCAACTGAAACAAGTTTTGCAGCCGGATATTTACTGCGGCAAACCTTGGCATATAGCATTCCCGGTAAAGTAAAATCATCGGCATATTTAAGATCTCCTTTTACTTTTGCCCAGGCATCATGTCTGGGAATTGGTTTACCAACTATCTTGAATTCAGACATTAATATCACCTTCCACTCTTTAGTTATTTATAGGGAGCATCCTTTGACAAACTCCCCCTCACCCTAACCCTCTCCCTCCGAGGGGAGAGGGAATAAAACGGAATTTAAATTTATTTCTATTTTTGATCTTCTAATGCGACATCATAAATAGCCTCTACAATCTTTTTATATCCTGTGCATCTGCATAGATTACCCGATATTGCTTTTCTAATTTCTGCTTTGTCGGGTTCAGGATTTGTATCTAAATAGCCTTTGGCTGCCATCAACATACCGGCAGTGCAAAAACCGCATTGTACAGCCCCATGTTGAACAAAACTTTCCTGTAATTTTTGACCTATTTTTGTTTTCTCCAAACCCTTTACAGTCAATACTTCCTTACCATTGGCCTGCATAGCCAAAGTAATACACGATTTAATAGTTTTACCGTTCATAATAACTGTGCAGGTACCGCAATCCCCTTTTTCGCATCCGCATTTTACTTCTGTAAAGCCATTTCGGCGTAAAAATTTTAATAGAGATTCTTCGGGTTTAGCGGCAGCACTTATTTTTTCATCATTTACAGTTAATTCTACTTTATATTCTTCCATGTAAAGCCTCCTTGATTTGGTTAGTTGGTTAACTGGTTGGTTAGTTGAGATATTGCCTTGCTCTGATTAATCATGGCACGACAATCTTATCTGAAAACGAAAAACTAATAACTAAAAACAAGCTTTCTATCTTAAATCTGTTTTCTTAACTAGCTAACTAGCTAACCAAGTAACTAACTAACTAATTTAATTGGTCAATTTTTTAAATGCCCGTTTGAATAAGATTCCCGAAATATATCTTCGATATTCTGCAGAAGCTCTCACATCTCCGATAGGCTTCACTTCTTCTCTTACTTTTTTTATGGCTTCCTCAATTAAATTATTATTTATTTTTTTATTTTTTAAGAATTCCTCTACCTTAATTAATCTAAGAGGTGTCGGGGCAATCGAACCCATAGCAATACGTACATCTGCAACTTTATCTTTTTCTACTACTAAGATTAGGGCAACTGTAGCAAGAGAAATAGCCATAGCTTGTCTTAAACCTAATTTAATAAAACATCCATTTTTGTTTATAGAATCATCTTTAATCTTTATACTGGTAATCATTTCATCATCATGCAAAACTGTTTTTCTCGGACCGACAAAAAAATTCTTTAAGGAAATTTCTCTTTTTCCATCCATACTTTCTACTTCTAAAACTGCATCTAAAACTAATAAGGGCGGTGCCATATCAGCGGCCGGTGAAGCATCAGCTAAATTTCCTCCAATGGTAGCACTATTTCTTATTGTCGGGTCGGCAAACTGTTCGGCTGCTTGATATAACATATTACATTCTTCTCTGATAATTTTAGAATTAATTAAATCAGAAATGGTTGTAGCTGCTCCGATACATAACTTACCTTCACTTTTTTTAATATAATTTAATTCTTCAATACCGGAAATATCCAATAGTAGTTTTGCTGGTAACTTCTTATCTTTTATATATGGTAATACATTACTGCATCCAGCTACTAAACAGACTTCTGATTTTTCTTGTTTCAAAATTTCTAATACTTCTTCTTTTGTTTTAGGAAAAATATATTTAAATTGATTCATTTTCCCCTCCTTCTGCACAAGCCTTAATTGCCTTTACTATTTGCACATACCCGGTACAGCGGCAAAGATTTCCTCTCAAGTAATCTTTAATCTCTTCTTCGGTGGGACTTGGATTTTCTTTCAAGAGGGCAACCGCGGTAAGTATTATTCCCGGAGTACAAAAACCACACTGTACTGCCGCATTTTTTAAAAATGCTATTTGCATGGGGTGCAGTTCATTTCCTTTTGCCAGTCCTTCTATGGTAGTAATCTCTTTCCCATCAACTGCAGCCGCTAAAGTTAAACAGGATAAAACCGGTTCATTGTCTAAAAAAACGGTACAAGCCCCGCATTCACCGATACCACAACCATATTTAGTTCCGGTTAGATATAAATCATCCCTTAATATATTTATCAAAAGGTCATTTGAATTTACCAAAGCTTCTCTTTTCTGACCATTTATAGAAAATTTAATAGGAATTTTTTTCACTTTATAATTCGCTCCTTCCTTCAAGTTTAATTAAAATTAACCTTTCGCTCTTGCCCAGGCTAACTCAAATCCATCTTTAAGCATTACCTTAGATATTGCAATTCTATACTCGGCAGTTGAACGAATATCATCTATAGGTTTAATCTCACGAGATGCATTCTCTGCTGCTTTATTTATTAACTCAGAATTTACTATCTGTCCTTTTAAGAGATTTTCTGTTTTTTTTGCTCGTAAAACTTTAATCGCAACTGAACCAAAAACTATCTTACAATCTTTACAAATATTGCCTTCTCTTTCCAAATAAATTGCTAAATTTATTTTAGAAAGATCGGCCTTTACTCTGCTCTTTTTTAAAAAAGCACTTCCTGTATTTTTGTTTATTTCAGGAATAATTATTTCACTAATCAATTCATCGGATTTTATAACTGTTTCCCCTACTCCGATAATAAAATCTTCTACCAAAACAGTACGTTCCCCTCTTTTGCTTTGTAATTTTACTTCTGCTCCATAGGCAATCAAAGGAGGAACGGTATCTGCCGCCGGAGAAGCATTGCCCAGATTACCTGCCATAGTCCCCATATTTCTAATAGCCGGAGCAGCCATAGACATAATCCCTTCATATAAAGCGGAATATTTTATTTTAACTTTTTCTTCCCTTATAATATGTGACAGAGGAGTAGCTGCCCCTATTTTTAATCCATCGGTTGTATCAACGAAATTAAGTTCTGGAATGTTTTTTATATTTATCAAATAATCAATTTTTAAATCAATTGTTTTCATTTTGACCAGAAGGTCGGTTCCCCCGGCTAATATCTTAATATTTTTATCTTTATATTTATCCAGTAAATCCATAGTTTCATCTATTGTTTTAGGGGCTAGATACTCAAATTCTTGAGCTAATATTTTTGTATTAGTTTGCATTTCTAACTTTCCCTCCTATCTCTTTTTCCTCCAAGGCTTTAAGCATTATTTCCGGGGTTACTGGGAGTTCATGAAATCTAATACCTACCGCATTATAAACCGCATTTCCAAATGATGAAGCTACTGCACTTAAGGCGGCCTCACCTATTCCCTTTGCTCCGAAGGGACCAGTCGGTTCATAAGTATGGGCATGATCTACGATAATATTATCGATATTAGGCATATCAATGGTAGTGGGAACTTTAAAATCGGCAATAAATCCATTGCATTTTAATTTACCGGTAACCTTATCATAAGGTATCGATTCTAACTTTCCTACACCTAACCCCAAAGCATAAGCACCCAATATCTGTCCTTTCCATAGCTCAGGATTGATAATAGTACCCGAATCGCCTAACATTACTACTCTCGGTATTGTAATTTCACCGGTTCTGGTATCCACTTCAACTTCTGTAAAATAAGTAATAAAACAAGGGGGGCAATTTTTTTGTCTGAGAGTAGAGGTATAAGAAATAGTTCCTGCGCTGGTTATTCGAGCATGATCTGCTATCTCACCAATTGTTTTATAATTTTCCGGTAGACCTTCGGGATATATTATGCCCTGGCCAAGTTCTTCGTTTAAAGCTAAGGTCAGATTCTCCGGTCTATCATTAAAAAGGGTAGCTGCATAATCTAATAACATTTCTTTAACTTTTTCTGCCACATATTTTATGGCACCACATCCGCAGTATATTCCTCTGGTAGCATGAGTGTTAACATCAAAAACGGTGGTGCGTGTATCTACTCCATTATCAATACTTATTTTTTCAAATGGTACTTTTAAAACTTCTGCTACCACTTTTGCCCCGGCGTCCCAGGTTCCCCCTCCGTGATCCATTAAAGCAGTGATAACATCCACTGAACCATCTTCATTAATTTTAATGGTTGCACCGGAATAGTCTATAACTTCGCCAGCCTTGGGACCACCGGTACCGGAAGTATGAAATCCTCTGGCTACTCCAATGCCCTTTCTGATGTTGCCGGATTTTTCATCAGGGGTACCTCTTTTATCCCAACCAATAAGTTCAATCCCTTTAACCAACATCTCTTCTACGCCGCAGCTTCTAATGATGGATTTAACCGTAGGTCCCTGTCCCCAAAATTCATCGCCTCTTCCCACATAATTCTGTAGTCTAAAGTGCACCGGGTCAACCCCTAATTTTTCCGCTAAAATATCTATCACATTTTCTACGGGAAAATTTATTTGAGGGCTGCCATACCCTCTTCTGGCACAAGAAGGACCTTTATTGCTATAGATTGCTTTCCCTTCGTATTTTATATTCTTCCATTTATAAAGTGAAGCAAACCAACCGGCTACACAACCGAGATAGGGATAAGCTTGGATATTATGGCCGCCAATCTCTACCCATACCCGACAATGAGCCGCGGTTAAAGTTCCATCTTTTTTAACTCCTACTTTTAAGCGAGTCTTTAAGGGATAACTTGAATGGTCGTACATATCTTCTTCCCGGGAAGTCACTAATTTCACCGGTCTTTTTGCTTTCAAAGCTAAAGCTACACAAATAGGGGTTATTGAATTCATTTGAATGCTCGAACCAAAAGAACCTCCCAAAGTAATTCTCTTAACATTTATTTTACTAAGTGAAATATTAAAAATATGTCCTAAAAGTATCTGTACATTATGTATCCCCTGGGTAGTAGTCCAGAGAGTTATTCCTCCATTTGCTTCCGGTTTACATACTGCAGATTTAGTCTCCAGCTGCATATGGTAAACTCTTTTTATATTAAATGTTTCATCTACAATTATATCTGCTTCTTTAAATCCTTCTTCTACATCACCCACTGTAATATTTCGCTCACAGGCAAGATTATTTTTTACATCTACTTTTTCTTCTCCTAAATATACATGGTCATATATCGCGGGAGCATTAGAATCCATAGCATCATCGAGGGTTACCACCGGTTCCCATTTTTTGCCCCACTCTACTTTTATCTTTTTAAGAGCAGCAAAAGCCTTCTCTTCTGTTTCTGCGGCACAGGCAGCAATAGCCTCTCCTACATGTCTAACTTTATCTTTAGGTAAAACCGTTCTATCTCGATAGGTCTTATCAGGAATGCTAACTATTCGTTCATTATATAAAGTATCCGGCACATCATCAGGACCGATACAAATAGCCCCCATCTTTTCTGCTTCCGTATAATCAATCTTTTTAATCTCAGCATGTGAATAGGGACTGCGTAGAACTACTGCATATAATTGACCGGGAATATTTACATCACAAGAATAAACTTCTTCACCGGTTACCTTACCTATATTTTTTATATCAAACCTTTTACCGATAATGTCAAACTGCTCTTTTTCCAAAAAAACCACCTTCTCTTTAATAATAGACAACATTTTTCTTACTAATTTTATTTCTCATTTTATAAAATCATTCGGGCGTCTACTGCTTGCAGACCCTTCTCAAATACAAATATAGGATTTAAGTCTATTTCGTTAATTTCAGGATTTTCCATGGTAAGTTTAGAAACTTTTATTAAAACTTCTTCTATGGCCCGGATATCCCGGGGAGGTTCACCTCTTATTCCTTTTAGAATTTCATATCCTTTAATCTCGGTAATCATCTCCCGGGCATCTCTTTCTTCTAAAGGAATAATGCGGAAAGAAACATCTTTTAGTACCTCTACATATATCCCTCCCATTCCAAACATTGCTACCGGGCCAAAATGGGGGTCTTTTATCATCCCCACAATAACTTCTACTTCCTTAGGGATTACCGGATATACTATTACCCCTTCAATCCTTGCTTTTTTATTATAATTTTTAATATTATGGATAATCTCCTGATAGGCTAATTTGGCTTCCTTCTCATCTTTTAGCCCTATTTTTACCCCTCCTGCATCTGATTTATGGATGATGTCAGGAGAGACAATTTTCATCACTATAGGAAAATTCATTTCTTTGACCAAACCAACAATTTCATCTTCACTCTTTATTAATTTGAAATCAGGAACAGGAATTCCATATTCCTTCAACAATTCTTTTGCCTCTGTCTCCAATAAAGGCCTTTTTTCTTTTTTAGCCCTCTGGATAATCCTATGCA
>JAYEJO010000034.1:24933-33923 GCA_034660595.1 Candidatus Caldatribacteriota bacterium
TAACGACTATTTCTATATATCTTCTGAATTACTTTGGCACATCTTTCTCCGGTTTCGTAATTGGGGATTCCGTATTTTTTTAATTCTCCAATCGCTTCTTTTACCAATCTACCGGCCATAAAACTGGCAAATATAGGTATTTTTATCTCTTCTTTTATCTTTCCTAAAGCGGTGGCAATCTCTGTAGAATTCATGGAGGCAGTAGGAACAAAAATGGCAATTATGGCATCATATTCGGGGGCAATAGTTTTACTGACTTTAACAAAATACTCTGCTCCCCCATAAGCCAGGAGATCGAAGGGATTTCCCAAAGAGACATGTGGAGGGAGAATTTCTTTTAGTTTATTTTTTAAACTTTCGGATGGTTCAGTGACTTCTAATCCCAATTCTTCTAATTTATCTGTAGTTAACACTGCGGGGCCCCCTGAATTGGTAATCACTCCGATCTTGTTCCCCTTGATTTTCGGGTAATAAATCAAACCTCGGCATAAATCAAACATCTCCTCTACTCCTTCTACCCGTAAAATGCCAGCCTGTTTAAAAGCGGCATCATATATCTTGTCCTCTCCTGCCAGAGAACCGGTATGAGAGGAAGTTGCCCTCATTCCGGCCTTACTCTTACCCGCCTTAATGGCAACGATCGGTTTTTCAATAACAGTCTTTTTGGCTTGAGCTAAAAATCTTCTTCCTTCTTCTAACCCTTCAATATAGAGAGCAAGTACTTTTGTCTGGGGGTCACCTTCAAGATATTCAATTAAATCTACTTCGTCCACATCACATCTATTTCCGTAACTTACAAATTTAGAAAAACCAAAATCCAATTCTTCGGCCATCATTAAGACTGCCCCGCCCAGAGCGCCACTTTGAGTAATAAAGGCAGTTTCGCCAGGAAGGGCACGAACTTCGATGCTGGCAAAGAGATTACAACCGGTATTCATAATTCCCGCACAGTTAGGTCCTATTATTCTCATTTGATGTTTTTTAGCTATATTTTTTATCTCTTCTTCTTCCTTGATATTTCCTACTTCTGAAAAGCCGGCAGAAATTATAACTACTGACTTAACCCCTTTACTTCCCAAATCTTCTAAAAGCGAAGGAATAAATTCTCCCGGGATAGCAATAACAGCTAAATCAATACCTAAATTATTAAATTCCGGATAAATTTTTTGGCCAAATATTTCTCCTCCACTGCGGTTTATGGGGTAAATTTCTCCCTTAAATCCACCCTCCATCATATTTTTTACTATTTCATATCCGGTCTTCCCTTCTTTCATTGAGGCGAAGACAGCCACCGAATGAGGGTTAAAAAAATTTTCCATACTTTTCATTTATCCATTCCTTCTGCTGTTTCGTAACCCGCGCGAAAAGCATCAATATTTTTATCTAATTCGCGGGGGATATGTTTTTTTAAAATATTAATAACAGACTCTTTATCAAATGAAGAGATAAAAGAGAGGGCACCCAGCAAGACAATATTTTCTGCAATGGGAAGCCCTGCTTCTCTCGCAATTTTCCCGGCATCTATCCAGATTATTTTTGCATTTGCTTCTTTAAATAATCTGACTATCTCCTCATCTTGAGGGTATTTTTCGGGATGAGCCATCATATCAATAGGATATATCCTTTTTCTATTTAAAATAACTGTTCCGCCCGGTTTAATAAATTCTAAAGTTTTCAATCCTTCGGATAATTCCATTACTACTATTATATCAGAAGAAAGGGGAGGAATCCTTGATCCAAATACACTACCTATCCTGACTTCACAATGAACCGGGCCGCCTCTCTGAGCCATGCCCACCTCTTTAAAAAATTTAACTTTCTCCCCTTTTTTTAATCCATAATCGGCAATAATCTGCCCTAATCTTATTACTCCCTGTCCGCCTACTCCGATTAAATAAAAATTATTTTCCATTTTTTATCACCTCTATCGCCCCTGTCGGACAGGTAAATTCACACAACCCGCAGCCGAAACAGGCGGAAGTAATTTCCATATAGGCTTTACTGTGGGCATCTTTAGGATGAAATACCATCGCCGGACAGGCTAAAGAACTCAAGCATATCCTGCAGCCGGTACATTTATCAATATTTACTTTGCGCTGGGGGAATTTAACCTTTCTTCTTTTAACTTGAAGAGCACATTCCCGACGGGAAACTATTACCGAAACACCCGGATATTCTATCGCCTTTGCTATTACGTCTGTCGCTTTTTCGCTCTGATAAGGGTCAATTATCTGAATATCCTTTATCCCGCAGCCTTGACAAATCTCGACAATATCAACTCTTTTGGTATCAGTAGCCCCATTTAAATTAATAGTCCCGGGGTTTTCTTCAAAACCGGTCATGGCAGTCCAGCCATTATCTAAAATAATTACCGTTATGGGGACTTTGTGGTAGACTGCGTTAACAAGGGGAGGAATACCGGCATGGAAAAAAGTAGAATCTCCGATAGTGGCTATCACCGGTTTTTTAATACCTGCCCATTTAAATCCCTGGGCCAACCCTATACTTGCTCCCATGGCCACTTCAGTCCAGCAACTCTCAAAAGGTTTACTCATACCTAAAATAGTACACCCTATGTCCCCGGTGATAATAATTTCATCTTTTTTGTATTTTAAATTCTTAATCGCCTTATTCAGAGCAAAATAGGTCCCCCGGTGAGGGCAGCCTATACAAAAAGAAGTAGGACGTTTAACTTCTAATTCTTTGGCTCTCTCTAAAATTTTAGAGTCCTGCCCGGATTCAAGTTTTGTTTTTAAAAGAACTTCCAGGGCATTTTTTATCTTTTTAAAGGAATAATTTCCGATTAGAGAAAGGGTTTTATCAAATTTTCCTAAAATTTCAACTCTCTTGTTTAAGAGATAGGCGACCCTTATCACTTCCGCCTCTACAAGAGGGTCTAATTCTTCCAGGATAAGCACCCTGTCTACTTTTTCTAAAAATTCTTTTATTCTCTCTTCGGGTAAGGGATGGACCATACCTATCTTTAACCAGGAGAGTTTCAAATTATATTTTTTTAGGGCCTCTTTAAAATTTCCCTCCACCGCTCCGGCGTAAATTACTCCCTGTTTACTGCCATTCTCAAAATGTGTTTCATTTACTTTTATCCCGGATTCAGTAATACAAGAATCGCAAATTTTGGAAGCTTCGGCCAATCTGCCAAGGGCATCCCGGTGTTGAGCCATACACCAGACAGCGCCCGCCTTGGTATATTTGGCAATATCCCGTTCGAAATGCGCTTCTCTTTTTTCTAATTTCAATTTTTTTCCTATTTCCACATCAGAAGCAACATGAGAGATATCGGTAGTCGATCTTAAAAAAACAGGTCCACCGATTTTCTCTGAGATTTCAAAGGCAACTTTTACATAATCCAAACATTCTTGTTGTGAGGCTAAATCGAGCATGGGAACCACCATCGATTTAGCATAATAGCGGGAATCCTCTTCGGGCATGCCGGCACTTACCCCAGGGTCATCGGCTACAAAAATAACCAAACCCCCGGTGCATCCGCTGTAAGCGATAGATGCCAATGAATCGGCAGCCACATTCACCCCGGACATCTTCATGGTAACCAGAGCTCTTTTCCCGGCCCAGGCGGCAGCGGACGCAATTTCAAAAGCAACCTTTTCGTTTGTACTCCATTCTATGTGAATCCCCAATTCTTCTTTTTGAGAAAGCAAAGTCAAGATTACTTCTGTAGAAGGAGTCCCCGGATATCCACAGACCACTTCCACCCCTGATTCAATTATTCCTTCGGCAACAGCCTCATTACCAGTTAATAACTTTTTCAAATTTATTCCTCCTATGTATCTGAGAGCTTATTGCTCTTTTAAAAATATAAATAATTTGAATGAAATTAAATTTCAACTTTCTTGTCTTTTTATCCCAATCCGGGAATTTCTAATTTTTTTTCTAACATATTAAGCACTTTAGTAACCACAGAAACCATTAATAGATATATTACTCCCACCACCAAAAAAACTTCTGTATAGGCAAAATAGCGAGAAGCAATTATTTTGCCTGCCCCGGTGAGCTCTACGCAGGTAACCATAAAAGCAAGTGAAGAATATTTTATCAAATAAATAATCTCGTTGGAACATCCGGGAATTGCTCTTCTTAAAGCCTGGGGGAGAATAATATATAAAATAGCCTTGGCCCTGGTCATTCCCAGAGCTTCAGCAGCCATCATCTGGCCAGTTTTTATCGATTGGATTGCTCCTCTTATATATTCTGAATGATATGCTCCACTGCAAAGGATAAAACCAATTACAGCTGCAGTAAAGGGAGAAAAGAAAATACCTATAGAGGGAAACCCAAAATAAAGAATAAAAAGTTGTACTAATAAGGGTGTACCACGAAAAAACAATGTGTAGACAGTACAAAAAGAGGAAATAAGTTTATTTCCGTATACCCGTCCCACAGCTATCAAAACCCCCGAAATCAGACCGAGTGGAATGGATAAAGCTATTAATTTAAGAGTAACCAATGCTCCTTCTAATACAGAGGGCAAAAGTATCTCTCGAATAAAAGTAATGTTTTCCATTTTTATTCTTCCGACTTTCCATAAAGTTCAGTTATCTTACGAAGAAATTGTCTGGTTCGCTCATGGTCCGGATTAGTAAATATTTTATAAGGAGTACCTTGATCTATAATCTTTCCGCTCTCTATAAATATGACCTCATTTGCTACCGAACGAGCAAATCCCATTTCGTGGGTAACCACTACCATGGTCATCCCGCTAATAGCTAATTTTTTTATTACTTCTAATACCTCCCCGATTAGTTCCGGGTCAAGGGCAGAAGTAGGTTCATCAAAAAGCATCACCTTGGGATCCATAGCTAAAGCTCGGGCTATAGATACTCTTTGTTTTTGTCCTCCTGAAAGTTGTGCAGGATATAAATTAGCCTGTTTTTCCAAACCAACCCGTTTTAATTCTTTCATTGCTTCTTCTTTAGCTTCCTTCTTATCCATCTTTTTTACTTTAAGCAAGCCTATCTCCACATTTTTTAAAGCAGTTAAGTGGTCAAATAAATTAAAATCCTGAAAAACCATCCCCATTTTCTGGCGAAATCGGTTAATATCCTTCTTGGTGTGAGTTACTTCCTCATTTTCTAACCAGATTTTACCCTTATCCGGAATAGTCAATTGATTAATACAGCGAAGCAGGGTGCTTTTCCCGCTTCCCGAGGGGCCGATAATAACTTTAGTCTCTCCTTTTTTAATTTCAAAAGAAATACCTTTTAATATCTCTTCTTTCCCATATCTCTTATGTATATCTTCTACACGTAAAACAACAATATCTTTATCCTTCTGCATCTTGTTTAAATTTCAACTCTCCTTTCTCCGTAACCAGGAATTCTCACTTTGTTTTCTAAAAGATCAAGAATTTTCACTCCACCATAAGTTAAAATTATGAAAATTACTGCACAGGTGAGAAAAATGGGCATAGGTTTATAAGTGCGGGTAGCGATAAAATTCGCCCTGGTTAATATTTCCATTACCCCTATGGCATAAGTAATTGCTGAATCTTTTAAAAGAATAGCATATTCATTAGACCATCCGGGGATAGAAATCCGCAAAGCTTGGGGTAAAATTATATGCAAAATTGCCTCAGATTTCTTCATCCCTAAAGAACGGGCAGCTAACATCTGCCCCTCACCGAGTGATTGTATACTCCCTCGAAAAATCTGCGATTGATAAGCAGCGCTTCGTAACCCTAAGACCAGGATAGCCGCCGTAAAAGCAGGTAAATTAAGCCCAATAAGAGAAAATAATCCAAAATAAAAAAGAAAAAGGAGGACTAAAACCGGAAGCCCCCGGAAGAACCAGACATAAAGAGAAATTAAACCAGACAAATATTTATTCCCATAAACTTGACCTACCGCCATGGGAACCCCAATTACAAAACCCAGACCTAAAGCCCCTCCTACCAATCCAATAGTTATGGTACAGCCTTTAAGTAAATAAGGAAGAGATTGGTAGATTAATGCAAGATTTTCATTCATAGTTATTCTTCTCACTTTTTAACCAAATAAAGGTGGAGAAATAATCTAAAGATAAGAATACATTTTCTCCACCTTTATTATATCTTTTATTCACTAAAATATTTAATAATCAATTCATCCCATTTAGCTGATTTTTTCAATTTAGCTATTCCTTCATTAAGTATTGCTTTTAATTCTTTATCTTCTTTTCTAACTGCTATCCCGTACGCCTCGCCAGTTTTAATTATCCCCACAATCTTCACTGGTTGACCTTTTCTAATAGCGTCTTCTACCATTACATCATCCATCATAGCTGAATCTATTCTTCCGTTTACTAAATCTTTGACTGCCAAAGAAAACCCTTCATACAATTTTAGGTTATCTTTTGGAAGTATACCGGCTTTTATCAGATGTTCTTCAATCCACTCTGCAGCCGTGCAACCCCTCTGGCTTCCTACTGTATATTCGCCGCATAAAGCAGCGATGATATTAAGGTCTGAATCTTCCCGAACACAAAGTGCCTGGTTAATTTCCCAGTAAGGTATACTAAAATCTACCTTTTCCAGCCTTTCGGGAGTAATAGACATCCCCGAATAAACCATATCAATCTTTTTAGCTAATAAACTGGAAACTATACCATCCCAGGCTGTTGGTTGGTGTTTGACTTCAAAACCCATCTCCTGGGCAATCCAATTCAAGCACTCCACATCAAAACCAGCAGGATTACCTTTTTCATCTATATAGGCAAAGGGAGGATAATCAGCATCAATACCATTAATGTATTTCTCTGCAGCCAATAAACTAATACTACCTGTGCAAAGTACAATTAATAGAGAAAAAATAACCATCAATACTAATTTTTTATTTCTCATTCTTTTTTTCACCTCCTTCCACTTTGATTTTTTACTTCTACCAAACGAAACAAGGGGAATAGATCTTTTCGTAAAAATTTAACTTTATTTCTTAAGCCTATATATTTATTCGACAAGAATTTTAAAAATCCTGCTTTATTTTAATAAAATTATAAAAAATTCTAAATTATTTTTTCCTTACAACAATTTTTTTGACTTGAATCTTTTTATGTCACAAATAATAACATCCGTAAAACTTCAAAATAATTATCTGTTTCAAATTCTAAATTGGTAGAAGAAATCTGTTTCATTCCCGGATAAAAAGATGCTTTAAAAGCTCTTGTATGTTTTTTATATGATAATTTTACTTTAAAGTGCTCCGGTAATTCAATTTTACATTTATCAATATCTCCTTTTAGTATTGACTCCACACTCTCTTTAATTTTTTCTACCGCAAGTTTCGGATGAATACTGATTACCGAATTACCCACGCCTTTATTTACGGCCACGGTTTTGATGTTTTCATTAATTTTATTCGCTTCCTTGCAAATTCCTTCATCTCCACTTATAAAAACCACAGGTACACCCAAAGTAGCAGCGGCATAACCATGAATTAAAAATTCGCTGGCATATTCTCCGTTTAATTTTATATAATTTAAAGTGGAAGAACTCAAGGTATGGGATAAGGGATTAGAGCTTGAACTGCCGAAAGAATGATAACCAATCATCAATAAAGCATCAAATGATTCGTCCAATTCCTGCACCATTAAATAGGGATGTTCGCTCCAACCCCGAACCAATTTAATGCTCTGCGGCAATTCAGCTGCCATAATATTTCTTCCGGTATCGTGGGCATCTTTAATCCAAATTTCTTTTGCTCCCGCCTTTATTGCTCCTTCACAGGCTGCTTTGACTTCATCGGTCATCTGTTTAGCAAACTTCTGATAATCAGATTTTGATTTTTCGGTTTCATCCCAATGGGTAATGCCGGTAACTCCCTCGATATCAGCACTAATATAAATTTTCATAACAGTTCTCCTTTAGAAATTAATTTTCGATTAATATTATTAATCTACACGGATGATACAATTTCCTCTTTTTTAAAAAATAAAGATAGATTTAATACTTTAAAGCCTTTAAAAAGCATCGGGAGTATAAATCTTCCGCATATGTTCCGATTTCTTCATCAAATTTTTTATATAAATAACTTCATCTTCTTCTACTCCCAGGGTTTTCACTATATCTGCAAGTTCCCACCCTTTTTCCAAAGCCAATAAAATTAAATCCAGCTTTTCATAAGAAATACTCATTACCTCTTCATCATCAGTAAGCCCTGGCATCACATCAGGCGATGGAGACTTCTTTAGAATTCTTGCGGGGATGTTTAGATAGCGGGCAAGTCCTCTTACCTGGGTTTTATATAAATTCAGAAGGGGCATAATATCAGTGGCATCATCACACCCATGTTTTACAAAGTATCCAATTTTGTATTCACTCTTATTGGCTGCCCCCACCACCAATCGATTTTCCAATTCTCCATAAAGATAGAGCAGTATCATTCTCAACCTGTGTTTTACCCGATAATAGGCATTGCCTTTAGCCAGATAAGAACTATATTCTTTGTCTTTAAAACCTGAAAGACTTTCCAGAAAAGGAATCTTCCCCGTCTTTCTTTCATAGAAATGATATGCTTTTCTAACCAAGGCTCCTTTTAATTTTCCTAAAGAAAGAATTTTATCCAAAGGAAACAATTTATATACGCCAATTTCTTCAAGATAAGGAGTTATATCAACTAATTTTGCTTCAATATTTAATTCCCGGGCAAAATTTAAGGCATCTTGGGTGTGTTCTTTTTTCGAATCTTTCTCCGGCATAATTAAAGCCAAAATTTTCTTCGGACCAAGTGCCCGCACACACAAAGCAGCAATAACTGCCGAATCAATACCTCCGCTTAATCCTAATATTACTCCCTCTCTTTCTAATTTTTCGGTATACTCTCTGATGAAATTCTCCAAAGAAAGGGCCACCTTCTCAGGTTCAATCTTCATTTCGGCCTTCAATTTTTCTAAAAGAATTTTACTCATTCTTTTTTACTGTCCTGTGAAATATTTTTAAAATTTCCACTTATGCAGTTTTTTCTAATACTGCATATATTTTA